>JBEIFW010000089.1:0-13892 GCA_040382215.1 Acidimicrobiales bacterium
AGCGAGAGCGCGGCCACCCACGACGCGACGTTGGTGAAGCGCACCTCACCGACCCGGCCGTCGGCGCCGACGTCGGCCTCGACGGCAAGCCGGCCCGACGGCACGTCGACCGCCAACCGGGTCAGCGGCGACGCCGCCGGCACGACTCCGGTCTCGAGCGCCCACGTGGCCAGGGCGATCGTTCCGTGGCCACAGGCGGTCGAGAACCCGTCCTTGTGGAAGAACACGACGCCGAGGGCTGCGACGGCATCGCCGGCAGGCTCGCCGGGATCGGGTGCGGTCACGAATCCGCCGTACATGTCGGCGTGCCCGCGGGGCTCGTTCACCAGGAACGCCCGGATGTCGTCGAGCCGGTGCCGGGCATCGCTGCGCCGGTCGAGCACCGTGGCCCCCCGCAGCTCCGGTACGCCGCCGGTGACGATCCGGAACGGCTCGCCGGCCGTGTGGTAGTCCACCGTCTGCACGATGCGCGCTACGGGTGGCACCCTGCGTGTGGGGTCGTGGGCCATCGGCCCCGAGCGTGCCACGGCACGCAGCCGGAGATCTCGATACCGACAACAGCGTGCGGGCCCGGTGTCCGGTTGGTGCGAATTGGGCCACTAGTCTCCCTCGGCTTAGGAGCGGCACGGTCGTCGCTCCGTCCGACAAGCAAGGGAGACCCACCCATGCGGAAGTTCACCACGGCCACGGCGTTGCTCGCCGGTGTGGCCCTGATCGCCGCAGGCTGCGGCGACGACGACTCGGCCTCCGGTGCCACCACCACCAAGGCCGGCGCCACCACGGTCAAGCCGGCCGGCGGCGGCGTCAAGTGCTCGGGCATCGCCCTGGGCTTCCTCGGTGCGCTCACCGGCGATGCGGGTGCGCTCGGGCAGAACATGGTCGACGGGGCGCAGCTCAAGGTCGACGAGTTCAACAAGGCCAACCCGGACTGCAAGATCGAGATCAAGAAGTTCGACTCGCAGGGCGCGCCCGACAAGGCCACCCCGCTCGCCGACTCGATCGTGCAGGACAAGTCGATCGTGGCCCTCATCGGCCCCGGCTTCTCCGGCGAGACCAAGGCCACGATGCCGAAGTTCGAGGCCGCCACCCTGCCGATGATCACGCCCGGCGCCACCAACGCCAAGCTGCAGACCAACGGCTGGAAGACGTTCCACCGCATCCTCGCCAACGACGACAAGCAGGCCCCCGGTGTGGTCAAGCTGCTCAAGTCCAAGGGCGCCAAGGCCGTCGGTGTGATCGACGACGGCTCGGAGTACGGCAAGGGCCTCGCCGACACGGTCCGCAAGGAACTCGGTGCGCTCGCCACCTCGTCCGACGCGATCGACCCGAAGGCTGCCGACTACGGCGCAGCCGTCAACAAGATGAAGGCCGCCAACGTCGACTACGTCTTCTACGGCGGGTACTACGCCGAGGCCGCCAAGCTGGTCAAGCAGCTGCGGGCCGCCGGCGTGAAGGCCGTCTTCGTCGCCGGTGACGGCGTGCTCGACGAGGCGTTCATCAAGAACGCCGGCTCCGACGCAGAGGGCTCGCTCCTCACGGCGACGGGCCTGCCGCCGGACGCCACTCCGAAGGCGTTCGCTGACGCCTACCAGGCGGCCTACAAGAAGCCGCCGGCGCTGTACTCCCCGGAGGCCTACGACGTGGCGACGGTGTTCCTCGATGCCATCGCCGCCGGCAAGGTAACGCGCGCCGACATCAACGCCTTCATCGCCACCTACGACAAGCCGGGCATCACCAAGCAGTTGAAGTTCCTGCCCGACGGTGAGATCGCCGGCGACGCCGTGTACTTCACGGCCGTCGAGGGCGGCAAGCTCGTCGGCAAGGGCATCATCAAGTAACCCTGCCGGTCACGGCAACGACGACTGGAACCACGGGAAGGGTCGGGGGCGCTGCTCCCGACCCTTCCCCGTACCCACCGGGGGGCGGATGGACTGGAACAACTTCGTCGACACGTTCTGGCAGAACACCATGAACGGTCTGTCACTCGGGGCGATCTACGCCCTCATAGCCCTCGGCTACACACTCGTGTACGGCGTGCTACGCCTGATCAACTTTGCGCATTCCGAGATCTTCATGCTCGGGTGCTTCGGTTCGTTCGCCACCCTGTGGGCCCTCGGGATCGACCGCATCAACGGCGACAACCCCTACAAGAGCGGCGTCGAACTCATCGGCATCCTGGCGCTGTGCCTCGTGGTGTCGATGGCCATCTCCGCCACTGCAGCCGTCACCCTCGAGCGCATCGCCTACCGGCCTCTGAGGAAGCGCAACGCGCCGCGGCTCGTATTCCTCATCTCGGCGATCGGGGCGAGCTTCGCCATCGCCGAGGCCGTGGCCCTGTTCGGCGCCAAGGGCCGTGAGGAATACGGCCTGCCGTTCGTGCTGAACGAAAAGGACGTGCTGTTCACGGTCTTCGGCGCCGACATGACCAACGTCCGGTTCATCGCGATCGTGGGCGCAGTGGTGATGATGGTCCTGCTGACCACGTTCGTGTCGCGCACCCGGACGGGCCGGGGGATCCGGGCCGTCGCCCAGGACGCCGAGACCGCCCGGCTGATGGGGGTGAACACGGATCGGATCATCTTCATCACGTTCCTCCTCGGCGGCCTCATGGCGGGCGGGGCTGCGTTCTTGTTCGAACTGTTCCGGGGTGCCGCCCGCTACGACACCGGCTTCGTGCTCGGCGTGAAGTCGTTCACGGCCGCCGTCCTCGGTGGCATCGGCAACATCAAAGGCGCCCTGCTCGGCGGGATCACCCTCGGGGTGGTCGAACTGTGGGGGGCCGGCCTGTTCGGCGGCCGCTGGACCGATGTGATCGCCTTCGTCGTGCTGGTCTCGGTGCTGATGTTCCGCCCGTCGGGCCTGCTCGGCGAGACCCTTGGGAGGGCTCGGGCATGAACCTCACCGCCGAGTTCCAGAACCTCGTCCGCCCCATCCGGCGCTTCTGGTCCGACCTGTTCGCCCCCCTGCGCCGCGCATGGGCCCGCCAGCCCAAGCCGGTCCGCTGGGCGATCGGCGCGATCGGGATCGCGCTGCTCTACCTCCTTCCGGTGATCAACCCGCCGATCATCACGACGGAGCCCGGGGTCAACTTCTCCTCGGTCCTCGGCGGCACGATCGTGCTCTACGTGCTCGTCGCGCTGGGCCTCAACGTCGTCGTCGGCATGGCCGGCATGCTCGACCTGGGCTACGCCGGGTTCTACGCCGTCGGCGCCTACGTGTGCGGCGTGCTCACCTCGAAGCACGCATCGTGGCCGTGGATCGCAAGCCTCCCGGTGGCCGTGCTGGTCACCATGCTCGCCGGCGTGATCCTCGGCTCGCCGACGCTGCGGTTGCGCGGTGACTATCTGGCGATCGTCACCCTCGGGTTCGGCGAGATCATCCGGATCGTCGCCAAGAACGTCGACTGGCTCGGCGCCGCCGAGGGGATCTCGAACATCAAGCGCCCGGTGTTCGACCAGTGGGAATTCGACGTCATCAACACCGACCCGTACTACTGGCTCTACCTCACGATCACCATCGGCGTGGTGTTCCTGTTGCGCCGCTTGGTGAACAGCCGGGTGGGCAGAGCCTGGACGGCGATCCGGGAGGACGAGGACGCGGCCGAACTGATGGGCGTACCCACGTTCAAGTTCAAGCTCCTGGCCTTCGCCATCGGCGCGGCGATCGGCGGGCTGGCCGGCGTGTTGTTCGCCGGGAAGAACGGCCTCATCTACCCGACCACGTTCGACATCCAGCTCTCGATCCTGTTCCTGGCCGCCGTCGTGCTCGGCGGCTCAGGCTCGATCACGGGAGCGATCGTCGGCGGGGTGCTGGTCTCGTATCTCCCGGAGCGCTTCCGGTTCCTCAAGGAGTCCCGCTACTTCTGGTTCGGCATCGTCCTCGTGTTCATCATGGTGTTCCGGCCGCAAGGCCTGATCGGGTCCCGGCGCCGACGTCGAGAGCTCGCCAACCCGCAGGACCGACCGGATTTCCCCGGTGTGGCGGGCAGCGACCTGGCCGAAGCGGTCGAACCGCACGAGGGAGGCACTCGGCATGCCTGAGCGATTGATGGCCATCGACCACGTCACGATGCGCTTCGGTGGCGTCACCGCCCTGGACGACGTGTCGTTCCACATCGACAACGGCGAGATCCTCGGCCTGATCGGCCCGAACGGGGCCGGCAAGACCACCTGCTTCAACGTCGTGACCGGCGTGTACGAGGCCACCGCCGGCGACGTCCACTTCGACGGTCGGTCGCTGAAGGGGTTGAAGCGTTACCAGATCACCAAGCGCGGGATCGCCCGGACGTTCCAGAACATCCGGCTGTTCCCGGAGATGACGGCGCTTGAGAACGTGATGGTCGGCGGCGACGCCCACCACCGCGCCGGCGCCCTCGCCGCCATGCTCCACCTGCCGGTGTACCGGCGCGAGCAGGCTGACGGCACGGCACGGGCGCGGGAGCTGCTGGAGTTCATGGGCATCGCCGATCGAGGCGACGACCTGGCGCGTAACCTCCCGTACGGCTACCAGCGCCGCCTCGAGATCGCTCGGGCGCTTGCGACGGGACCGAAACTGCTCTGCCTCGACGAGCCCGCCGCCGGGTTCAACCCGGCGGAGAAGCAGCAATTGATGGAGCTGATCCGCACCATCCGAGCCCAGGGCTACACCGTGCTGTTGATCGAGCACGACATGAGCCTGGTGATGAACGTGACCGACCGGATCGTGGTGCTCGACTTCGGGCGCAAGATCGCCGAAGGTTCGCCTGCCGAGATCCAGGCCGACCCGGCCGTCATCGCGGCCTACCTCGGGGCCCCCGACGAGGAGGTGGCGTGATGGCGCTGCTCGAGGTGCAGGACCTCGAGGTCTTCTACGGCCGCATCCAAGCCATCAAGGGGATCTCGTTCACGGTCGATGAAGGGGAGGTCGTCACCCTCATCGGGGCGAACGGAGCCGGCAAGACCACGACGATGAAGACGATCTCCGGTGTGCGACCCGTCGCCGCCGGTCGGGTGCTCTTCGACGGGCAGGACATCACCCGGGTCCCGGCCCACAAGCGGGTCCAGATGGGCATCTGCCAGGCCCCGGAGGGTCGCGGGATCTTCCCCGGCATGAACGTGCTCGAGAACCTCGAGATGGGCTGCTACGTCCGCAAGGACGCCCGGTCCGCCGCCAAGCAGGCCGACCTCGACCGGGTGTTCGCGCTGTTTCCGCGTTTGGCGGAGCGGCGCACCCAAGCCGGCGGGTCGATGTCGGGCGGCGAGCAGCAGATGCTGGCCATCGGTAGAGCGCTCATGGCCCGCCCGCGGGTGCTGCTGCTCGATGAGCCCTCGATGGGCCTCGCGCCGATGTTGATCGCGCAGATCTTCTCGATCATCACCGAGATCAACCAGCAAGGCACCACGGTCCTGCTCGTCGAGCAGAACGCTGCGCAGGCCCTGCGGCGGGCCCACCGCGCCTACGTGCTGGAGACCGGCCGGGTCGTGAAGGAAGGCCTCGGTGCCGACCTGCTCGACGACGAGTCGGTGAAGGCCGCGTACCTCGGCGGCAGCCACTGAGCCGACGCCGGGCACTCGCCGCCGTTGCTGCGGCAGCGGCGCTGTGGGGCACCGCAGGTACCGCTCGGACCTACCTACCCGACGGGGTGGGCACTGCGGTCGTCGCCGCCGTGCGCCTGATCGGCGGCGGGATCACCCTCGTCGTCGTGTCCGTCCTCACCGAGGGGCGCTGGCGCCGGCCGACCCGAGCGGCCTGGCCGTGGGTGGCGCTCGGGGCAGCCGGCGTCGCGGCGTACCAGTTCACGTTCTTCCTGGGCACCGAGCGCACCGGGGTCGCGATCGGCACGGTCGTCGCCATCGGCTCCGCTCCGGTCGCCGGCGGGGTGCTCGCAGCCTTCGTCGAGCACCAGCGGCCGAGCCGGGCCTGGTCGGCGGGCACGGCGCTGGCCGTCGCCGGTATGGCCGCGCTGACCCTGCGGGGCGGCTCGGTCGACCTCGACCCGATCGGGCTCGCCGCGGCGGCCGGCGCTGGGGTCTCCTACGCCGTCTACGCCCTCGCCGCCGGGCGGCTGGTGCGCGCCGGCTGCCCCTCGAGCCGAGCGATGTCCCACGTCTTCTTGACGGCCGGGCTGGCGCTCGCCCCGATCGTCGCGTTCGACGGCCTGGGCTGGCTGCGAGGCCCCGGCCCGCTCGCGATCGTGGCGCACCTGAGCATCGTCACGATCGGGTTGTCCTATGTGTTGTTCGGACGCGGGGTCGGTTCCCTGCCGCTCGGCCTGACGATGACGATCACCCTCGTCGAACCCGTCGTGGCCACCCTGCTGGGCGTGACGCTGCTCGGCGAGCACTTGGGGGTCGCCGGTTCAGTGGGGTTGGTCGGCGTCCTCGTGGGCGTGGCCGTGGCGAGCCGACCCGGCCGGGTCACGACGGTGGCATCGTGACCTTCGGATCGGCCCGGAGGATCTCGGCGAGGTTCCGGGCGTCCATCGGCTCGGCGAAGTAGTACCCCTGCGCCGACGGGCAGCCGAGCTGCTGCAGGGCGGTGACCTGCTCGGCCTCCTCGACCCCTTCGGCGACGACGCCGACGCGCAGCACCCGGCTCATGCCGAGCAGCGCCGCCGCAATCGCCCCGTTCGCGCCCTCCTCGAACATGCTCGAGATGAACAGCCGGTCGATCTTGATCTGGTCGATCGGGAACTCGCGCAGGTGGCTGAGCGAGGAGAACCCGGTGCCGAAGTCGTCGAGGGCGAGGCGCACCCCGAGCTCGGCGAGTCCTTCGACGACGACGCGGACCCGCTCGGTCTCGCTGATCAACGCAGTCTCGGTGATCTCGACGGTGAGACGCTCGGCGGGCAGGCCGGTCTCGGCGAGCACGGTGGCGACCAGCTCGACGATCGCCGGGTCGAGCAGTTGGACCGCCGAGAGGTTGACGCTGAGCTCGAGCGGTTCGCGCTCCGGGAACGCCTCGTCCCAGGCCCGCACCTGCGCGCATGCCGTGCGCAGGACGTAATCACCGATCGGGCCGATCAGCCCGGTCTGCTCGGCGAGCGGGATGAACTCGGCCGGCGGCACCATGCACTCCCCCGGCCGGTCCCACCGAACCAGCGCCTCGACCCCGACCACCCGGCCGCGCTCGAGCCCGACGATCGGCTGGTAGTGGACGACGAACTGCTGCTCGGCGATCGCGGTGCGCAACGCGGACTCGACCTGCAGGCGCGCCAGGATGCGCTCGTCCATGGCCGGGTCGAAGAACGCGATCCGCCCCTTCCCGGACGCCTTCGCCCAGTACATCGCCACGTCGGCGCTGCGCAGCAACTCCTCGGCGTAGCCATCGACCTCGTCGACGCACACCTCGGCCAGCACCACCCCGATGCTCGCACCGACCCGCATCGGGCGCCCGTCGATGACGAGCGGCTCGGACAGGACGTCGACGAGCCTTGCGGCCACCTCGCCGGCGATGTGGTGATCGACCCCGGCGAGCAGGAGGGCGAACTCGTCGCCACCGAGGCGCGCCACGAGGTCCGCAGGGCGCACGCAGCCGCGTAGTCGCTCTGCGGCGGCCATGAGCATCTCGTCGCCGGCGGCGTGCCCGAGGGTGTCGTTGATCTGTTTGAAATCGTCGAGGTCGACGAACAACACGGCCATGCCGGCGCGCGAGTCGACGACGGCCTCGCGGAGGCGGTCCTGGAACCGGGCCCGGTTCGGCAAGCCGGTCAGCGTGTCGTGGAAGGCCTGGTGGGCGAGCTGGTGCTCGAGCGAGCGACGGTCGGTGACGTCGCGCACGAGCAGCAGCGCGTCCGCGGGCGAGCACCGCACGATGCGCGCCTCGAAGTACTCGGGACGCTCGCTCGATCCGGCGACGTACTCGAACGACTGCGTGGTCGACGACTGAAAGGTGCGGACCATGGCGCCGCGCAGGTGCTCCTGCATGCCGGGAAACAGCTCGAACACGTCGCGGCCGAGGACCTCGGTCGAATCGTCGGGGTCCGAGAACGAGGTCGATCCCCGGTAGTCGAGCACCGTCCCGGCGGCGTCGAGGCGCAGCATCAGGTCCGGTAGGGCGTTGAGATCGCGGGCGAGCGCCCGCTCGGCCTCCTCGAGCCGACGGCGCTCGGCGTCCATCTGCTCGAGCCGTTCCGCGAGCCGGCGGGTGTCGGCGAGTGCGGTGGACTGCTGCTGGACGACGAACAGGAAGTCCGGCGTCGGGTCGTGCGGGGCGAAGTCGGCGATCGTCAACCCGGCGCCGGCGATCGCCTCGGGCTCGGTGAACCACGGGCTGCCGACGATCGTCACGGTGTCGGACCCCACGAGTACCTGGCCGCGCACCACAACCCCAGCCATCGTGTGGAACACCACCAACCGGCCCTGTGCCCGGCGCAGCCGCTCGACGGTGACAGGGCCACCGGGCGACACCAGCCGGAGGTGGGTCGTGATCGCGTCCCCCTCCCGCATGCCGGCACACAACCGCGCCGCCGAGCGCCCGTGGCGACGAACGGCGCCCGTGTCGTCGAGGACGACGTGGAACGGGAACAGCTCGTCGAGCACCCATGCAGCGTCGCTCGACGCCTCCGCGGCGGCGACTACAGCCCGGTTCATGCGGCGAGCGTCACGAGGAAACGGTCCTCGCCCGGAGCCGACCCGACGTGGGCAACCTCGACGTCCTGATCGAGCAAGGTGCCGAGACCCTTGAGCAGGCCGAGCACCATCGGGGCGAGACCCGCCCGCTCCGACCGATAGCACACCTCGGTCCGGCGGTCGTCGAGCTCGTCCATCTCGAACGTCGGCAGCATGAGGCCGGGGAAGGTGAGCGCCACCCGGGCGTGCATGGCGTCGAGGTTGCGCAGGAACTCCGGCACGGTCGAGCCGGTCGCCGTGAGCAGCGCGCCGTATCCCTCGCGACCGGTGTAGAGGATCCAGTGCTTGCCGAACGCCTCGAGCACGGCTTCCGGGGGAAGCCCGAAGACTTCGCTCGCCGCACCGACGAGGCGATAGGTGACGTCGTCGTCGTAGCTGGCCGAGCTGACGAAGGCGACCACGTCGACCCCTGCCTTGGCCCGGATCGCGTCCCATGCCTGCGGACCGCCGATGCTGATCGCCAGGTCCTCGATCGCCTTGTTCACCATTCCGAGCACGTCCGACCTCCCACTCGTCGCCACCGGGGCGACGCTGCGAGCTTTCTCGTCGGCCTCGGGCGTGCAAAGTTGACGTCTCCTCTGCCGGCAGACCGATTCCTGATGATCGAGGGACTACCGTGCGCCAGACTGCGACCATGGGGACGACGCACCCGCTGCTGACCCGGGCCCACCACCTGCAGCCGCTCGTGCGCGAGCGGGCCGCCGCCGCCGAGCGGGCTGCCGGACCCGATCCCGACGTCGTGCGGGCGCTGGCCGGGGCCGGGTTGTTCGCCACCGGCGTGCCCGGCGAGCTCGGGGGCCCGGCGTGCGATCCGCTCACCTCGATCGCCGTCATCGACGCCGTGGCGCAGGCCGATGGGGCGACGGGGTGGGTGCTGATGATCGGCATGGAGACCACGGGCATCGGCGCCATGCACCTGGCCGCCGACACGGCGCGCGCCGTCGTCGCCGACCACCCCGACGTGGTGATCTGCGGGGCGCTCAACCCCCAGGGCCGGGCCCGGGCCGTGCCCGGCGGGTTCGTCGTCGACGGCCGGTGGCCCTTCGCGAGCGGGGCGCAGCGGGCCGATTGGTTCTGGGCCCAGTGCGTCGTGGTCGACGGTGCCGGCGAGCCCACCCGCGACGTGCTCGAGGTGCTCCTGCCCCGCTCGGCCTACGACGTCGACCCCACCTGGAACGCGCCGGGATTGCGGGGATCGGGCAGCCACGACGTGGTGACGTCGGGGACGTTCGTGCCCGACTCCCACGTCACCCGCACCCGAGCGGTCCGGCCCGGCCGGGGTGGTGCGCTGGCGGCGCTGCCGGTCACGAGCCGGCTCGCCTACAACAAGGTCGGGGTCGCCACCGGCATCACCCGGGCGGCGATCGACCACTTCGTCGAGCTGGCAACCAGCCGCGTGCCCCGGTTCTCGAGGGCCCCGCTGGCCGAACGACCCCGGGCACAGCGGGCCCTCGCCGATGCCGAGGCCGCCCTCGGCGGCGCTCGCGGGTTCGTCGCCGACGCCGTGGGTTCCGTCTGGGACACGGTGGTCGCCGGTGGCCGCCCCGACACCCGCCAGCAGGCGCTGGTCCGCCTGGCGTGCTCCCACGCCGTCGAAGCCTGCGCTCGCGCCGTGACCGGCCTCTACGAGAGCGCCGGCACGGCGATGAGTGACGCCGACCATCCGCTGGCTCGCTGCTTCCGCGACATCCACGTCGTCGGCCAGCACCTCATGGTGTCACCCCACGCCATCGACGACGCCGGGCGCGTCCTACTGGGGCTCGAACCGTTGTCACCCGTGTTCTGAGCGCAGGGTGCGCTCAGAACACGACGACGCTGCGGGCCACCGAACCGGCCTTCATCGCAGCAAAACCCTCGTTCACCTGCTCGAGCGGGATGCGAGCCGACACCAGCTCGTCGAGCTTCAGGCGGCCCTGCAGGTAGAGATCGACGTACCGGGGCATGTCGACCCGGAACCGGTTGGAGCCCATCATCGACCCCTGCAACCGCTTGGCCTGCAGCAGGTCCGGGCCGTGGATCTCGATCTTGGTGCCGACCGGGATCATCCCGATCACCGTGGCGGTGCCGCCGGGCCGGATCATCCGGAAGGCCTGCTCGGTCGCCGTCTTCGACCCGATCGCTTCGAAGCTGAACTCCGCGCCGCCCCGGGTCAGCTCCCGCACCGCCGCGACCGGGTCGACCGTCGAGGCGTCGACGACGTCGGTCGCACCGAACGCCTGCGCCATCTCGAGCTTGGCCGGGTTGAGATCGATGGCGATGACCCGCAGTGCTCCCGCGATGCGCGCCCCCTGGACGACGTTCAGCCCGATCCCACCGCAGCCGATCACCGCGACCGTCGCCCCGGGTTCGACCGCAGCGGTCCGGAACACCGCGCCGACGCCGGTGGTGACCCCGCACCCGATGAGCGCGGCGCGATCGAGCGGCATGTCGGGGGTGATCGTGACGAGCGCGTTCTCGTGTACGAGGATCGCTTCGGCGAGACCCGACAGCCGGGTGAACTGGTGAACGACCTCGCCGTGGCGCGACAACCGTGGCGCCTCCCCGGGACCGCGGTCGATGGCCTGGCGACCGCTGCACAGGAACAGTCGGCCGGTGAGGCATTCGGTGCACTGCCCGCAATACGCCGACAGGCAGGCGATCACGTGGTCACCCGGGAGGCAGTAGGTGACGTCCCGACCGACGGCCTCGACGACACCGGCGCACTCGTGGCCGAGCACGGTAGGCAGCGGCGTCGGGTACAGACCCTCCATGAAGTGCAGATCGCTGTGGCACAACCCGCACGCGGCGACCCGCACGAGCACCTCGCGGGGGCCAGGTCCGTCGTGCTCGACGTCGCCGTGGACCACGAGCTGACCCGGGCTGGTCTCGAGCACCGCTGCACGCATGGGGCCCCCTCACGGATGCGTTCTCGTCCCCGACCGTAGCGTGCCTTAGGGTGCACGCATGGCGACCGCCACGCCGACGACGACGCCGAACCCGAACGCGATGAAGTTCGTCCTCGACGTCCGCCTCCCGGGGATGATCAACGTCGCCGGTCCGACCGAGGCCGTAGCGGCCGGACCATTCGCCGAGGCTGTCTTCGCCGTTCCCGGTGTCACCAACCTGTTCGGCACCAACGACTTCGTTACGGTGACCAGGCAGCCCGATGCCCCCTGGGAGCCGATCGTGGCCGCCGTGCAGGCTGCGGCCGCCGAGTACCTCTGAGCCCGCAGCCAAGGAGAGCCATGAGCGCAACCGAACCCGTCGTGCGGACCCGGATCACCGAGATGCTCGGGATCACGCATCCGATCATCCAGGCGCCGATGGGATGGATCGCACGGGCCCAGCTTGCATCGGCGGTGTCCAACGCCGGCGGCCTCGGCATCATCGAGACCTCGTCGGGCGACCTCGACGCCGTTCGGGAGGAGATCCGCAAGATGGCGGACCTCACCGACAAACCCTTCGGCGTGAACGTGGCGCAGCTGTTCGTGCGTGATCCGGCGATCGTCGAGTTCGTCGTCGACCAGGGCGTCCGGTTCGTGACCACCTCTGCGGGCGACCCGACGAAGTACACCGCGCAGCTCAAGGCGGCCGGCTTGACCGTGTTCCACGTCGTGCCCACGTTGGCGGCCGCGCTCAAGGCGGTCGATGCCGGCGTCGACGGACTCGTGGTCGAAGGGGGCGAGGGTGGGGGCTTCAAGAACCCGCGCGACGTCGCCACGATGGTGCTGCTGCCGCTGGTGTGCTCGAAGGTGGGCGTGCCCGTCGTCGCCGCCGGTGGCATCTGCGACGGCCGCTCGATGGCCGCAGCCTTCGCGCTCGGGGCCGAGGCGGTGCAGATGGGCACCCGCATGGTGTCGGCAGCGGAAAGCCCGGTGCACGAGCACTGGAAGCAGGCGATCGTCGGCGCGGCGGAGACCGACACGGTGTTCCTCAACCGGTTCTCCCGACCCGGCCTGCGGGCGCTGCGCACCGAGCGCACCACCCGTCTGGAGCGCGAGGAGCACGTCCCGATGAGCGAGTTCGGCCGTGCCCTCGACCTGTACTTCGGTGGCGACATGGAGGCGGCGATCGCGCTCGGCGGTCAGGTGATGGGCCGGATCGAATCCGTCGAACCGGTGGCGTCGATCATCGACGCCACGATGGCGGAGTTCGCCGCTGTCGCCCGGGGTGTGTCGGCCCGCCTCGTCGACTGACGCCTCCGCCCGGCGTACGCGAAGCACCGGCCGGCAGGGTCGTTGTCCCGACCTCGACGGGGCACTACCCTGGCCCCGGGCGGATGCTCCCTCCTCGCGCGCCGGAGGTCGCCCGTGAAGCTCTCACTCTTCGTCAAACGCCTCGCCCTCTACCTACTCATCGGGTTCGTCGTGATCCTGATCTGGTGGAGCCCCGAACAGACGTCGACATCGGCTCGTGAGTTCCTGGCTGCCATCGGTGGCTCCCTCAAGGCGATGTACGACCAGCTCGTCACGTTCCTGAAGGGCTTGTCCGGCAAGACGTCATGACCGAGCGGCTCGTTGCGCTGGCCATCTTCGTGCTGGCCGTCGCCTGCCTGGTCGCCGCCCTGGGGCTCCTGGCGCTCGCGCTGCTGGTCCGGCAGCGGTACGGCAGCTTCCGTGACTTCCTGTCCACCCCGGAAGAGATCGTCGACAGCCTGCTCGTCCACCAGAAGGTGGGCACGCGCGTCGAGCAGGTGGAATACGTGATCCTCCAGGACGGGCCGTCGCCCAAGGCGTTCCTCGTCGTCGACCACCCCGAGACCATCGCCGTCGGCGCGTTGCTCGTCGGATGGCTCGCCCTCATGATCCGGTGGGGGTTCAACCCCGTGACGGCGGTCCTGCTCACGGGCTGGTGTGCGCTCGCCTTCGGGGTGGTCCGCAACCTGCTGCTCAACCACTACACGCGGTACGTGATGACCAACTTCCGCGTGATCCGCACCCAGGGCATCCTGCGTCGCGAGAACTTCTCGATCCCGTGGGGCCGCATCACCGACTTCGCCTGGGACCAGAGCACCCTGGGGCGCCTCCTCGGCTACGCCACCATCCGCCTGGTCACTGCGTCGGAGGAGTCCGGCCTGAAAGAGCTCAAGAACCTGAGCGACCCCGAGGGGTTCAACGCCGTGTTCGTCCGCCTGATCGAACAACGCCAAGGGGTGATCAGTATCGACCCACACGAGGATCTCGGCTGGCTGCAGGACGTCGGCCGCAGCGAGGAGTGGAACGAGATCATGTCCGCCCAGGCCGACCGGCAGGTATGGCGTCGGCGCCGGTCGAACCTGCCGACCCCGCAGCGGCGTCGGCGCTG
>JBEIFW010000090.1:0-13877 GCA_040382215.1 Acidimicrobiales bacterium
CCGCCGGCTTCACCGTCCGTCCCGAGGGGTCCGGCGCAGTGGTCGAATGGCGGGAAGACGTCGTGGTCCCGCTCGTGCCCCGGATCCTTTCGCCGGTCGTCGCCCGGGCGGGTGCAGCCGGGTTCCGCTCGGGGATGAAACGGCTCGGCAAGCTGCTCGCACGCCGGCAGCCGGCCTAGCCCTCAGGAGCGTCCGCTCGCAGCCGACGGAACGCACGGTGGCCAAGACCCTCTCGCCGTCGGCGATCCTGTCCCGGGTACTGACCGCCCTCGCGCTGCTCGCGGCCTCGGTGGCCTGGGCGGGGTTCGTGTTCCTGCGAACCGTCGGCGACCCCCATCGGTCGTCGCGTGTCGCTCGCGCCGTGCTGGACGATCCTGCGGCGCGCGCCGAGGTGGCCCGCCAACTTTCAGGGGCTGTCGTCCGTGCGGTCGAGGCCGCTGGCCTCCCGGCCGGCGACCCCCGGCTCGCAGGGGTGCTCGACGCGATGCTCACCGACAAGCGCCTCACCGATGCGCTGCTCGAGGTCGTCTCCTCCGCCCACGCGACGGCGCTCGGTGAGACCCCGACGCGCCCGACCCGGCTCGACAGCGGCGTGGTGACCGCCGTGCTGCGCGACCAGCTCGCAGTGCTCGATCCCCGACTCGCCGCGGCGGTGCCGGAGATCGCCACCGACCCCATCGAACTGCCCACGTTCGCGATGCCCGGGATCGCCAGCGCCCGCTCCGTGCTCTCCGACGCGGTCGGACCCCTCGCACTGGTCGCCCTCGTCGCCTCCGGCGCTGCGTTCGCGCTCGGCGGACGCGCCCGGGTGCTACGGCGGGTCGGGGTCTGGTCCGTCGGTGCCGGGTTGCTGTGGGTGGTCGTGCCCCGGCTCGCGGTGTGGGCCGCCGAGCGGTGGCTCACCGACCTCGCCGCGACCGCTCGAGCCGTCGTCGAGGCGACCTCCGCCGGGGTGACGAGCGCCGCCACCGGGTTGGTCGTGCTCGGAGTGGGTTGCTGGTGGGGCGGATTCGTATGGGACCGCGCCGTGCGTTCCTGGGCAATGACTCCGAGGCCTGCCGCCGTGGCCCACCCTCGCCGTTGACCGAGCCGTCCCAGGCGCTGACGACCGAGGGTTAGCGTCGACGACCATGCTGTCGCCCTACCGAATCGTCGACCTCACCGATGAGCGCAGCGCCCTCGCCGGACTGCTGCTGGCCCAACTCGGCGCCGACGTCGTCCTCGTCGAGCCCGAGCACGGCAACCGCGCTCGGCGGATGTCACCCACGATCGCCGGTACTGGGGCCTGGCACCTGGCCCAGCACCGGGGCAAGCGTTCCGTCCGGCTCGGTGCGGTCGACATCGACGCCCTGCTCGCCTCGTCCGACGTGGTGCTCGACAACGGTGCGTTCGACCGTGCGAGCGTCGATCTCCCGGCCTGGCGGGAGCGTCACCCGCACCTCGTGACGGTCTCGGTGTCCGCCTTCGGCTCCGACGGCCCGAAGGCCTCCTGGCCGGCCACCGACCTGACCGTGCTCGCGTCCGGATGCCAGCTCGCCCTCACCGGCGATGCCGACCGGGCGCCGGTGCGGATCTCGGTCCCCCAGGCGTTCCAGCACGCCGCATCCGAAGCGGCGGTCGGCGCGCTCGTCGCGCTGCACCGGCGGGCGCAGTGTGGCCAGGGCAGCCACGTGGACGTGTCGGCGCAGCAGTGTGTGCTCCAGGCGACCCAGACCTCGGTGCTCGCCGCCGCCGTCGGCGCTGCGTCCTATCGGCGGGCCGCTGGGGGGATTGCCGTCGGTCCGTACAACCTCCGGTTCGTCTATCCGGCCGCGGACGGCCACGTGTCGATCACGTTCCTGTTCGGGGCCATGGTCGGTCCGTTCACGGCGCGGCTCATGCAGTGGGTGCACGAGGAGGGGTTCTGCACCGCGGAGCTCGCCGGGGTCGACTGGCCGGGGCTGTTCGTGCAGATCTTCTCCGGCGCACTGGCGCCGACGATCCTCGACGATGCCGCCGCCGCGGTCTCGGCGTTCACTGCGACCCGGACCAAGGCCGACCTGCTCGCGGAGGCGATGCGGCGCAAGCTCCTCATCGCTCCGGTCGCCAGCACCGCCGACGTGCTGGCCTCCGAACAACTCGCTGCGCGCGGCTTCTGGGACCGCATCGAGCTCGGCGACCGCGAGATCGCTGCGCCCGGTCCGGCCGCCCGCTCGAGCGTGCCGTTGCGCCGGCTCGGACGGGCACCGCATCTCGGCGAACACGAGGCCGAGTTGGCGGCCGAGCTCGCAGTGCCCGAACTGCGGCGACCGACTGCGGGATCGACCGATCCCGGCCGCCTCCCGTTCGAGGGTCTGAACGTGCTGGACCTGAGCTGGGCGGTCGCCGCGCCGATGGCCACCCGCGTGCTTGCCGACTGGGGAGCCACCGTCGTGCGGGTCGAGTCCGAAGGTCGCATCGATGCGATCCGCACGGCTGGCCCCTATCTCGCCGGCTCGGCGAACGGGCTGGAGGACACCGCCCAATGGCAGTCGGTGAACGCCGGCAAGCTCGGCCTGCAGCTCGACTTGTCGGTGCCCGAGGCAAAGGCGGTCCTGCTCGACCTGGCCGGCTGGGCCGACGTCCTGATCGAGTCCTTCAGCCCGGGTGTGCTCGAACGCCTCGGGCTCGCTCCGGCCGACCTGCAGGCCCACAATCCGTCGCTGATCACCGTCTCGAGCTGCCTGATGGGCCAGACCGGGCCGATGGCGACGATGGCCGGGTTCGGCAACCTGGCCGGAGCGATCAGCGGGTTCTACGAGATCACCGGGTGGGCCGACCGGCCCCCGGCAGGCCCGTTCCTCGCCTACACCGACTACGTCGCTCCGCGGGTGACCGCCGCAGTCCTGCTGGCCGCGCTCGACCATCGGCGGCGCACCGGCGAGGCCGCGTCGATCGACCTGGCCCAGCAGGAGGCCGCGTTGCAGTTCCTCGCCCCGGCGCTGATCGCCACGGCAGCGGGCCGCGGGCCCGCTCGGCGCATCGGCAACGACGATCCGGATCTTGCCCCCCATGGGGTCTACCCCTGCCTCGGCGAGGACCGTTGGGTCGCCATCGCCTGCCAGGACGACGACGCCTGGCGGGCGCTCGCCGAGCTCGTGGGCCGGCCGGCACTGGGAGCGTTGGGTGCCAACGACCGCGTCTTCGGCCGCCGCGAGCTCGACACCGTGGTGACCGAGTGGACTTCGACGCAGCCGGCCGAAGCGGTCGAGGCCGCTTGCATCGCCGCCGGCATCGCAGCGCACCGGGTCCAGAACTCTCCCGAGTGCGTAGCCGATCCGCAGCTCGCCCACCGGCGTCATTTTCGTGCAGTACCGCACCGCCTGCATCCGAACGCGGTCGTGGAGGGCCCCCACTTCACCGTGTCCGGCCTCGACGGCGGGCCCCGGCGAGCCGGGCCGACCCTCGGGGAGCACAACGACGTCGTGCTGCGCAAGATCCTCGGCTACGAAGACGACCGCGTGGTCGGGTTGCTCGTCGCCGGCGCCATCCGCTGACACCGCAACCGCCTGGGCCGACGGTCAGCCGATCAGCCCCTCGCTGCGGGCGTGATGGCTGGTGCGGATGATGCAGGTCTGGCTCGCGATCCCGAGCAATGCGCCGTCGCGGCGCCACAGCTGTACCCGGCCGTGCCCGATCGAGCGGCGCAGCGCCTCGGGGACGACCTCGAGCAACACCCAGTCGCCGTCCCCGTCGTCGCCGTGGATCACCCGGAGGGTGTTGTCCAGGCTGGTGGCGCCGGGCGGCAGACCGAGGCCGTTCGTGATCCCCATCGGCACGATGTCGGCCACGTAGGCCTGCGACGCCGGCGAGCCGACCGGCAGATCGTGAGACCGCACCCACAAACGCATGCCATCGCGGCGGGTCTCCCAGCCGGGTTCGACCCGCCGCTCGAGGCGGTCCATGAACGATCCTTCGGGACCGGAGGGATGCGGGAACACGAACGGCACGCAGTCCTGCGGCGCCGGCATCGCGGGCATTGCACCCCAAACGGCGACCTGGCCCGGCGGCCGCTCGGTGTGCGCCGTCGTTGCGAGCATCACCAGCGCATCTCCGTGGGTGATCCGCACCAGGGTCTGGCTCGTCGCCCGAGCGGCCACGGTGATCTCCACCGAGACCTCGAGCTCGGTTCCGGGGCCGACGTTGGCGACGAACTGCGTCGTGATCCACACGAGCGGCCGCCCCGTCGCAGCTTCGGCGGCGGCGGCCGCCGCTGCGATCCCGGACCCGCCGTAGAGGAACCCGAACGAGGTGCACCACCGGTGCGCGACCGGGAACCGGCCGTTCCGCCGGTGCTCGTCCCAGACGATTCCGAGGCGCGACACGTCGATGAGGCCGGGGGTGGTCACCCGACCATCGTGGAGGGACCGGGGGCGCCCTCGCCAGCCGACCCCGGCAGTGCCGACGTGTCGAGGCCTGCGAGGCCACCGCGCGGCGCGATCACGACCAGGCGGGACGTGGGCAGCTCGTCCCCCCACGGCGGTCCGGGACGAAGCTCCCGCTGCGATCCGACCACCTGCACGAAGGTGCGGCGATGCCCGTCGAGGGCGACGACCCCCTTGGCCCGCGACACCGATGCGGGGAGCGCGTCCAGGAACCGCTCGAGCACCGAGCGTTCCATCAGCCCGTCGCGACGCCAGCTCCAGTGCTCGTGGCTCGCCTCGATGTCGCCATCCAGATCCCCGCCGCCGCAGGTGACGGGCGCGCCGGACAACGCGGCGAAGGGCAGCGCCGTGCCTTCGTGGCGCCCGACGGCGGGCGCCACGGAGTCGAGCCAGTCGTGCACACCGGCGAGCGTCGCTGCGGTGACGAGATCCACCTTGTTGACCACGAGCAACGATGCGGCCCCGATCTGGCGCCGGATGGTGGGGCCGACGATCGGGTCGGCCGCCCGGCGGCGCACCGACTCGGCGTCGACCACCACCACGACGCCGAGCAGCGAGAACCCGGGAGTCAGCGCATGATGCGACACCGGAGCGGGATCGGCGACGCCGCTGCACTCGACCACGACGAGCTCGGGCCGATGCGCCGCCGACCGCTCGGCGAGCTCGGCGAAGGCGTCGGCGAGCGGCGCTCGCAAGCTACAGCACACGCAGCCGTTGGCGAGGGTGATCAGACCGTCGCCCCTCGACTCGATCAACTCGTCATCGACGGCGAGCGCCCCGACGTCGTTGACGAGCACCACCGTGCGCCGACCGGTCCCCTGTCGCAGCAGCTGGTTGACCAACGTGGTCTTCCCGGCCCCGAGGTACCCGCCGATGACGAGCACCTCGATCGGCCCCGGCCCGTCGGCGCTGGCGGTCACGACCGGTTGGGGCGCTCGGCTTCGAACGGGACGCCGCCGACCACCGTGCCCCACACGGGGATGTCGCGAATGGCGATCGGATCGACCTCGAGGGGGGACTGGTCCAGTACGGCGAAGTCGGCCCGCTTGCCGGTCTCGATCGAACCGATCTCGTGATCGAGATGGAGCTGGTAGGCGGCGCCCAGTGTCGCAGCGTGCAGCGCCTCGGCCGGGGTGAGCGCCTCGTCGGGGCCGAGCACCCGGCCCGACGGGGTCGTGCGGTTGACCGCACACCACATCGTCGACAAGTGGCCGATCGGGGTCACGCCCGAGTCGGTATGGAACGAGAGCGGAACACCGGCGTCGAGCGCCGTGCGGCACGCCCACATCGCCCGGGCCCGGTCGGGGCCGAGGGTGCGTTCGGCGTGCGCGTCACCCCAGTGCCAGATGTGGTTCGTGAAGATGTTGGCGCACAATCCGAGTCGGCCCATCCGCCGGTACTGCGCCGGGGTGGACGTCTGGGAGTGCTGCACGGTGTGACGGTGATCGAGCCAGGCGTACTCGCACAGTGCGTCCTCGACGGCATCGAGGAACACCCCGGTCGCGAGGTTGCCGTTGCAGTGGGCGTGGATGTTCACCCGGCGCCGGTGCAGGGCCCGGACCAGGGACTGCACCTGCTCGGGAGCGATCAGCAGCTGACCGTGGTCGGTGCCCGTGTAGTAGCCGGGCCACTGCAGCATTGCCGTCCAGCCCTGGATGGAGCCATCGAGCAGCAGCTTCACGCCGCCGTTGCGCAGCTTGTCGGTTGCGTCGGCCCGCAAACGGACCGCGGCGTCGGCGACCGCGTCGGGGTCCAACGCCGTGCCGGGCAGCCCCGCAAGGTTGTAGACGACCATGCGGACCGGGAAGCCCTCGTCGTCGGTCACGGCGCGCCAGGCCGCCAGGGTGTCCGGGTTCATCAACATCATCCCGGCCAGCTCGGTCGCCGTGGTCACCCCGGCGTTGCGGCACAGACGTGCGTGCACTCGTAGCTGCCCCGGGTCCTGGACGAGCCGGGTCAGCAGCCGCCGCGCCGTGCGAGCCAGGCCCATGGCAGCGGGCTCCTGGAGCTCGCCGTTGGGCACGCCGTCGGCCTCGCGCGCCACCCCCGGCGTGGCGATGTCCCGGGTGATGCCCTCCGCAGCGAGCAGGGCCGAGTTCACCGTTGCAAGGTGTCCGGAGGCATGTCCGACATAGATCGGCCGGGCCGTCGACACCTGGTCGAGACGGTGGCGGTCGAGGCGGGCCTCGTGCGGGAAGTGGATCGGGTCGAACCCGAAGGCCACCAGCGTCTCACCGGCCGGGAGTTCGGCGTCGACGGCCCGGAGGCGGGCGACGAGGGCGTCGTAGGAGTCGACGGCGGGCGCCACCGACCCGTCGGGCAGTGGGAAGGGGAACCGCCCGACGTACGGGATGGCACCGACGAGCGCGTCCATGGTGTGGCCGTGCGCCTCGACGAAGCCGGGGATCAGCACCCGACCTGCGAAGCGGTCATCGACGACGGCGGGTCCCCAGCTGCGGCATTCCTCGAGCGAGCCCACCGCCAGGATCCGACCGTCCCGCACGGCGACCGCGGTCGCGGTCGGGGTGCCACGCTGCAGGGTGACGATCCGGCGAGCGGTGAAGATCGTGGTCTCGGTCATGGCCCCCCGCTGGTCGTGGAAGGACCCTAGGCCACGTCACGTGAGGACGGCGTTGGCCCGCTCCCCGGTGCCGACCGGCCGGGCCTTGGCATCGGCCAGCGAACCGTGAAGGGCGAGCTCGTCGTCGCGCAGCGAGGTGCGCAGCGTGCCGAACAGCCAGTCGCCGAGCGGCAGCAGGAAGTTGAGGTTTGCGCCGAGCGCCACGTGGTGGATGTAGTGGTGGTTGTCCAGGAACGCGAACCAGGGCTGAGCCTCGACGATCCGGTGACTGCCCGGGCGATGGATCGTGTCGTGCACGACGATGAACAGGTTCGACACCACGGCGGAGGCGGCGACGAGCCCGGCGAGGAACCACCCATCGCCAGTGGCCAGCCAGGCCGGGACCCACACCAGGACGGCCCCGAACGACAGATACCAGGCGAAGTGGGCGAGTCGCACCGTGGCGTTCCGCAGCCCCCTGCGGTGGACCTCGGGGGTGCGCATCCGGATCGACAGCCGACGTGCCGGCCCGCTGGTGGTGTACCGCCAGGTCGGGAAGAAGGCGTAGTGGTGCGCCGTATGGACCCGGAAGATCGAAGCGAGGGGCGCGAGCACGGGCTGGTGGTAGACGAAGCGGTGCACGAACCATTCGATGGGGGCTGCGACGAGCGGGATGACCCCCATGCCGATCCCCAGGGCCAGCGCCGCGCCGACCGGGCCACCGGGGAGCATGCGCACGAGTGCCATGAGGCCGGCGACCACGCCGACCACGCCGAGCGTGCCGAACGCCAAGCGTCGGGACGAAACCGGCCCGACCGCAGCGGCGCGGGGTTTGGTGTACTCAGCACGGACCACGGTGGCCATCGGACCCTCCCAGCGTCATGGACGGGCTCGACGGTAGGCGACCTCGCTAGCGTCGCGGCTGGGCGATCCGACCTGATCGGACCGCAACGACGACTGGGGGTCGACGATGGGGCACGAGCTGATCATCTCCGGGGGCACGATCGTCGACGGCTCGGGCGCAGCGCCGTATCGCGCCGACGTCGCCGTCGACAGCGGGCGTATCACCCGCATCGGTGATCTCGCCGGGGTCGACGCGACCCGACGCATCGACGCCACCGGCAAGGTCGTCACGCCAGGCTTCGTCGACCTGCACACCCATCTCGACGCGCAGGTCGGTTGGGACCCGGAGATGCGCTCGAGCTCGTGGCACGGGGTGACCACTGCGCTGATCGGCAACTGCGGCGTGACCTTCGCGCCGGTCAGCCCAGGCAACCGCCGGTATCTCGCCGAACTGATGGAAGCCGTCGAGGACATCGCGGCCGACGCCATCATGGACGGCCTGCCGTGGACGTGGACGAGCTACGGCCAGTACCTCGACGCCGTGCAGGGCCTGCGCCCGGCGTTGAACATCGTCGGTCTCGCCGGGCACTCCTCGATCCGGTTCGAGGCGATGGGTGACCGCAGCCTCGACGAGGGCGCACAGGCCACCGACGCCGAGCTCGCCCACATCGCCCGGCTGGTGCGTGAGTCGGTGGAGGGTGGCGCGGTCGGGTTCTCCACCTCGCGGTTCCTCGGCCACAAGGTGCCCGACGGCCGCTGCACCCCGGGCACCTTCGCGGACCTGCGCGAGATGGAGGCGATCCAGCAGGCCATCGTCGACGGCGGCGGGCGGGGCGGCGTGTTCCAGGTGGCGCCCGACTTCGCCACCCGCAAGGCCGAGGAGCTCGCGATGTTCGAGCGCGGTGCCGATCTCGGCTGCCGGATCCTGTTCTCCGGCGGCACCCACGCCCGCGGCGACGGCGGCGTCGGCTTCTGGCGCGAGTACCTCGAGCGCAACAACGCAGCCGGCCGGTACATGCGCACGCTGAGCCACTCCCGCCCGAGCGGCGCGCTGTTCGGTCTGGCGCAGGCGTTGCCGTTCAAGGGCGAGTCATGGCACGCGCTGCTCGAGCTGCCCGACGCCACGGCCCGGGCTGCGGCGATGCGGGCCCCGGGCCAGCGGGCCCGGCTGGTGGCCGAGGCCCGCCAAGCCGGATTCAAGTGGGGGGCGACCGCCCACACCGTCCACCCGCTCGGCAACGGGGCGACCCCGACGTTCGACCTCGACCGCACCGCCAGCGTCGCCCAGCAGGCCGAAGCGGCCGGGGTCGATCCGTTCGAGTTCGTCGTCGACCGGCTGATCGCTTCCGACGGCCGGGAGCTGTTCAGCTACTGGATGTTCTCCGGGACGCTCGAGAACCAGTGGCCGTTCCTGCAGATGGAGCACTGCGTGCCGGCCCTCGGCGACGCCGGCGCCCACGTCGGGTTCCTGATGGATGCCGATTCGCCGACGTTCCTGCTGTCGGAGCTCACCCGTGACCGCGGCCTGTTCACCCTTCCCGAGGCGGTGCGCCGCCTCACCTCATACGGCGCCGAGCTGCTCGGCCTGCGCGAGCGAGGTCTCGTGCAGGAGGGCTGGCACGCCGATCTGAACGTGATCGACATCGAGCGGCTCGGTACCTGCTACCCGGAGTACGTGAACGACTTCCCCCACGACGGCGGTCGGTTCATCGTGCGCTCGACCGGGTACGTCGCCACGATCGTCGGGGGCGAGATCGTGGTGACCGACGGGGCCCACACCGGTCAGCGACCGGGCGTGGTCATCCGCGAGTTCGTGCGCTCCTGATCCGTCCCCCGGGCGGCCACCATCAGGTGCGCTCGAACCGACTCCAGCGGTGGATGCCGAAGTTCGTGTCCTCGTGCCAGGCCTCGGAGAGTTGCACCGGATGGGGGAACCGGGCATCGAAGGTGGCCTGGAGCCGCTGTTGGATCTCCTCGGATCCGACGGCCATCCAGGCCTCCATCGACTCCCAGACGAACACCAGGGTCACCCGACCGGGACGGGAGTCGTCGAGCCAGACCTCCTTGGACAAGAACGGGATGCGCTCCAACCCGGGCAGGAAGGCCTCGCCGAGGGTCCACACCTCGTGGTCGACGGCGAGGTACGCCTCGACGTGGCCCGGGTCCATCTCGAACACCAGCACCTCGATCGGGAGCCGCTCGCCGCTCGTGTACCGGTAGCTCGTCATTCCCGGGACGCTATCGCCGAGCGGTGCGCGACCTTGCGGTTGCCACGGTCTCTCGGCCGCTGCCTCCAGCCCGGAACGGTCGTCCTGCAGCGATGAAGGCCACCGGACCGAGCCCGGCGAGCAGCAGGAGCAGCGCAAATGACCGGGGCACCTCCGAGGCCATCGCCGATCGCAGGAGGCTGATCGCGCCCGCCGGCACCCCCACGCCGAGGGCGACGACCAAGTCGGCGTTGCGGACGAAGCCAAGGTCGAACCCGTACGTGGCGACCGCCAGCACGCTCGGCCCCGTCACGACGAGAAGGATCCGACGAGCAGTCCGCCCGATGGGCACGAGCACGAGGACACCGAGCAGCAGCGGCACGCCGATCAGCAGCATCGACCTTGCCACGAAACCCAGATGGTCCAGGCTCAACAGATCGGTTGCAACAAGCCGCCCGTCCGCGCCGCCGGAGGCATCGCCGACGACCAACCGGCGCCCGGTCACGGCGAGCGCCACACCCAGTAAGGCGGCCGCCACGCCGACGATCGCTGCGGCCCGTAGCGCGGGGTTCGAGCGGGAAAGTCGCTGCAGCGCCGCCAGCGAAGTGGGCAAGAGCACCTGGGGGCGGAGCACGACCGCAGGGGCGAGCACCAGCGCCGAAGGATGGACGAACACTCGAGTCCGAGTAGCGCCGGCGCCACCAGCGCAATGCGATCCGATGATCGCTGGCCACCGAGAATCACGGCCACATAACCGATCACGAACGCAAGAACGGTGGTCTCCAAGTGATGGGAACAGCTTCACACCACAAGCGGTAGACCGAGCGACGCAAGAACGGCTATTGCGCCCGACCGCACGGGACCACCGCTATCGCCCTGGGCAGCACCAGCGACCGCTGCACTCGCTCGTCGAACCGTCGACGGGATCGATCCCACCATCCGCTCCATGCGGTGCACTCGACATCAGCTGCAGCCGCTGGTCGAGCCGCAGCTCGGGCAGGCGTGGCACGAGCCGGCTCGCACCATCTGCACGCCGCAGGTGTTGCAGAACGGGGCGTCGCTGTGGCGCACGTGCGCGGCCGGCTCCACCGGGGCCGGCGAGGCGAGGCCGGTCTCGAGCTGCCGGGCGAGCTCCGACACCGACGGGATCGTCTTCGGATCGGGCACGATGTCGTGGCCGGTGATCGTCTCGACGACCGTCTCCTCGACCCCGGGCAGCGTGGGCTGCAGACGCTCGTCGACCGAGAAGATCCCGAGCTCGGCCCGCTCGGCGTAGGACAGATACTGGATGGCGAGACGCCTGAACAGGTAGTCCATCAACGACGACGCGAACCGGATGTCGGGATCGTCGGTCATGCCGGCCGGCTCGAACCGCATGTTGGTGTACGCCTCGACGAAAGCCCGCAACGGCACCCCGTACTGCAAGCCGTGGCTCACGGAGATGGCGAACGCATCCATGATGCCTGCGAGCGTCGATCCCTGCTTGGACACCCGGATGAACAGTTCGCCGGGGCGGCCGTCGTCGTACTCGCCGACCGTGACGAAGCCCTTGCAGTCGGCCACCCGGAACTCGAAGGTGCGACTCGCCCGGCTGCGCGGCAGCTTCTGGCGGATCGGGGCGTGCACGACCTTCTCGACGATCCGCTCGACGACCTGCGGCGCCGCCGGAGCCGCCACCACGGCCGCTGCAGTGTCAGCAGCGTCGTCCTTCTTCGCCGTCGACAGCGGCTGGGCCACCTTGCAGTTGTCGCGGTAGATCGCAACGGCCTTGAGACCGAGTTGCCACGACAGCAGGTGCAGCGCTTCGACGTCTTCGACGGTGGCCTCCTCGGGCATGTTGACCGTCTTGGAGATGGCTCCCGACAGGAACGGCTGCACCGCGCCCATCATCCGAACGTGCCCCTCGTAGTGGATCGTGTTGTCGCCCATCGAGCACGCGAACACGGCGAGGTGATCGGCCCGCAAGTGGGGCGCACCCACGATCGACTTGTGCTGGTCGATGTGGGTGACCACGGCATCGACCTGCGCCGGGCTGTAACCGAGGCGGCGCAGCGCCCGGGGCACCGTCTGGTTGACGATCGACATGGTGCCGCCGCCCACCAGCTTCTTGAACTTCACCAATCCGAGATCGGGTTCGATGCCGGTGGTGTCGCAGTCCATCATCAGTCCGATGGTGCCGGTGGGGGCCAGCACGGTGGCCTGCGAGTTGCGCACCCCCCACTCCTCACCGCCGGCGACGGCCTCGTCCCACGAACGGCGCGCCGCCCCGACCAGATCGGCCGGCGCCAGACGGTCGTCGAGATCGGTGGCCGCCGAGCGGTGCATCCGCAGCACTCGGAGCATGTGCTCCTCGTTGTCCGCGAACCCGGCGAACGGGCCCATCCGGGATGCGATCCGTGCGCTCGTGGCGTACGCGTGGCCGGTCATCAGCGAGGTGATGGCTCCGGCCATCGCACGCCCGGGCTCGGAGTCGTAGGGCATGCCGAGCGCCATCAGCAGCGCACCGAGATTGGCGTAGCCGAGACCCAACTGGCGGAAGGCCCGCGACGTCTCGCCGATCGATGGGGTGGGATAATCGGCTCGGCCGACGAGGATCTCCTGGGCGGTGAACACGACCTCGACGGTGTGCTCGAAGGCCTCGATGTCGAACCGGTCGTCGTCGCCGAGGTACTTCAGCAGGTTGATGGACGCCAGGTTGCACGCCGAGTCGTCGAGGTGCATGTATTCGCTGCACGGGTTCGAGCCGTTGATCCGACCGGTGGCGTGAGCCGTGTGCCAGCGGTTGATCGTGGTGTCGAACTGCAGGCCCGGATCCGCGCACTCCCACGATGCCGTTGCGATCTGGCGCCACAGGTCACGGGCACGCACCGTTCGCAGCGCCGTGCCGTCGGTGACGGCGCGCAGGTCCCAGTCGGCGTCGGCGACGACGGCATGCATGAAGTCGTCGGTGATCCGCACCGAGTTGTTCGCGTTCTGGTACTGGATCGAGAACGAGTCGCTGCCGTCGAGGTCCATGTCGAAGCCGTTGTCGCGCAAAACCCGCGCCTTGCGCTCCTCCTTGGCCTTGCACCAGATGAACTCCTCGACGTCCGGGTGGTCGACGTTGAGGATCACCATCTTCGCTGCCCGGCGCGTTTTGCCACCCGACTTGATCGTGCCCGCCGACGCGTCTGCGCCCCGCATGAAGCTCACCGGCCCCGAAGCCTCGCCGCCGCCGCGCAGGCGCTCTTTCGACGAGCGGATCTTCGACAGGTTGATCCCTGAGCCCGAGCCGTCCTTGAAGATCGTTCCCTCCTCGACGTACCAGTTGAGGATCGAGTCCATCGTGTCGTCGACCGACAGGATGAAGCAGGCCGAGGCCTGCTGCGGCACGCCGGCGACCCCGATGTTGAACCACACCGGACTGTTGAACGCCGCCCGCTGGGTGACCAGGAGGAACTTCAACTCGGAGCGGAACGTCTCGGCCTCGGTGTCGTCGACGAAGTAGCCGCCGGTGCGGCCCCAATCGGTGATCGTGTCGGCCACGCGGTCGACGACCTGGCGCAGCGACGTCTCCCGCTCGGCGGTGCCCAGCGTGCCCCGGAAGTACTTCTGGGCCACGATGTTCGTCGCGTTGAGCGACCAGGACACCGGCACCTCGACATCGCGCTGCTCGAAGGCCACCGACCCGTCTCGGTAGTTGGTGATGCGGGCGTCGCGCCGCTCCCAGACGACCTGGTCGTACGGGTGCACCCCCGGGGTGGTGAAGTGCCGGCGCAAGCCGATTCCGATGTGCTCCGGGGCCAACGACATGGGTACTCCTGGGTGGTTCGGTGCGAGCACCGGCCGAGCGGTTCGACCGGGAAGCACAAGAGCGGAAGAGCG
>JBEIFW010000091.1:0-13705 GCA_040382215.1 Acidimicrobiales bacterium
CGGAGATGGTGATGCCGGGGGACAACATCTCGATGTTGGTGGAGTTGGGGAAGCCGATCGCGATGGACGAGGGTTTGCGGTTCGCGATCCGTGAGGGTGGTCGTACCGTGGGCGCCGGCCGCGTCACCAAGATCATCAAGTGACCGGAACGGACTGAACGACATGGCACAAACCCTCCGCATCCGACTCAAGGCCTACGACCACGAGATCATCGATACCTCGACGCGGAAGATCGTCGAGACGGCGGCTCGGACCAATGCGACCATCCGTGGACCGATCCCGCTGCCGACGGACAAGCACCGGTACACCGTCATCCGCTCGCCCCACAAGGACAAGGACTCGCGCGAGCACTTCGAGATGCGGATCCACAAGCGGTTGATCGACATCGTCGATCCTTCGCCGAAGACGGTCGATTCCCTCCAGCGACTCGATCTGCCTGCGGGTGTCGATATCGAGATCAAGATCCAGAGCTGACTCCCGTCAGTCGAACACTTCAGCGAGGGGTCGATCTGATCGGATCGACCCCTCGCCGCGTTTTCCGACGGCGTCGGCGTGTCCTGCGCCGAAACGACGCAAGACCCGCCGCTTCAGCGCTGCGAGCCCTAGGTAAAGCGCCACGCTCACCACTGCGACCGTGATGGAGATCGACCACGACATGCCGTAGGCGAGCTTCCCCCGACTTGCCGCCCGCAGACCGCCGAGCCCGAAACCGGTTGCCAGGTACCCGGCGATCACGACGCCGAGCAGCGCCCGGGGTGTCGCCAGGCGGCCTGCGACGAACGGGTACGAGAGTGAGCTCGGCAGGCGCACCCTCCGCAGCCCGGTGACTCGCAAGCCGTGCAAGGACGGACCACGTCGAGGAGCCCGGCGTCCCCGGGCTCCAACGCTGCGGACGAGCGCTCGCGGTGCACACCGTCGTCCGGCCGTGTTTCCGGATCGATTCCTGAAGGGGCTTCTTCCCTGAAGAGGGACAAACGTCTAGACGTTTGGGTGGTTGCTGGAAGGGGATGTCCGAGCGGTCCCCGCAGTAGGGTCGGAGGTGACCGGTCCGTGGGGGGGTCGGCACGAGTCGGGGGATCCGAGTCATGAAACTGCTCACCCAGTACCCGCTGTTCCAGCAGGCTTACTTCGTCAACGACCTGGAGCAGACGATCCATCACTGGAACCGTGTCCTGGGAGCCGGACCGTTCCACATCACGCACCATCACCGCTGTGACCGGTTCATGTATCGCGGGACCGACCAGGAGGCCGACGTCTCCTACGCCTTCGGTTACCTGGGTGACACGATGATCCAGTTCATCGTCCAGCACGACGACACGCCGTCGATCTACCGCGACATGTACACCGCCGGCCAGGAGGGGTACCACCACATGGCCGTGCTGGTGAACGATTTCGAGGCCGAGTACCAGCGGCTGATCGACCTCGGATTCGAACCGGCATGCCGGCTCTACGCCGACGGCGTCGATGCCGCCTACTTCGACACCCGGGCGTTCAACGGCGGCTTCCTCGAGATCCACGGCGATCCGCCCCACATCCTGGCGGCCTTCGCCAGCTGGCGGCGGGCGCACGAGCTGTATCGGCCCGGCGATCCGGCTATCGTCCCGCGGCGGCGGGCGGTCCCTCCGACGTGACGGGCATGCGGCCGGGCCCGCTACGCATCCAGGATGTCTCGTTCGCCGAACTGCTCGAACTCGAGCCGCACGGACCGGACACCTGGGTGGGTCTCGCCGTGCAGTACCCGTGGGTCACCCGCCTGTTCGGCGGCCAGGTGCTCGCCCAGGGCCTGCGGGCCGCCGCACATACGGTGGTCGCCGACCGCCCGGTGCACTCGCTCCATGCGTACTTCATCCGCCCGGGCACGCCGACCGAGCCGATCCGCTACGAGGTCGAACGACTTCGTGACGGCGGCTCGTTCAGCACCCGCGCCGTGGTGGCGCGCCAGTCGTCGGGAGCGATCCTGAACCTGTCGGTGTCCTTTCAGACTCCCGAGCCGGAAGCGGACGTCCAGCTGGCGGCGCTCCCGGCGGACGTGCCGTCCCCGGACGCCCCGGAACTCGACGACACCGGGTGGGGCCGGCTGCTCGACCGTCGGGCCGCTCCGGCGCGTATGGGCTGGGCTGCGCACTGGATCCGGCTGCGCGCCGACCTCGGCGACGACCCGGTGCTCCAGGCCTGTGGGCTCGCCTTCATGTCCGACGCTGCGCCCACGTCGGCGGCTCGGTCGAGCCATCCCGATGCGACGGGGGAGCGAGTCCTCGACCGCGACCGGTTCATGGGGGCGAGCCTCGACCATGCCGTGTGGTTCCATCGACCAAGCCGGGTTGACGAATGGCACTGGTTCGACATGGCCTCGCACGGCCTCACCGGGGGCCGCGGGCTCACTACCGGCAATGTGCTGACGGCGTCAGGCGTGCACGTAGCGACCGTCGCCCAGGAGGTGCTGCTGCGCCGCAAGCGGACGGCTCGCTAGGGTCCCGCGCCATGGGGATCTGTGAAGGACGTGTCGCAATCGTGACGGGCGCCGGCCGGGGCATCGGCCGGGAACATGCGCTCCTGCTGGCCAGGGAGGGTGCCAAGGTCGTCGTCAACGACCTCGGCGGTGCCCCCGACGGGGAGGGCACGGACCTCACCCCTGCCCAACAGGTGGTCGAGGAGATCCGGGGCATGGGCGGCGAGGCCGTCGTGAACGGTGACGACGTTTCGGACTGGGAGGGTGCCCAGCGGATGGTCAACCAGGCCATCAGCACCTTCGGCGACCTGCACGTGCTGCTGCTCAACGCTGGCATCCTGCGGGACCGTGTGCTCGCCAACATGACCGAGGCCGAGTGGGACGCAGTGGTCAAGGTCCACCTGAAGGGCACCTTCGCCCCGGCTCGGTGGGCGACGGCCTACTGGCGCGAACAGCACAAGGCGGGCAAGGTCGTCGACGCCCGGATCATCACGACCACCTCGGTGTCTGGCATCTACGGCAATCCGGGCCAGACGAACTACGGCGCAGCCAAGGCGGGCATCGCAGCGTTCACGATCATCGCCGCCCAAGAGGTCTACCGCTACGGCGTCACGGTGAACTGCATCTCGCCGGGGGCGCTGACCCGCCTCACCGAGCCCTTGCGGCGCGAGGCCCCGACCGACGCCGAGCGCGATGCTCGCGGGCCGCAGTGGATCGCCCCCATCGGCGCCTGGTTGGCGAGCCCGCTGTCCCGCAACGTCACCGGTCGTGTCTTCCAGGTCGCCGGTGACCGGCTGGCCATCGCCGAGATGTGGCACAAGGGGCCCGAGGCGACGCAGTCGCTCGAACCCGGGGAGCTCTCCCCGGTCGTGGCCGACCTGATGGCGCGGGCCCGCCTCAACGCGGACATGCAGGGCAACGACGTCGAAGGCCCGGGTCGGCCGGGTCACGCCATCTGACCGGCGCTCGTCAGTCGTTGAGGGCCTGCAGGGCGGCGACCGCTCGGGGGAACCACGAGGTCAGGCCTCCGGACGCGAGATCGACCCGCAACCCTGCGTCGCGCAGCGGTAGCGTCGTGTCGACGTCCTGGTGACGGACGATCTCGCCGATCACCCAAGCGGTCGGCGTGAGCGCTGCGCCTGTACGGAACGGCCAGCGGACCATGAGCCGGCTCCCGATCGGCGGCGCGATCTGCGGCAGCGACCGCAGGCGCAGTCCCCCGACCGACGCGTCGATCATCCAGCACGTCTTCCAGATGCTCGGGGCGCTGATGAGCGCGAACGTGGTCGGCGTGTCGACGCGCACACGCGGTGCGGCCCGACGGTCGGTACCGTCGTACCCGCCACTGGTTCGCCATGCGGCGACGTCGGAATCCGGCACGACACGCCGTATCGGCCATCAGGCCGCACGGTTTCGTCAAGGTTCGATCCGATCCGGCGCAGTTCCCCGATAGGGCAGACTCCTCGGCCGTGGAGAACCTCGACGTCCATCTCGGCGGCCGCCGGCCCGCCGGGCTCAGCTACTGGCCGCTACCTCAGGATGCGCCACCGGTCGACATCCCCCGGGAGTCGATCCGGATCGTGACGAGCGACGGGGCACTCGTGCGCGGTCTGCTGTGGACCCCACCCGGAGGCAGGCCGTGGAGGACCGCCGTGATCCTGTCGCACCCCCGGGGTGACTTCAGCGTGCATTACGCCTGCCCGTTGCTCGCTGCGGCGGGCCACGCCGTTCTCGGGTTCGGCACGCGCTACCTGAACAACGACACGGACTGCCTCCACGAAGCGCTCGTCACCGACGTGGAGGCCGTGGTCGCCGAGGTCCGCCGTCGCGGTGCCGAGGCCGTCGTGCTGCTCGGCAACTCCGGTGGCGGGTCGCTCATGGCGCTTGCGCAGGCCGAGCGGAATCTGGGAGACGGCTGGGTCGGGATGGCCGCCCACCCCGGGGAGGGCGTGTTCATGATGAACACGATCGATCCCTCGGTCGCAGACGAGAACGATCCGTTCAGCGTCGTGCCCGAACTCGACATGTACAACCCGGACAACGGCTGGCGTCCCTGGCCCGAGCCGAGCACGTACGACCGCGACTGGCTTGCTCGATACCGAGCCGCCCAGCGTGACCGGGTCGCCCGTCTCGACGCCGTCGCAGCGGCGTCGCTGGCCGAGGCCGAGCAGGCGCGGCAGCAGTCCCGCACGATCGACAAGGCGCTGGATCCCGCCGGGTGGCGCTACCTGCGGGCCCGGTCGGTGTCGATGAAGTACATGGTCATCTACCGCACGCTCGCCAATCCGGCGTATCTCGACCTATCGATCGACCCTGACGAACGTCCGATGGGCAGCCTGTTCGCGTTCCCGGATCCGCTCGACGCCAACTACGGCCGCGGGGGATTGTCTCGCACGATGACCGCTCGTGGTTGGCTCTCAACGTGGTCGGGCCTGTCGAGCCATGCCCGTTTGGCCGACACGATGCCGGCGATCACCGTGCCGACGTTGCTCGTCCACCCGACGGCGGACACCGAGATCCGCCTCCACGAGGCTCGGGCGATCTCTGCTGCGTCGGGGGCAGCGGACAACAGCTACGTCGAGATGATCGGGGCTCCCCACTACCTCGAGGGTCACCGGCCCGAGGCCATGGCGATCGTGGCGGAATGGCTGGCGAAGCGGTACCCCTGACCACGGTCGGGTAGACCTCCGACGCAGGATGCTCCCAGAAGGTTCCCAGCCTCTGTCGATACGCTGACCACGATGACCAAGGCGCTGCGGGCCCTCGTCGTCGACGACGAGGACAACATCTCGTTCCTCGTCGCCTCGGCGCTGCGGCTGCACGGAATGGAGACGGCGACGGCCTCCGGTGGGTTCGAAGCTCTGCGACAACTCCAGGCGTTCGGACCCGATGTCGTGGTTCTCGACGTGATGCTGCCCGATCTCGACGGCTTTGAGGTGCTCCGGCGGATGCGAAGCGACGGCCATCGCCAGCCCGTGTTGTTCCTGTCCGCTCGTGATGCCACCGAGGACCGCGTGCGGGGGCTCACGATCGGTGGGGACGACTATGTGCCGAAGCCGTTCTCCATCGAGGAACTGCTGGCCCGGGTGGGCGCCGTCCTTCGCCGGGCAGGTCTCGGCGAGCAGCGTTCGGTGCTCGGCTGCGGGGACCTGACGATGGACGACGAGGCTCGAGTAGTCACCAAAGCCGGCCGTGAGGTGCATTTGTCTCGCACCGAGTACGAATTGCTTCGGTACCTCCTCACCAACTCGGGCCGTGTCCTCACCCGGGCTCAGATCCTCGACCATGTCTGGGACTACGACTTCGAGGGTGATCCGGCCATCGTCGAGACCTTCATCAGCTACCTGCGTCGCAAGGTCGACACCACCGAACCTCGGTTGATTCACACCGTCCGGGGCGTCGGGTATTCGATCCGGGTTCCGGGCTGAGATGCCCGAGCGGCGCGCCTTGTCGCTTCGGGCCCGTCTGGTCGTCGCCCTGACGATCCTCTTGGTCGCCGTAGGGCTCGGGGGCTACGCCGTGGCCCAACTGCAGTACGACGAGATCGTCCGGCAAGTGGACCGGCAACTCGCGAACGCCGTGCCGGCCACCCGACTGTTCGTCAACCGAAGCCTGGCGGCGGACCAGCGGGCCGCCGACCAGCGACCGGCGGACCCGCGTCGCGTCCCGGGCGTTCCGTCGGAGTTCTACGTCGGATTGCTCGGGGCTGACGGGAACCTCCAGCCCCTCGTCGAACGCAGCCTGCAGCCGGAGGCTGCGCCCATCGTCCGGCTCGGCGACGTCGCCGAGCGTGTCGCGGTGGTCCCGGGCGAGGCACCACCTTCGGCGGCGCCCGGCCCTCCGCGGGTATCGGGCGGCGGCCCGGGGGTAGGACCGGGCCCCGCGCTCGGGCCCGCGTCCCGCCCGTGGACCGTCGATGCGTCGGACGGAGACACCCGGTATCGCGTGACAGCCTTCAGCCGGCGGGACGGCACCTTCCTCGTGGTGGGTCTCTCGCTCGACCGCGCCGAGCAGACCTTCGACGAATTGCTCGCCACCCTTGCCGCGGTGGGAGCTGTCGTGCTCGCCGTGGTCGGCCTCGTCGTCTGGTGGGTGATGCGGCTCGGCGTCGGCCCGCTGCGCACCATGACCGAGGCCGCCGTGGCGATCGCCGGGGGCGAGATCGGTCGGCGGGTCCCGGAGGGTCCGAGCGGCACCGAGGCCGGGCAGCTCGCTCGCGCTCTGAACGTGATGCTCGACTCCCGTCAGCAGTCCGACGACCGCTTGCGGCAGTTCGTTGCCGACGCGTCCCATGAGCTGCGCACACCGCTCACGTCGATTCGGGGTTACGTGGATCTCTACCGGGCCGGAGGTCTCGACGACGAGCCGTCGCAGCGCGACGCAATCCGGCGCATCGGGCAGGAGGCGGCGCGAATGAACGGACTCGTCGAGGATCTCCTGCGCCTGGCCCGGCTCGATCTCGGGCGGCCACTCGAGGCCGCTCCGGTCGACCTTGCGGCGATCGCTCGAGACGCCGTGAGCGATGCCCGCGCCGTGCAACCTGAGCGTCCCATCCGCCTCGACGCGCCCGACCCGGTCGTCGTGACCGGCGACGAGGCGCTGCTGCGCCAAGCGGTCGGTGCGGTGGTCACCAATGCGCTGGTGCACACCGAGGGTCGGGTCCCGGTCTCGGTCGCCGTGAGCCCCCAGGCCGACGGAGCGATGCTCAGGGTGGCGGACGAAGGTTCGGGAATGACCTCCGAGATCGCGTCGAAGGCCTTCGACCGGTTCTTCCGGGGTGATCCGGGACGGTCTCGCCATCGGGGCGGTAGTGGACTCGGGCTGGCGGTGGCACACGCCGTCGTCGCCGCCCACGGCGGGACGGCCACACTGTCGAGCACCCCGGGTGCCGGAACCACCGTCGTGCTCCGTCTGCCCGTCGAGCCGCCGGAGGCTGCGTTCCCGGTCTGACACCGCTCATAGCGGGGACGACTCGATTCGCCATTCGCCAGGTCCGAGCTCGCCGAGCTCGTACGGCCCGACCGCCGTCCGGTGGAGCGCGACGACCTCGTGCCCGCAGGCGGAGAACATTCGCCGCACCTGACGGTGCCGACCCTCAGTGAGGACGACCTCGAACCTGGTCGGGTCCGTCGGGTCTCCCGCCGCCTGTGCCGGCCGACACGGAGAGCCGTCGAGGACCAGAGTGCCTGCGCCGAACACCGCGGTGATCGCAGCAGGATCGGTCACCGGCCGGGACAAGGTGACGAGATAGCGCTTGGGAACCTCCCGACCGGGAGCGCTGAGGCGGTGAACCAACTCGTGGCGGTCCGTCACGAGCAGGAGTCCACTCGAGTCGCGGTCGAGACGCCCGATGGACTCGGGACGAGGTCGGCGGGCCATCCACCGATTGGGCAGCAGCGCGTAGACCGTCGGGCCTTCCGTTCCGGCATGGGAGCAGACCACCCCGACCGGCTTGTGAAGGGCCACCACCAAGCCGTCGAGGAACTCGAGCGGTGCACCGTCAAGCTCGACCAGGCGGGACGCCCGGTCGTCGAGCACGACCTCACCGCGGCGCTCTTCGGTGCCGTCCACGGTCACCCGGCCGCTGCGCAGCAGCGAACGGACCTCGCTGCGCGAGCCGAGCCCGTTGTTGGCGAGCAGGCGATCGAGGCGGACCGACATCGTCCGCAGTGTCGCGCTCGGCTACCGCCGGGAGCTCGCACCGATCCGCGTGGATCACCCGCGTTGGCGGCACGGAGGGCGGGCCGCTAGAGTCCTCGAGCCGTGCCCGGAGCCTCTGGGTGCGTCTGGTCCGTGTGTGCCCGGCTCGCCGGGGACCTCACGGCGCTCGATCCCCCGGTCTGTCGTCGGCGTGCCGTCGGTGGACCCGCATGACCATGTCACGGCGAGGGCGCCCGCCCGAGCCCCGAGCCAGAGGTTCCCCCTATGGCGAAGACCGCGATCGTCGGCGAAAAAGTTGGCATGACCCAGGTGTGGGACGACCAGAACCGCGTCGTCCCCGTCACCGTGCTCAAGGTCCAGCCGATGCGCATCGTCCAGGTCCGCACCACCGAGCGCGACGGCTACACCGCACTCCAGGTCACCTACGGCCGGCGCGATCCTCGGAAGCTGAACAAGCCGGAGCGTGGCCACTTCGAGCGGGCCGGCGTCGATCCCGGAACCAACCTCGTGGAAGTCCGCCTCGACTCCGTCGACGGCTTCGAGGTGGGCCAGGAGATCACCGTCGAAGTCCTTGCGAAGGGCCAGAAAGTCGACGTCACGGCGGTGAGCCGTGGCAAGGGCTGGGCCGGGGCGATGAAGCGGCACAACTTCAGCGGCCAGGGTGCCAGTCACGGCAACCACAAGATGCACCGCTCGCCGGGTTCGGTCGGGTCGTGCTCGTTCCCGGGGCGCGTGTTCAAGGGGCTCCGGATGGCCGGCCAGACCGGCAACGAGCAGGTCACCACACTGAACCTCGAAGTCGTCGAGGCCGACGCCGAGCGCGACCTCCTCCTGGTCAAGGGCTCCGTGCCCGGACCCAACGGCGGCGTCGTGGTCGTCCGCAACGCTGTCAAGGGAGGCAAGTGATGCCCTCGGTCGCCCTTCGCTCCACGGCCGGCGCCGAGACCGGCTCGGTCGAACTGCCCGACACCTTGTTCGGTGTACAGCCGAACGTTCCGGTCATGCACCAGGTGGTCACCGCCCAACTGGCGAAGCGACGTTCGGGCACCCAATCCACGAAGACGCGGGCCGAGGTTTCCGGCGGTGGAAAGAAGCCCTTCAAGCAAAAGGGCACCGGCAACGCCCGTCAGGGCTCCACCCGAGCGCCGCACTGGTCCGGTGGCGGCGTCGCCCTGGGACCGAAGCCGCGCTCGTACGAGCAGCGCACCCCGAAGAAGATGATCCGGCTCGCGCTGGCCTCGGCGCTGAGCGACCGCACCGCCGAAGGCCGCGTCATCGTGGTGGACGGCTGGGGGTGGGACGCCCCCTCGACGAAGTCGGCCGCCGCCGCGCTCGCTGCGCTCGGGGCCGAGGGCCGGACGCTCGTCGTCGTCGATCGAGACGACGACGTGACCATCCGGAGTTTCCGCAATCTGCCCGAGGTGCAGGTGATCCTGTCGAGCGAGCTGAACGCCTACGACGTGCTCTGCGCCTCGTGGATCGTGTTTTCAAAGGCCACGGTTCCGCCGGCCTCGGCCGGTGCCGTCAGCCGGCGGCGAGCAGCGCTCGCTGCGCAAAGCCAGGAGGACGAGGCGTGAAAGACCCGAGGGACATCATCCTCGCCCCGGTGGTGAGCGAGAAGAGCTACGGGCTGCAGGAAGCCAACGTGTACACGTTCGTCGTACACCCGTCGGCGTCGAAGCCCGAGATCAGCGATGCGATCGAGTCGATCTTCGGCGTGAAGGTTGCCAAGGTCAATACGCTCAATCGCAAGGGCAAGAAGACCCGGGCCCGGCGCTCGAACCGGCCTGGCACCACGTCCGACACCAAGCGGGCGATCGTCACCCTTGCCGGTGACACCCGCATCGACCTGTTCCAGAGCTAGGCGAGGACACGATGGCTCTCCGCAAGCGCCGCCCGACGAGTGCCGGACGTCGGTTCCAGACGTCCTCGGATTTCTCCGAGGTCACGACCGACCGTCCCGAGAAATCCCTTCTCGCTCCCCGACCCAAGACCGGTGGACGCAACGCCTACGGTCGCAAGACCGCACGCCACAAGGGTGGCGGCCACAAGCGCCAGTATCGGTTGGTCGACTTCAAGCGTCGCAAGGACGGGGTCACCGCCAAGGTGGCGTCGATCGAGTACGACCCGAACCGCACCTGCCGGATTGCGTTGTTGCACTACGCCGACGGTGAGAAGGCGTACATCTTGGCTCCTCGTGGGCTCTCGGTCGGCGATCACGTCGAGAGCGGTCAGGGTGCCGACATCAAGCCGGGCAATGCGCTGCCCCTTCGCTACATCCCGGTGGGCACGACCGTCCACAACATCGAACTGCGCCCCGGCCAGGGCGGGAAGCTCGGCCGATCCGCCGGATCGGCGGTGCAGCTCGTCGCTAAGGAAGGGGACTACGCCACGCTGCGTCTGCCCTCCACGGAGATGCGACGCGTCCCGATCGACTGCCGGGCCACGGTCGGTGAGGTGGGCAACGCCGAGCACGAGCTGCTCAAGATCGGCAAAGCGGGCCGCAATCGCTGGAAGGGCGTGCGCCCCCAGAGCCGTGGCGTCGCAATGAACCCGGTCGATCATCCCCACGGCGGTGGCGAAGGCAAGACCTCCGGTGGCCGGCACCCCGTGTCGCCCTGGGGCAAGCCCGAAGGTCGCACCCGCGCGAAGAAGAAGGCCTCGAACTCGCTCATCGTCCGCCGGCGCCGCTCCGGCAAGGGCCGGAGGTAAACGGTCATGGCACGCAGCCTGAAAAAGGGTCCGTTCGTCGACGACCATCTGCTGAAGAAGGTGGACGCGCTGAACGCTTCGAACGAACGTAAGGTCGTGAAGACCTGGTCCCGCCGGTCCACGGTCATTCCCGAGATGGTCGGTCACACCATCGCAGTGCACGACGGTCGCAAGCACATCCCGGTGTACGTCACCGAGTCGATGGTGGGCCACAAGCTCGGCGAGTTCTCCCCGACGCGCACCTTCAAGTACCACGCCGGGCAGGAGAAGGGCGCGAAGGGAGGCCGGCGATGACGGGCCCCAAGACCAACGAGGGCGCAACCAAGGCCAACCCGAACGTCGGGACCCGGGCCAAGGTTCGCTACAGCCGGGTCTCGGCGTACAAGGCCCGCGAGGTGCTCAATCTGATCCGCGGTCTCGACGTCCGGTCGGCCGACGAAGTCCTGCAACTCACCGAGCGCGACGTCGCCTATGTGATCCGCAAGTGTCTCGCCTCCGCCGTGGCCAATGCGCAGCACAACGATTCGCAGGATCCCGAGGAGCTCTTCGTGCGGGCGTGTTACGCCGACGAGGGTCCGACGCTGAAGCGGTTCCGGCCCAGAGCCCGCGGTCGAGGGTTCCGGATCCGAAAGCGTACGTGTCACATCACCGTGGTGGTCGACCGCCTGCCGGATGCGGCGCTCGAGCAGCGCCGGCGAGCCGAAGAGAGCTCTGGTCGCCGTGGCCGCACGGCTGCGGCTCAGGCGGCGAGTCGTCGTGAGCGTGTGGCGAGGAGCCGAGCCGCTGCAGCAGCGGCGAAGGGTGAGACGGCGGCCGACGCGCCCGCCGACGCCCCTGCCAAGGGAGAGGACGCCTGATGGGTCAGAAGGTCAATCCGTACGGCTTCCGCCTCGGGGTCACCACCGACTGGAAGTCCCGCTGGTTCTCCGACAAGGAGTACAAGGACTACCTGATCGAGGACTGGAAGATCCGGGACTTCATCATGCGCACGCTGCCAACGGCGGCGATCTCTCGGATCGAGGTCGAGCGCACGCGCGACAAGCTCCGCGTGGACGTTCGTACTGCACGGCCCGGCATCGTCATCGGGAAGCGGGGCCAGCAGGCCGAGGAGCTCCGTAAGGGGCTGACCCGGATCACGGGCAACGTCAAGGTGCAGCTGAACATCGAAGAGATCAAGCAGCCCGAACTCGATGCGGCGCTGATCGCCCAGGGTGTCGCCGACCAGCTCGCCGGGCGCATCGCGTTCCGTCGGGCCATGAAGCGGGCCGTCCAGAACGCGCAGAAGGCGGGCGCACAGGGGATCCGAGTCCAGTGCTCGGGCCGTCTCGGTGGTGCCGAGATGAGCCGTACCGAGTGGTACCGCGAGGGCCGGGTGCCGTTGCACACTCTTCGGGCCGATATCGACTACGGGTTCCGCGAGGCCAAGACCACCTACGGGCGTATCGGGGTCAAGGTGTGGATCTACAAGGGCGACATCCTCCCGTACAAGGCGGTGAGCGAGGACAAGGTCACTCGTGAGGCGGCGATGGCGGTCGGCGAGACGTCCGGTGGTGGTCGCCGCGTCGTGTCATCGGCCGGTCGGCGCAAGGCCGAGGAGGCCGCTCCGGCCGTGGCCGGCGAGTTCGCCGAGGCGGCGCCGCTGCTCAAGGAGGCCGACCCCGAGATCGAGAAGCTCCTCGCCGAGGAGGAGGAGATCGAGCGCCGCACGCGTCAGGCGCACGAGACACCCCACTTCCGGATGGGGGAGGACTGACCCATGTTGATGCCCCGTCGTGTCAAGCACCGCAAGACCCACCGTGGCCGCATGAAGGGTGAGTCGAAGGGCGCTACCGATCTGGCCTTCGGCCAGTACGGAATCCAGGCGCTGGAGCCAGGTTGGCTCACCGCCCGCCAGATCGAGGCTGCCCGTATCGCCATGACCCGCCACATCAAGCGCGGCGGCAAGGTGTGGATCAACGTGTTTCCGGACAAGCCGGTGACGAAGAAGCCGGCCGAGACCCGAATGGGGTCCGGCAAGGGCAACCCGGAGTTCTGGGTGGCCGTCGTGAAGCCCGGACGCATTCTGTTCGAGCTTTCCTTCCCCAACGAGGAGACCGCGAAAGCCGCCATGGAGCGAGCGATTGCGAAGCTCCCGATGAAGGCTCGGGTCATCACCCAGCAGGAGGCGATCTGACGATGAGCGCCAAGAGCAAGCGCAATGCCGAGCTTGTCGAGCTCGAGCTGTCGGCGCTCGTGAACGAGCTCGCCGAGGCCAAGGACAAGGCCTTCAAGCTTCGGTTCCAGTCCGCCGTCGGCCAGCTGGAGAACAACGCCGAGCTCCGCAAGGCCCGCCGGGACATCGCCCGGCTGAACACCTACATCCGCCGCCGGGAGATCGCCGCGGCCGAGGCCGGGGGGACGAAGTGATGGGTGACGAGACGGCAACCGAGGGCCGGAACGCCCGCAAGGTTCGCGAGGGCACCGTCGTGTCCAACAAGATGGACCAGACCGCCGTCGTGGCCGTGGTCGAACGGGTGCGCCATCCGAAGTACGCGAAGTTCGTGCTGCGCACCAAGAAGCTGTACGCCCACGACGAGTCCAACGACGCGAACATCGGCGACCGCGTCCGGGTGATGGAAACCCGACCACTGTCGAAACTGAAGCGCTGGCGCATCGTCGAGATCGTGGAGCGTGCCAAGTGATCCAGCAGGAGTCCCGACTCCGGGTCGCCGACAACTCCGGTGCTCGCGAGGTGCTCGTGATCAAGGTGCTCGGCGGAACCCGTCGGCGTTACGCCTCGATCGGCGACATCTTCATCGCCACGGTCAAGGATGCGATCCCTGGCGCCGCCGTGAAGAAAGGCGACGTCGTCAAGTGCGTCGTCGTGCGCACGAAGAAGGAGAA
>JBEIFW010000092.1:0-13636 GCA_040382215.1 Acidimicrobiales bacterium
CCGCCTGCTCGACGTTGCCGACCAACCGGTCGAACGTCGACGCGAACCACGCAGCTTGTTCCGGTGTCATGTCGCTCCTCACCAATCACTGACTTGGCTTGCCTGACCGCTGCCGTCGCGCACGGTGATCAACTGCGTCACGGTGGCGTCGTGGAAACAAACGGACTGGACCGGGCCGAACGAGCCACTGCCGTCCGAGGTGGTCAGGGAGTACCACTTGGGATCGCCATCACAGAGCACCTGCAGCGGGGTGTTCGGGAGGAAGTTGGCCCCGGAAACGTTCACGTGGTTGCAGTTTTTGCACCAAGTACTGGCCTTCGGGCCACCCTTCGACGTTGAGATCGTCCGCGCGGGCGGTGGGGGCGGTGGGGGCGGTGGATCGGTGCTGTTCGAGGCGGACGCGCATTGGCCGTACTGGCCCTCGCTGTCCTGCGCGCACACGGTCAGGCTGAACGTCTGGCTGTAGCCGTTGCCGAAGTCGAGCACGCCCGACGGGCCGCCGCCCTGCCACCCGCCGCCGTTCACGGAGTAGCGGGAGCCGACGATCGGACGGCCGTTCGGGGCCGGCGGGTTCCAGGCGAACCGCACCACGGTCGGCCCGGGCTTCGAGGTGCTCAGCGACGGCAGCCCGGGCGGGCCGAACGGGGTGATCGCCGCCGACGCCGGGCTGAACTCACCGCAGAAGTCGTTGCACGCAGCCACCTGGAACGCGTACGCCGCGCCGTTGGCCAGGCCGCTGACCACCCGGTTGGGCGCAAGGTCGATCTCGTTGCCGGCGTAGCGCACCCGATACTTCACGATTGCCTTGCCGTTCGCGTTGGGCGCCGCGAACGCGAGCGTGGCGATGCCATTGCCCGGTGCCGCCGACACCGAGGCGACCGGCGCCGGCTTCCCGAACGGCACCACCGCGGCCGACGGCGGGCCGAGTTCGCTCTCCCCCGCCTTGTTCGTCGCGCTCACCGCGAACGTGTACGACACCCCGTTCGTCGCCGGCAGCACCCGGCTGGTCGCCGAATCCGTGAGGCGCTGCGTCTCGGCCCCGTTCGCGTACACGACCAACGCGTACGTCGTGATGGCGGCCCCGTTGTTGGCCGGTGCCGTCCAGTTCACCGTCACCTGCTCGCCGAGGATCCCTCCGGTGCCCGAGGCCGTCGGCGCGGCCGGCCGTGCGGGCTTGGCCGCCGGGATCTCCGGTTCCGACAGGTCGCTCCAGTCGCCAGGTTCGAGGGCCAAGTTCTTGGCCCGCACCCGGAACCGGTAGGGGTCACCGTTGCGCAACCCGGTCCACACGAGCGTGGTGTCGGTGCCCAGTGCGCGCTGCGTGCCGCCCGGCGAGATCTCGAGGTCGTAGCCGGTGATCGGCGAACCGGCGGTCGGCGGTGCGGTCCAGGTGACGGTGATCTGCTTGTCGCCAAAGGTGAGTGTGGGGGCGGCGGCCTTGTTCGGCTTCACGTCGGGGCGGGCCGGTCCTGACAGCTCGCTCACGGGGCCGGCCCCCACCTCGTTGCGGGCCGCCACCTGGAACCGGTAGGTGACGTTGTTGGTCAGGCCGTCGAGGGTGCAGGTGTTGGTCGGGCAGGTCTTCGTGTAGCCCTGATCGCTGGAGACGAGGTAGTCGATGATCGGCGTGCCGTTGGCCGTCGGAGGCTGCCACGACAGCACCACCGTCTTGTCGCGCACCTCTCCCACCGTGGGCGCCGCCGGCTTGGCGGGCGCGCCCCGCACGTTGAGTTGCACCTGACCGACGACCGTTCGATCGCGGTCGTTGGTCTTGTCCTGCACCCGGTAGCGCACCGTGGCCGTCCCGACGAACCCGGCCGCCGGCGTGATCGTCACGCGGGTGCCGTCGTGGGAGGCCGTCGCCTGGGCGGGCTCGGCCTGCACCTCGATGATCCGCAGCGGCGTGTCGGGGAACGGGTTGTCGTCGTTGGCGAGGACGTCCACGGTGACGGCCTTGCCCTGGTCGGCCTTGGCCACGGTGTCCGGGTTGGCCCGGGCGAGCGGCCGGGCGCTCGCGACGATCCGTACGTCGACCGCGCCGGCCACCGACGGCGCCTGCCCGTCGGACACCGTGTAGCCGAACCGGACCGTCGAGCCCTTGGGCGCGGACGCCTCGGCGGTCAGGGTGAGCACGCCGTCGGCCAGCCGGCCCTGCACCCCGGTGCCGCCCCCCGTCAGCGCGGCGAACGTGAGCCGGTCGTTCGGGTTGGGATCGGTGGCGAACGGGCGCAGGTCGAGCGTGGACTCGCCGCCGGCCTCGATCTCGGTGGCCGCCGGCTGGACCACCGGCGGCTGGTTCGCCGGAGGGAGCACCCGGACCGGGACGGTCAGTTTGAGCCGCTTGGCGACGGGGTCGTCGAGCGCCCGGTCGATCACCTCGAACGTCACCGACGCCTCGCCCTCGAACGTCGCGGCGGGGGTGAAGGCCAGGGCGGTGGGGTCGAGGATCCGAACGGCGCCGCCGGTCGCGCTCACCGCCCGCTCCTCCGTGAGCCGCAGCGGTTGGCCCTCCGGGTCCTCGGCGAAGTCGGTGACCGCAAGGCGCACCGACTCGCCGCCGCGCACCTCGAGCGTCGGCGGGTTGGGTTTCGGGCGCGGGGCCTGATTGGCCCGGGCCGGCACGACGACGAACGCGGAGGCGGACAGCCCTTCGGTGTCCGTGACCGTGTAGGCGACCTTGGCCGGCCGGTCGCCGAGCGTCACGACGACGGTCGCGCCGTCGGTGCTGGCGGGCGCGTCCTGGCCGGCCGGGATCGACACCACCAGCTCCTCGCGCTGGCCGTTGGGGTCGTCGTCGTTCTTCCTGACGTCGACGGTGACGCTGGTGGCGTCGGACGCAAAGTCGCGCACGACGTCGTCGCGGGCGACCGGCGGCTGGGTCGGCGGCGTGAGCGAGGCGACGACGGTCAGGTATCCGGCCGCCCGGCCACCCTGGCCGTCGGTGATCCGGTACGGGATCGTGATCGTGCCCGGCTCGGCCGGTGCCGTGACGGCGATCCGGTCGTCGATCACCGTGGCGTCGATGCCGGCCCGGGTCTCGATCGCCGGGTCGTCGAAGCGGACCACGTCCCCGTCGGGGTCGAAGTCGTTGGCCAGCACGGCCACCCGCAACGGCTTGCCCGGGAGCGCCGTCACCTTGTCGGTGACCGCGACCGGGTTCTGGTTGGCCTGCCGCCTGGCGATGCCGACCCGCACCGTGCCTTCGGCCGTGGCGCCGCGTCCGTCGTCGAGCCGGTAGGTGAACTCGTCGGTGCCCGGCTGGTTGGCCGACGCCTCGTACCGGATCGTCGCTCCCTCCACGCCGACGATGCGACCGCGCGTCGGCGTCTTCAGGCCGGGGGCGGTGACGGTGAGCGAGTCGCCGTCGGGGTCGAGCGCGGCGACCGGTACCACGATGGTCGTCTGCGCGCCGGCGAGGACCCGGCCCACCAGCGGCACGGCGCGCGGCGGCTGGTTGCGTTCGTCGAGCCCCCGCACGGTGATCGTCACCTGGGCCGAGTTCTCGTCGCGCCCGTCGGAGACGACGTAGGTCGCGTAGTAGGTGCCGGCCGACGTCGGCGCCCGATAGCGCAGGCGCTGACCGTCGACGAAGAGCACGCCGGCGGCGGGTGCCTGGAGCTTGCCGGGCACGAGCGACAGGCGGTCGCCGTCGGGATCGACGTCGTTGGCCAGCACGTCGATGTCGACGATGTCTCCGGCGCGCACCCGCGCGGCGTCCGGCCGGCTCACCGGCGGCTGGTTGCGGGCCGACGGTTCCCGGGCCAGCACGACGAGTGAGCCTTGGCGGGCTTCGAGCCCGTCGGACACGACGTAGCTGATCGAGACGGGGCGACCGGGCGGATCGGTGAGCGTGACCCGGATCGCGTACCCGCCCACGACGGTGGCCGACAGGCCGGGCACGCCGCCGGGCACCTGGATGCCGGTCACCACGAGGACGTCGCCGTCGAGGTCGATGTCGTTGGCGACGACGTCGACGGATCCGACCGAGCCCACCGTCACCACGAGCGTGTCGCGCACCGGCACGGGCGGGCTGTTCGACCCGCTCTCGCGCACGTCCACGCGGATCGTGGCGGGGGACGACTTCCCGTTGGCCGTGGCCTTGTAGCGGACGAGGTAGGTGCCCGCTTTGGCCGCAGCGAAGGTGACCCGGGCCGAGACCGGGTCGAACGCCACGGTGGCACCGGCCACCTCACGTTGGACCTCGCCGAGCAGCAGCGGGTCGTTGTTGGGGTCGGTGTCGTTCGCCAGCGGCTCGATCACGATCGTCTGGTCGACCAGGGCGACGGCGAAGTCGTTGCGGGCCTTGGGCGGCAGGTCGCGGGCCGGCTGCACGTCGATCACCAGCTCCCCGGCGGTGGTGGCCCGCCCGTCGCTGACGGTGAGCTTCACCGCCTTGCGGCCCTGCGAGCGGCCGGCGTCGAGGAAGGTCACCTGCCCGTCGGGGGCGAACCGGGTGGTGTCGTCCGCGGGCCCCTGGGCGTCGCGCAGCTCGAGCGGGTCACCGTCGGGGTCGACGAAGTCGTACAGCGGGTTGTACACCACCGACTTGCCTTCCTCGACCACGGTCCTGCTCGCCTTGCCCAGCAGCCGGGGCGGGTTGTTCACCTCGTCGGGAACGATGGTGATACTCACCTGGGCCGTCGCCTTCCCGCCGCGCCCGTCATCGATCGCATAGGTGAACTCGACCGGGTCCCGCTTGCCGGGGGCCGACGTGAACTGCAGGGCCTGGCCACCCTGCACGATGTCGATCCGGTTCTCTTCCAATTTGGTCAGCGCAGCAGGTTCGAACGGCAGGATGGCGATCGGGTCGCAGTTGGCGTCGCTGTCGTTGGCCAGCACCGGGAGCACGGCCACCTGCCCGAGCCGAGCGCCGAACGCATCGTTGGTGGCCACCGGGGGCTGGGACGCCTCCTGGCATTCCTCGGTGGTTTCGGCCTGTTCGGTCTCGGTGCGCTGCTGGTTGGTCGCCGCCTCACGCTGCTGATCGAACCGGGCGTCGTCCCAGTTGTCGGGGGTGGAGAAGCCGTCCCGGCGCAGGAGGAACGCCGACCCGCCCTCGCGATCGTTCAGGGCGACGTTGCCACGGTTGACCCGGAACGCGAGCGACGCCCCGGTGGGCAGGCCGGTCAACGGCCGGCTGGTCGTCGCATCGCAGGAGTTGAAATAACTCGCCGAGGCGCCGCCCCAGGCGGCGTACCGGCACCCGCCCACGACGACGGGAGCGACGAGCCGACCACCGCCGCTCCCACGGTCGAACACCGTTCGTGGGGACCCGCCGGACAGCGGCACGGCCAGCAGCTGGGAGTCGGTGGCCACGAGCACCTCGGACGCCGCCGGACCGGGCTGTTGCAGGACCCCGGTCGCCGGGAGCTCCAGCGCCGGACGGCCGGGAAGGAGCAGCGTGCGGCCGCCGTCGAGCACCACCGGCACGGTCCCGACCGTGGTCAGCGCCGGTGCGGCCACGTCGGCGGCGAGCGGCGCCACCACCACCGGACCGACCCCGGCGGCCGTGACCGGCACGGTGACGAGCTCGCGGCGCTTCGCGGCCACACCGACCACGGTCCCGGTGATCGAGACGGCCATCGCCGAACCCGGCTCCAGCGTCGCCGTCGGCTCGGCCTTGGCCGGATCGAGCGCTGCGAACCCTTCCGCCCGGGCGACCCAGAGCTTCCCGGTCGCCGGATCGGCCAGCGCGCCCGTTCCACCACGAAGATCGACGAGGGCGCCCGCCGGAAGCTGGGCCTGCCCGTCCGCAAGCAGGACCCGGCGGGTGTCGACCTGCACCAACCGGCGCCGATCGCTGTCGACCACGACGACCTGCTCGCCGTCCTGCACGAGATCGAAGTTCCCGGAGCCCGCCGTGAGGGTGGCGTCGAACTCCCGGAGTTGCACGTTGCTGCGGGCGAGCACCTTGACGGCCGTGCGCGTCACCCACACCCCGCCGTTGTTCAGATCGAGCTTGGCTGCCTCGAGCCCGTCGGACTGCACCGCCGCCACGACGAGCCCGGCGGTCAGCGCGGTGACGACCACCGACGACAGGATCGCCCGCGGCCGCAAGGCGGCGAACCGGGCCAGCACCGACGACGCCACCTTCACGGCCGTTCCTCCCGTTCGATGCGGACGCGCCGTTCGCCGAGTTCGAGGATCACCCCGGGCTCGAGATGCGCCGGCAGGCCCGCGGTGAGCTCGTCGATCCGGCCACCCGGTCGCACGACCCGAGATCCGTTGGTCGACCCCAGGTCGATCGCCTGCAGGATGCCGGCACGGCACTCGAGGCGAAGGTGGTTGCGCGACAGCGAGCGGTCGTCGATCGCGAGCAGCCGCTCGGCTCCCGGCGACGTCGGGTCGCGCCCGATCACCATCACCCCGTCGGCCAGCGGCTCACGCCGTCCATCGGGGAGCACGAGGACGAACCGCTCGGCCGCAGACGCCCGCCGCACGGTGCGGTCCTCCATCACTGCGCCGACGTTCACCGACACGCTGTCCACCGACGCGCTGTCCACCGACGCGCTGTCCACCGCAGCATCGAGCAAGGTCGGCGGGGTCCAGCGCGACGCGACCGGGGCGGCGTCGGCCGGGGGGCGGAAGCTCACCGGTCCGCTCGGCGCCGGTTCGGTCACCCCGCACGCCGCCCGGAGCGCAGCGAGCGCCGCCGGGTCCAACGATCCGGCGAGGCGAGCCCGCAGCCCTTCGCGGTCCTCGTCGATCGCGAGGCGGCAGGACTCCTGTCGCTTCACGAAGAAGAACGGAAAGCCGATGCCGAGCGTGAGGATGCCGGCGGCCGTCGCCCACCGTGGACGGACGCTGCGCGCCAGCAGGAACGTCCCGGGGCTCGTCGGCGCCACGCGGTAGCCGGCGGCGGTGGCGGCCTGCACCAACCGGGAGGTGACCTCGCCGGCGCCGAAGCCCACCGGCCGCAGGGTGACTTCGACGGCGTCAGTCATCGTCGTCCTCGATCCGGGGCAGGTCGAGCAGCGCAAGGTCCGCCGGGGTCACCAGGCGGACCGCCAGCGCGTACTCGACGAGGCGGGCACGCCGGCCCGAGGCCAGACGATCGGGGCCCCCATGCAGGCCGCGCACACCCGCTTTGGTCAGCTTCGCGCACACGTTGTCGAGCTTCCGGTTGAACTTGGTGATCCCCCAACCGAGCCGGCGGGCGGCGTCGACCGACGACGGCAGCAGGCTCGAGCCGCGGCCGTTCTGCCGCAACGAGGGTTCGGCGAGTGCCACGATCAGCAGGTGTTGGTCGCGGGTGAACGACTGGCGCCCGATCGTGGTGCCGCCGTCCAGCACCGGTTCCCCGGTCACGCTGATCGGGGTGAACACCGGCGCCGACTGCAGGATCTCGAACTCGTACACGGTGGGCCCGGCGGTGAACCGCACCACCGTGCGCTCGAACACGAGCGGCAACTGCGCGCCTGGGGCGAGCCACGCCTGGAGCCGGGCGTCGGCGTCGGAGACCGTGGCGGTGAGCTGCGATCCGACGTTGGCGAGCCAGTGCAGGCCGTCCTGGCCCGCGATGGCGAGGAACTGACGGTGCAGGTAGGGGTTGTCGTCGATCGTCAGGTCGCCTTCGCGCCCGATCACGAACGTCGATCCCGCCCCCACGTCGTAGCGCTCGCCGCAGAACTCGACGACCACGGCGCTCACGGTGCACACCCCTGCACCGGGCTCGACACACGGCCGTTGCTGCGGCGCACGGCCACCTCGAGGCACGGTCGATCGGCGGCGGCGAGGCCACGCAACACCACGGTCGGCTCTGCCGCGAACTCGCGGGCGGCACCCGCGAGATCCGTGCGCCGCCAGAGGAACTGATCGCCGGGCTGCGCAGCGCCGCTCGACCACGTGAAGGTGACCGTCGAGGCGTCGGTGCGCACCGCAGTGAGGGCGGTCGGGGGTGGGACGACCTCGTCGGCCAACCCCAGGGTGGCCGGCGGAGCGGTCGTGGTCGACGACGACCGCTCCGACCCGCCGCCGAGGCCGGCCAGCACGACGACGGCGACGACCACGGCCGCCAGCACGGCGCCGCCGATGACGAGGGGCACCGTGGCCGGCCGCTTCGTGGACGGCGGGGGTGACGGTGCCAGCGGTGCGGGGCGCACCACGGTGTCCTCGATCGGCGGCGCATCGAGCCGGGGCGCAGCGGGCACCGCAGGGCGAAGTCCGGCACCGGCCGCCACGCCGGTCGTCCCCGAACCGGCGCCGGGCGCCCGGTCGATGAGCGCTGAGCCCGAGCCCGCGTCCGACACCGGTTGCGCGTCGACGGCGACGATCTTGCGGACCCTCGTGGCGTCGTCATCGACGTCGTCGCGCCGACGCACGACGGTGCGCGCGCCGGCGTCGAGCAACACCAGTTGCGTCTCGGCCAGCCGCAGACCCTGCTCGACCTCCTGGAGCAACTGACCCAGCCGCTCCGCCGATTCGGGGCGGCGCGCCGGGTCCTTCTGCATGGCGAGGCCGAGCACGCGCTCCAAGGAGGCGGGTACGTCGTCGCGCCCGACGGGCGGGACCGGCGTCCGCTCGATTCGGTCCATCAACTCGAGGTTCCGGTTCGAACCACCGGGGAACTCGAACGGCGACCGGCCGGCCAGCAGCGTGTAGATCGTCGCACCGAGCGACCAGACGTCGGCCCGTTCGTCGACGTCGTCGCCGCGGAACACCTCCGGCGGCGACCACGGGACCGACATGCCCGAGGCCTCGGTCTCCGTCACGTTCGAGGCGATACCGAAGTCGCTCAGGCCCGGCCAACCGACCTTGCTCGTCAGGATGTTCGCCGGCTTCAGGTCGCGGTGCAGGATGCCGGCGCGGTGCGCAGTCTCGACGGCGCCGGCCACCTGGATGCCGACGCGGAGGCTCTCGGCCACGGTGAAGCGCTCGGTCCGGCACCGCTGCATGAAGTTGGCACCCGGGTAGTACTCCATCGCCAGGAACGGCCGGCCGTCGGTTGCGATGCCCACCCGGAAGATCTGCACGACGAAGGGGTGCTCGGAGACCTTCGCCATCAGGTGGGCCTCGCGGGTGAACTGCTCGGGCCCCTCGCTCTGGAGCGTCTCGGCCAGCATCACCTTCACCGCCACGTCCCGGGCCAGACTCAGGTCGCGGTACAGGAAGACGTCGGCGTACCCGCCCGAGCCGAGCAGACGTACCGGGTCGAGCCCTTCGATCGGCGGCGGGGCCGTGGCGCGGCGCGCGGCGCTCATGCGGAAGCCCCGACGGTCGGGCCTTCGAACACGGCGGTCACCTCGCCGCCGAGGACGATCCGAGCGCCAGGCTCGATGAGCGCCGGCTGGTTGGGGAACAGCCGTTGGGGCTGCCGTCCCGGCAGGGTGAGTTCGGTGCCGTTCGACGATCCGAGATCGACGACGTGGACGAGCCAGTCCTGTACCCGGACCTCGAGGTGGCTCTTGGACACGTTCTCCAGCGGGCTGCGCACCGTGACGAGGTTCGGGAGCTGCGAGCCGTACGTACCCGACAGCTGCGGCTTGCGTCCGATCACGGAGGTACCGGCGAGGTCCACCACGACGCCGTCGGAGAACCGCAACCGGCCGAGGCTCGGGCGGGCGACGAGGACCGGTTCGACGCGCGGCACTTCTGCGCTGCACCGCAGACAGCGGATCGCCGCGGGTGGGTTCGGGTGTCCGGACGCGCAGAACGCGGCGAGCACCATCGGCGCCGACTGGCCCGCCGGTTCCGCCGGTCGGCCACGCCCGCCGCTGCGATCGACCTTGACGGTGTGGCCGTCGTGGTCGCCGTCGTAGGCCGCAGCCCGGGCCCGGGCGAGGGCGGCGCGGTCGATCTTGATCGTGTGACCGTCGTGGTCGCCGAGCGGGGTGGGCGTCGCGGCCGGCGGCGGCCCGTCGATGAGGCGCGCCGGCGGCGGCGCGAGCTCGGCGGCGGCCTCCTGCTCGGCCCGCTGGCGTACGGCGCCTTCGACCGAGCGGAACACCGTGGCTCCGAACAGGTGGCCGTAATCGTCGGCCTCGGGCTCGGCGACGACCGATCGATCGGCGCCGGGCGGCGCCGAAGCGGCGACCGGTGCGGCCTCCTCGAAGACGACGGTCGCCTCGGCGTCCAGCGCAGCGACCGCCGGTGCCGCGACGCCCGGCGATCCGTCCGGTTCGGCAGCTACGGCCTCCGGCACGGCACGAGCCGGTGGATCGACGTCCGGCACATCGTCCGTCGGCAGACCGTTCGTTACCGGAGCATCGATCGACACGACATCGGTCGGCGGGGCGAGCGTCCGTGGGACGTCCGCCGGCGGACCAACGGCCTGGGCGGGCGGCTCGACGTCGGACGCCGGCTCGACGGGCTCGGGGGCGGCAACCGGTGGCACGGCCGCGACCACCGACGCAGGCTCCGCAGCGGGGATGCCCGGGAGCGGGAGCCCGAAGGCCACGGCCCGAGCGGGAACGATGCCTCGTCCGACGAGGTAGCCCGCCTGCGCAGCATGCGCCGGGGCCTCGTCGTCCACGGTGGCAACGACGCCGTCGACGTCGTGGATCACCGCTTCCTGCCAGGCGACCATGCCGGCACCCGAGAATCGCCGGGCCGTGCCGGCCACCGAGGCCTCGAGCACCCCGGCACCGCGCGCGACGGCGTGGATCGACCGGCCCGCTCGCTCGATGAGCACGAAGGCCGGCAGGGAGCGGATCCCGCCGGCGGACAACTCCTCGAGCACGTCGCCCACGGCTGCGTCGGCCGAAAGCAGCGCCCAAAGGCGCGCGATGACGGGGTCGTCGACGGAGACCGCCACGAGGACCACACACCGCCCCCCGACGAGCGCCACCCGGTCCCCGGGTTCGAACGTGACGTCGCCGGGCGTCACCGCGGTACTCCGTCGATCAGGCCCTCGATCGGCGGCGGTGGGAACGACGCGGACGGCGGCGCCAGCAGCGTGGGACGGCGGCTGACGGGCGGCACCGGCGGCTTGGTGTCCTCGTCGGGGTCGGCCTCGCCCCGTGCCTCCGGCACCAGGTCGACGTCGACGACGACCGCCGTCGCGTTGTCACGGCCGCGTCGGCTCACGGCGGCCCGCACGAGGGTCTCCGCCGCGCAAGCGGGGTCCGCCTCCGCCGACAGCAGCCGAGCGATCTCCTCGTCGGCCAGCTCGTTGTACAGCCCGTCGCTGCACAGGAGGAACCGTTCACCCGCTTCCGGAGTCATGACGCAGTAGTCCGGCTCGACCGTCGCCTCGGTGCCGAGCGCCCGTGTGACCACGTTCCTGCCGGGGTGCACGAGAGCCTGGTCCGGCGTGATCGCTCCCTGCGCCAGCAACTCGCCCACATAGGAGTGATCGGTGGTCAGGCGGGTCAGGCGCCCCGAACGGAGGCGGTAGCACCGCGAGTCGCCGACGTTGAACACGGTCCAACTCGGCAGGCCGGTGTTGTCGACCAGCGCCAAGCCGACGGTCGTCGTGCCCATCGAGCCCGGGCCGTGACCGGCGGCTGCGAAGACCGCGCTGTTCGCTCGCGCCAGGGTCGATGCGACCAGGCCGATCGGGGGGAGCGTCGGCAGACTCTCCAGCACCGACACCGCCATGGCGCTGGCGACCTCGCCCGCTTCGTGCCCCCCCATGCCGTCCGCAACGACGAACAATCCGTGGCGAGCCAGAAACGAATCCTCGTTCAGTGTTCGGACCTTCCCGACATCACTGCACGCGCCCCAACGCATCCCGACCTCGTGTTCGATAGTCGCCACCAGCAACGGTTCTAGGCGTTGGGCCGAACGGGCCGGAAGGGGGAGAACTCCCCATGACGGACTTGGTGCAACGTCCACAACAACAAAGCCTCGACTTGGTGCGACCGAGCGTGCGGACCCCGTCGCAACGCTCGCCACTGCGCCGTCCCGCCGTCCCGCCTGGTGGTCCGCCTTCCGTAGGACGGTTCCGCTCCCCTGTCCCACAACGGTTCTCCCTGCCCCGACGATCCGGGGCGCCGTCGACGACCTTGCATCGGTCGTCGGTCTAGGTCACCCCTGAGCTGGGCCGGAAGACCCGACGAAATCCCCGTACAGGTCCGTACGCTCGACAGCTGTCGTTAGTCTCTGGTGCCATGGGGCAGGTGGGGATGGGTGATGGCGCGCCGTCGTCGGCGACGGGCCCGGCGACGATCACGACCAAGGCGGAGTTTGCGAACCTGCTCGCCGACGCGCGCGTGCGGGCGGAAGCACCCCTGCGCCAGCTCGCCGCCGACCTCGACGTTCCGGCGTCGACCGTCAACGGCTGGATGACGGGGCGCCACCTACCCAACCTCCGCCAGGTCGAGTTGCTGCGACGGCTCCTCGACCGCCTCGGCGTGGATGCCGACGGCCAGGAGGCCTGGGTCGATGCTCTTCACCGGGTCCGGCGCGCCCCCGGGCCGCGACCGGCCGACGATGCCGTGCCGTACCGGGGGCTGGAGGTGTTCGACGTCGACGATGCCGAGTGGTTCTTCGGGCGATCGTCACTCGTCGAGTCCGCCTGCGATCGCCTTGCCGCAAGCCTTCGGAACGGCCGGCCTCCGCTGCTGATCGTCGTCGGCCCGTCCGGGGCCGGGAAGTCATCGCTGGCGCGCTCCGGGATCGCAGCCGCCGTCGCCGCCGGCCGCAGCGGTCCCGCCCGGCCCGTCGCCACGTGCACCCCGGGTGCCGACCCGTGCTCCTCGCTCGCCGGCGCCCTGGCCGCAGGATGCGACCTGCCGGGCGCGACGATCCTCGAAGCACTCCGAAGCGGCGGTTCGGCGTTGGCGGCGGTCCTTCCCGAGGTGCGCCCGCTCGTCGTGGTCGACCAACTCGAGGAGGTGTTCACGGCCGGGGCCGATGCCGTCGAGCGCACCCGGCTGTTCGAGCTCCTGCGTGTGCTCGTGTCGCCACCGGCCGACGTGCCCGTCGTCGTCACGCTCCGAGCGGACTACTACGGACACCTCCTCGCCGTCGACGGCTGGGCCACCTTGGCCCAGGATCATCAGCTTGCTGTCGGGCCCATGAGCGACGAGGAGTTGCGCAGTGCGATCGTCGAGCCGGCGAGGCGAGGCGCGGTCGCGGTCGCACCGGAGCTCGTCGACGTGGTGTTGCGCGACTTCCTGCCCGAGCGGACGGGATCCGATGCCGGCGCGCTCCCCCTGCTCGGTCATGCGCTGTTGCAGACCTGGCGGCGAGCGCGCCGGGGAGAGATGACCGTCGGCGACTATCTGGCCGTCGGTGGCCTGCGAGGGTCGGTCGAGGCGACCGCCGAGGAGGCATTCGCCTCGCTCTCCCCGGACGGCCAGACGCTGGCGCGCGAGCTCCTGCTGCGGCTCGTCACCGTGGACGCCGACGGACGGGCGGCGCGCCGGGCGCTGCCACTGGCCGACCTCGGGCCCGACGAGGACGCCGCCGAAGCGGTGATGCTCCACTTCATCGACGCCCGGCTGCTGACGATCGACGCCTCGTCGGTAACCCTCAGCCACGAAGCGCTCCTCGAGGCCTGGCCCCGGCTGCGGCGCTGGGTGGACGACGAACGCGACGGGCTCGTACTTCGGCGACAACTCGAGGATGCAGCCGCCGAGTGGAGCCGCGCCGACGAGGACCCCGCACTCCTTGCCCGCAGCGGTCGCCTCGAGCGGTACGAGCAGTGGCTTGACCGCCCGCAGGCTGCGCCGTGGGCGGCCCCCGGCGGCCG
>JBEIFW010000093.1:0-13555 GCA_040382215.1 Acidimicrobiales bacterium
GCGACCGGCAGCGGATCAACCGTTGCGGCCGCACGGGGCGGGGGCGCAAGAGCGTCGAGGATCCGGGACACCGGCGGCGACACCGGCGGCGACACCGGCGCAGGAGGAGCCGCCACCGGTTCCGCAACGAGATACCGATGCGGTATCGGCGGCGAGGCATCGACGCCCGCCGTCATCATCGGGGCGGCCACCGGCGAAACCATGGTGCTCGGGGCCGCAGCGAATTGGTCCGCCCCCAACCACGCCGTCTCCATCGGACCCCGCTTCACCACTTCGCCGTCCGCCGCGACTCCACCCTCGGTGAGCGTTGCGGGGACGGGCGGCGGAGCCGCACCGGGGCCGGGAACGTTGAACCATGCCGGCGCAGCAGCGGAGGGCGCGGCAGCGGAGGGCGCAGCAGCGGAGGGCGCAGCAGCGGAGGGCGCAGCAGCGACGAGCAACGCAAATGCGTCCTCGGACGCCGGGACCGACGCCAGGGTCGTGGCCAGGGCCGCAGGTTCAGCGGTCTCCATCGCCGGGGCCGATGACCATGGGTCGCCGCCGAGCAGGCCGGACAGGTCTCCGCCGTCGGTGGCCCTGGTCGGGGTCGTCGCCGCCATCGCACCGAACCCGACCGGGGTCACCGGATCGGGCTCGACGCCGCCGAATCCCAAGCCGAACGGCGCCGGTGCCTCCGCCGGCGCGGCGGTCGTCCCGCCGGGGCCCCACGGCACCGCGTCGGCGGGAGCAGCGAGCGGCGCACCAGGCGCTGGCGTACCGGCGATCTGCGTGCGGGCGACGACGGCCTTGCAGGTCTCGACGTCGAGAGCGAGGCACTGGGCGACCTGGGCCAACACCTGGCGCTGGGACTGTTCCATCCCGCCGGCGACGGCGACGGCGATCAGTCGGGCGAGGATCCGCTCGCGCACCGCCGCAGGGAACGACGCCAACGGCTCCAAGAACGCGCCGAATCGATCGGCAGGTGCCATGGTCAAGTCGAGGTCCAACGCCTCGAGGTCGTAGGCCAACGAGGTGGTCTCCCGCACGGCGAGCACGGCGACCGACCTGGCCGAACCGTCGTTTTGCCGCCCGGCCTGGAGCATTGCGACCACGCCGATCCGGGTGGCCAGGTGCTCGACGTCGTCCGTGGGTTCGGAACCCCCGATCTCGTCGGTTCCGAACACCCCGCTGCAGACGGAGCAGACGAGCATCTCGGCGACCACGGTCTCCTTGCCCACGGTCAGCCCGAGGAAGGTTGGTCGACGGGCAACCTTCTGGCGTTCCATGGTCCGCTCGACCCGGCAGGTCGGGCACACCGCCGTGGTCTCGGCGACCGTTTGGCGGCGGGTGCGCAATGTCGACGACTTCACGTCGCAGCTATCGGCACGCGCGAGCGAAAATCAATACGGCCCCCCGATCTTCAGCCTCTCGGGACCCCCACGCCAGCCGAGCGGTCAGGTCGGGTTCGTCACCGCACCGGTCTCGGCTCCCGAGACGAGCCGGGCGTACTTGCCGAGAACCCCGGTCGGATACCGGTTCGCCAACGGGGTCCATCCCACCCTGCGACGATCCAACTCGGCCTCGTCGACGAGCAGATCGAGCGCCTTGGCCGGGACGTCGATGCGGATGCGATCGCCGTCGCGCACGAACGCGATCGGGCCGCCGTCGACCGCCTCGGGAGCGACGTGGCCGATACAGAACCCCCAGGTGCCGCCCGAGAACCGGCCGTCGGTGATCAGCGCACAGTCGGCACCCCGACCAGCCCCCTTCAGCGCGCCGGTGATCGCCAGCATCTCGCGCATACCCGGCCCACCCTTGGGCCCTTCGTAGCGGATGACGAGGACGGTGCCGGGCTGGATCTCCCCCGCCAGGATGGCCGCCATTGCGCCGTCCTCACCGTCGAAGACCCGGGCCGTGCCGTCGAAGCGAAGTTGGTCGGAGGTGAGTCCGGCCACCTTGACGACGGAGCCTCGGGGCGCGAGCGAGCCGCGAAGCACCACGATCCCGCCCTCGTCGTGGATCGGCGAGCTGAGCGGCCGCACCACCACACCGTCGGGCGCCGGCGGGTCGATCGCAGCAAGGTTTTCCGCCATCGTCCGCCCGGTGACCGTCATGCAGTCCCCGTGGAGTAGCCCGGCGTCGAGCAGGTGCTTGAGCACCACCGGGACGCCGCCGATGCGGTCCAGATCGGTCATGTGGAACTTCCCGCCCGGCTTCATGTCGGCGATGTGCGGCACCCGCGCCGCGATCCGATTGAAGTCCTCGAGCTCCAGCCGCACGCCGGCTTCGTTCGCGATGGCGAGCAGGTGGAGCACGGCGTTGGTCGATCCACCGAGCGCGTTGACGACGGCGATCGCGTTCTCGAACGCCTCCCGCGTGAGGATGTCGCGAGGGGTGATGCCGAGCCGCAACAGGTTCACAACGGCCTCGCCGGCGCGGAACGCGTCGTCCTCTCGGCGCCGGTCGACCGCAGGAGGCGACGCCGATCCCGGCAGCGACAAGCCGATCGCCTCGCCGATGGACGCCATCGTGTTGGCCGTGAACATGCCGCCGCAGGCACCCTCGCCCGGGCATGCCTTGGACTCGATCTGGTGCAGTTCCTCCGGGGTGATCTTCCCGGCCGCACACGCACCGACGGCTTCGAACACGCTGGTGATGTCGAGCGCAGTGCCGTTGTGGTTCCCGGGGAGGATGGAGCCGTTGTAGACCACGACCGCCGGCAGGTCGAGGCGGGCCGCCGCCATCATCATCGCCGGGATCGACTTGTCGCATCCCGACGACAGCACCATCCCGTCGAGGCGCTCGGCGTGGATGACGGCCTCGACGGAGTCGCAGATGATCTCCCGCGACACCAACGAGGCGCGCATGCCCTCGTGCCCCATCGAGATCCCGTCCGACACGGTGATCGTGCCGAACTGCAGGCCGATTCCGCCTGCCGCCCGGACGCCTTCCTTGGCGCGCTCACAGAGCTTTGCCAGCGTCATGTTGCAGGGCGTGATCTCGTTCCACGACGACGCAATGCCGATTTGCGGCTTGTCCCAATCGGCGTCGGTGAGCCCGACGGCGCGCAGCATGGCGCGCGACGGGGCCTTCTGCATGCCGTCGGTGACGTCTCCGGAGCGGATCTTCAGCTGGGCCATGCGGCGACGCTAGCGGCGCCCCGCCGAGGGATCGAAGGCAACCGGTTCCGGCGGCCGCTCACCCTTGCTTCTGGCGCGCCTGGAGGGCCTCGAGGAACCGGGTGGTCGCGTCGTCGCGCGCCACGAACGCGAAGGAGATCTCCCGCCCACCGTCGACAGTCAGCCGACCGGGGAGATCGAGCGGCTTGAGCAGCACCGCAAAGCCGTCTTCCTCGATCTGGACCAGGAGCGCTGCGAGGTCTCCGGGGTTCAGGTAGGGGTGCCGACGTTCGAAGCGAACCAGCATGGCCCCGCTGGTCCGAGCGAGCACCGTGGCGGGGATCGTCTCGAGGCGCTTGGTCGACCGATACGTGATCGTGACCGCGAGCGGGATGATCTCATTTCCCGCCGAGGTGTTGGCCGGCGGCATCAGCCGATCCCCTGCGCCGCAAGCGCGATCTCGACGCGGCGGAGATACAGCGCGAGGCGTTTGCGGTCGGCGGGCGTCAACTGGGTGAACTGGACCCGGGTCCGTTCACCCGAATGGCCGACGACGGCGCCAACGGCCAGCAACGGCCCGTCGGGCAACTTCATCGACACCGCGACCGGAGCGCCGATCTCCACGCCGCCAACCACGTGAGCGGCCAGGCCGGTGTTGGAGATGTCGAGCGAATCACCTGCGGCGAGCACGACGCGCCCGTCGCGCAACGACGCGATCTCCAGGCCCAGTTCGAGATCGAGCCGGAACGCGCCGCGGCGATGCAGTACGTGCAGGTAGCCGGGGTCGACCACGCGCAGTTCGGTCAGCTCCGGGTCGTAGGACTGCACCGCCGTCTGAGCTTGGAGCCGACCGAACACGTCGATCACGGAGACGAGCAGTGGGTCGTCCGCAGTCAAGGACTCCGCAAAGGTGCGAGCGCGCACACCGTCGGGCAACAGCACCAACGTTCCGTTGGCGTTCCCGTTCACCCAGAACGGGAACGATCCCATCGGGTTCCCGATCGCCACCACCGACACCAGGCTTCCCCGGAGCTCGCGCACCTCGCGCAACTCCTGCACGGCCAAGCCCTGGTTCGTCATGACACGCTCCCCCCGGCGCTCAGCACGGCACCGAATCGTTGACAGCCAAGGCCGCCGCAGTTGATTCGTCGAGCGGCCGGCCGAGCAGGAAGCCTTGAACCAGGTCGCACCCGAGGTCGGTCAGAGCGGCCATCTGCGCCTCGTCTTCGACGCCTTCGGCGACGATGTCGTAGCCGAGTGCGTGCCCCAGAGCGATGATCGCCTGGGTGATGGTGCGGCCGTGGGCGTCGTCGACGAGGGTGCGCGTGAACTCGCGGTCGATCTTGAGTGCATCGAGCGGGAAGCGCCGAAGGTACGCGAGCGAGGAGTACCCGGTGCCGAAGTCGTCGATCGACAACCGGGCGCCGAGGTCGCGCAGCGCCTCGAGGCGCACGAGGGCACGATCGGGATCGGCGATGAGGACGGACTCCGTCATCTCCAGCGTCAGCAGGCCGCGCTCGAGGTGATGCTCGTGCAGGCAGCGGGCGACGAGCCCGGTGAGCCCCGGGGTGGCGAGTTGCCGGCCCGAAACGTTCACCGAGATCCGAACGGGTGCGCCGGCCCGACGAAGGTTCCACCCGGCGACCGTCGAAACGGCTCGGTCCAGTACCCAGGCCCCGAGCGGAACGATCAGCCCGGTGTCTTCGGCGATCGGCACGAACTCCGCCGGGGAGATCGGTGGTCCGTCCGGCGGCGTCCAGCGAAGCAACGCCTCGAACCCCGACAGGGACCGGTCCTGCAGGCGGAAGATCGGCTGGTAAGCGAGGGCCAGCTCGTTGCGATCGAGCGCGTGGCGCAGCTTGCTCTCGAGCCGGACCCGGTTGGTGAGGCGATCCCGCAGGACCCGGTCGTAGGGGCGGTGCTGGTTGCCGCCGGACTCCTTGGCCCGCTGCATCGCCAACTCGGCGTCCCGCACGAGGGCAACGGCGGCATCCGACGCATCCTTGGTCCAGGCCGAGCCCACGCTCGCCGCAAGATGGATCTCGTCGGGCCCGAGGGCGAACGGTCGGCGAATCGCCGCCACGGCCCGGTTCCCGATCCGATCGATCTCCTCGGGTCCGCTCACCGACGGCAGCAGCACGGCGAACTCGTCGGCCCGCACCCGGGCGACCACGTCCCCGGCACGCACCACACCCTGGAGCCGCTCTGCGATCTCCCCGAGCAGGCGATCCCCGACGGCGAGGCCGAGGCTGTCGTTGAGCAGTCGAAACCGGTCGACATCGAGGTACAGCGCGCCGGCGGATTCGCCCGGCCGCAGCGCTGAGATGGCCGCCGTGGTCGCTTCCAGCAGCCCGGCACGGTCGATCAGTCCAGTGACCTCGTCGCACTGTGTGGATCGGGCGGCACCGTCGACGGTGAGGCGATCGTCGATGCGCCGGAGAAAGGCACGCCACCCCGCCAGGTCCGGGACGGCTCCCGTCCGGAGCCCCAGCGAGCCCAACTGCTCGACGAGCCACGGCTGCTCGACGAGCGAAGTGCCGCGTTCGACGCTGCGCATGTCGGAACTCCGGTTGTCGTCGTCCATCAAGTCGCCCCGGATCGGATCGGTTCCCCAACGATCGGTCGGCGGCGGGACAGGTTGAGGGGAACGTCTACGGGTTCGGACGCCGGCGGCCAGATCGGGCGGTGCGCCCCCACCCGACGCCGGCGAGGAGCGAGATCGCCAGAGTGAGCGCCGCCCCGTCGGGAACCCCGGCGACGAGCGACCGGGGCAGGACCCGCACGAGCTGTTCGACCGGCCCCGAGGCGGGCGCCGTCACCGGTGCCGCGCTGGCACTGCGATCCGGTGACCCGGCCTCGATCGTCGATTCGAGATACCGGCTCGACACCACGGTGAACGCAGTCCCGCTCCGCAGCGCCAGGGGGTCGATCACAACGGCGTCGACCCGGAAGCGCACCGGTCCGGGCACTCCCGGCGCCACCCGGCAGGTGAAGGACCGTTGATCCGCCGTCACTTCGCACTGGACGTCGTCGGCGTGGTCGTGCACCACGCGTTCGACTGCGACCCCGGCGGCGAGTTCCTGGCGCACCACGACGGCCGCCGACGCCGGTTCGTCGGATCCTGGCCCGGGAAGGTCGAACGTCGCGCTCATGCGGGAACCGGCATCGACGGCGGGAGGTCCGGATCGCCGCCCGTCGGGAACCTCGATCGGGAAGCTCGCCGGCACGGCATCGGGGATCTCGATCGAGGTCGCCCGGACCGACACCTGGGCCGGCTGCGCGTCGGCGCCATCGGCAAGCTGGACACGCAGGGCCGCAAAGGCACCCGGCGCAAGACGGGCGGCGGTGCACTCGAACGACCCGGGCCCGACGAGCGTGCACGACAGCCCGCCGGCGCGCATGGCCGCCCCCACGGGCGCCTGCACCACGACCCGCACGGCGCGCGCGGCCGACGGTCCGGTGTTGGCCACCCGAAGCTCGATGCTGCCGGGGGCCGAAGGGGTCGCGCCCACGACGGCAAGGGCGGGACGGACACGAACGTCGGTGCCGAGAGCTGCCCGCCGGGCCACCGCGGCAGGCGGACCCATCGGCGGTGTGGCCGACTCGACGACGGCGACGACGACGAGTCCGGCCCCCGGGTCGGTGTCCGCCGCAAGACCTCCCTCGACTTCGAGTTCGAGGTCAGCACCCGGCGCGAGGTCGCCGAGCGGGCATCGCACCTGCGTCGAGGTGACGCGCTCCTCGCACACCTGGCCCGCAGCGCGCACCGACATCGGCCCGATCCTGCCGCCGTCAGCAGCGACGGAGACGTTGAGCGTCGCACGCCCCAGGACCGACGGTCCTGTGGCGATCACCCTTCCCACCGCGCGGAACGACGAACCGGCAACCACGTCGCCGATGAATCGCAGCCCGGGGAGCTGCACGTCGGCTCGGGTGGTGCTCTCCAGCACGACGCCGGCGGACGACACGTCGAGTTCCACCCCCGGTCCGGCGGCCAGATCCGGCGCCAGGCGTACGACCGTGCCCGACGGCAGGCTCGGTGGCGGTTCGATCTCGACCTCGATCTCGATCCGCTCCCGTGCTGCGACGCGCCCGACGCACCGGAGCTCACCGTCGATGACGGAGCACGAAAACGAGCGACTTCTCGCCGAACCCGAGATCGGCACGGCATCCGGGACCGGGATCCGGACAGTCACGCCAGCGAGATCCGACGGGCCGTCGGGGTTGACGACCGCGAACCCGACGCTGGCTCGCCGGCCCGCCACGAGCAGCCCGCCGTCGAGGCCAACCGGATCACTGCGCTCGATCACCAGCGCACCCCGGACGTCGACCGAACCGCGCCATGCGGCAACGTTGTCGCCCAGGTCGACGTCGCCGGTGGCGGTGGTGACGCTCGCCTCGATCGAGGCTGCGACAGCCCACGCAGCGACCCGCCCGCCGAGGACGAGGTCGCGCCGGCCGAGCACGGTGCCCAGGTCGCATCGCACCGCCCGCCCGAGCAGCTCGCAGCCGATCGGCGGGACAAGGTCGACGCCGGCGGACGGCACGACCGTGAGCACGACGGCAGTAGCCGGCGAAGGGCCCGGGTTGACGACCGCGATCACCCAGCTCGCCGGAAGGCCCGCCACGATCTCGGCCGGGTCGACCGGTACGGCGACGGCCAGCGCGCTGCGGGCCAGCAGTGGCGCCGTCACGGCGATCGGCGACGCACCCTTGCGTGGCCCGGTCACCGGTCGCACCGAGGCCGAGAAGCTCAGTGCACCGTCGGGGTCGACGTCGGGCCGGACCCGGCCGGTGAACCGGATCGTGCGGCTGGTGTCGGGCTCGATGGGTTCGACCGTGCACGTCCGAATTGCGCCGGTCGCCCCACAGATCACTCCCGGGACGTCGCCGACCACAACGGCATCGAGTACGCCCGGGAGCTCCAGCGCGACCTGCGCCTGATCGGTGGGCTCCCGGTCAGGGTTGGTCAGGACGAGCTCCACCTGCCAGGGCGCACCCACGACGGCCTCGCCGAAGGGACGCACCGTGAGCACGGGCAGCATCCGCGGGGTCGGTGGCGCCTCCGACTCCACGACCGCCACCCCGACCGGATCGAACTCGCCCGTGGCACTGCGGATCCGGCCGACGAGCTTTGCGGCGCGCGCCGAGGAACCGGTGCCGGATTCGTCGACGAAGCGCACGGACAACACGACCGACCGGGAGTCTCCTGCGGCGAGCCGATCGGTGACCGGGCACACGAGCGAACCTGTTCCGGCGGCGCAGGCTTCGGGGCCGGTCACCACGAGCTCGGCCGGGACATCGATCTCGAGCGACAGCGGCTCGAGTTCGCCGGGGCCGTCCGTACCGACCTCGAACACGACCGTTCCGGTTGCGCCGGACGCGAGCACGAGCGACTTGCTCGGGCCGCGCAGCCACGGCACGGCGGACGACAGCAGCTCGAGTACGGCGGGAGCCAAGGGCTCGGTCCGGTCGGCAGCGCCGTCGAACCAGGTGAGCGAGGGCACGAAGGCGATCGACGTCCCGGGCGGAGCACCGTCGACCCGCAGGCCCGCGGCCACCTCGGCGCGCTCGCCGACGGCTAGCGGGCCGAACGCGCACGACAGGCTGTCGCCGTTCATCGAACAGCGCTGCGGCGCGTCGACGACCGTGACGTACTCGGGCAGGGGCACGGTCACGATCGCCTCGGTGAGCGACGCGGGCCCGACGTTGTCGACGGTTGCGACGAGCTCGACCCGCGCGCCGATCCGGGCGGGTCCGGCCACCACGACCGAGGCGGCGAGACGCCCTGGCGGCGCCTGCAGCAGGCTGGTCGCCCGCACGCTCGCAGGCCGAGCCGGTGCCGGCACGGCCGTCGCCCGCACCGCGAACTCGACCGTCGAGCCGACGGGACCGTCGGGCAAACGGATCCCGAAGGCGAGTTCCTGGGTGGCCCCGGGAGAAAGACCGCCGAGTCCGCACCGCAGGCCTTCAGGGATCGTCTGGCACGAGGCCGGCATGTCCTCGACCTCACCCGGCGAGGCGACGTCGATGTCGACCGTCTCGAACGGCCCGGGACCGTCGTTGCGAGCCATGATCGTGAACCGCTCGAGCGCACCGGCCACGACGGCGACGGGCGCGTCCGCCTCGAGCACCAGTCTCGAGGCCGGGACCAGCGGCTCCGACGACGCCGCAATCGAGACCGAACGGCCGACGGGGGCGTCTACCCAGGCGCCCACCTTCACCGTGACCCTCCCCGGACCGACGGTCGCCACCGTGGTATCCCACAGGACCTCGATCCAGCTCCCGCCCACGCTCGACAACTCGAGTCCGCCGGCCGAGACCGACTGCTTCAGCGTGGCGCCCGCTCCGGCGACGACCGGCGCCGCGGCGGGGGTGAGTTCGTCGGGCAACCGAAGCGACAGGGCCTGGACCGTGGCCGACGCACGGGCAGCCGGGCGGACCCGGACGCGCACCCGGACCGGACCACCGACTGCGACCGCGGGCGACGCGAGCAGATCGACGGAGACGGCAAGACAGGTCGCAGTGTCCTTGACACAGCCGCCCCCGCCCGCCGGCGGCGCAGGGTTCGCCGGAGCGGCCTGCTGTGCTGCGGCCGGGCGAGGCGAGCCGACGGCGACGACGACGAGCACGGCGGCGACCAGCGATCTTGCGACCACGCGCGCAGCGGGCATCTCGTCCCTCCCTCTTCGCCGACGCCCACCCGCCAGAACCAGTCTGACGACTCGATAGGGCCGATCTGCAGCGGATCGAGAGGAAAATTAGACTTTTAGCGCCCGATCGGCCACTCAGTGTGGCGGAGCGAGCTCCCGAATCGACACTGCGTGATCGATCGGCGCCAGCGGCATGATGGCGAGGGACGTGGTCGTGACGCCGTTGGCGACGTACCGGCCGATTTGGGCGCGACACGCCTCGGGCGAGCCGTGCACGATCAACTCGTCGACCAGCGAGTCCGGGATCGCGGCGAGCGCCCCCTTGCGGTCACCCGCCTTCCAGGCGTCCCACATCGGGCGCAGCACCTCACCCCGGCCGAGCCAGTCGTGGAACGCGGCGTACACCGGCACGTTGAGGTAGGCCGCGATGGCCCGCTTCCCGGCGGCGCGGACGGTGTCGGCGTCCTGCGAGGGGCACACGAACACCCGGCAAACGATCTCTTTGTCCGGCCCCTCGGCGTTCACGACGGCAGCCACCTTGCGGACGTCATCGGCCGAGAGCCAGTTGATGATGGCGCCATCGGCCTCGCGGCCGGCCAGGCGCAGCATGCCCTCACGCAGGGCCGCCACGAGGATCGACGGCGCCACCTCCGGACGCACGCCGAGCCGGAAGCCGTTGACCTCGAAGGTGTCGAACCGGCGACTGACCTTCTCCCCGGCGAGGGCCTCTTTCAGGAAGCGGACCACGTCGCGCACCTTCCGGTAGGGCTCGACGAAGGGCACACCGTTCCACTGCTCGACGATGACGTTCGACGACGACCCGATGCCGATGGCGAACCGGCCCGGCGCCGCGTCGGCCATCGAGGCCACCGATTGCGCGAGGCACGCCGGCGCCCGGGTGAACGCCGGCACGATGGCGGTGCCGAGCCGCAACCGGGGCTCCCAGGCGGCTGCGAGCGCAAGGGGTGTGAACGCATCGGCGCCGTCGGACTCGGCCGACCAGATGTCGGTGTAGCCGAGGTCGGCGAGCTCGGCGAGGCGGTCACGGTGGGTGTGGAGGTGACCGGGGAGCGGGACGGTCATCCCGGGGCGGTACGGCTGGGCCATACCCGGAACGTAGTCAGCGCCGAGGCCTTCGCTGCAGGTCCGGCGGGCACGCCGGCTATCGCCTCCCGGCGGGAAGGCGCTGCCGGGTGATGAGCACCGGCGCGAACAGGTCGCCGACCGCTGCAATACGTGCGACCACGTCGGCGGCCTCGAAGCGCAGCTCGATGCGTCGCTCAGCGGCGTCGGCGACCTCGTCCCACCGCACGGGGGTCGACACCGTGGGGCGCGGCCGGGCGCGCAGCGAGTAGACGCCGATGGTCGTCTTGTGCCGGGCGTTCTGGCTCCAGTCGACCATCACCTTGCCCACGCGCCGATCCCGAGCCATGTCGACGAGGACCCGCCCCGGCAGCCGCCGCTCGAGCACCTGTCCGAGGGCGAGGGCGAACGTGGCGGCCTCGTCGTGGGTGACCGGTGTGTGCAGCGGGACAGAGAGCTGCAGGCCCTTCGACCCCGACGTCTTGGGCCACGCCTCGAGCCCGGCAGCGGCGAGCACCTCCTGCGCTGCCAGCGCCACCTCGGCGCATTCGGCCATCCCCGCCGGCGGCCCCGGATCGAGGTCGATCACGACCGCGGTGGGCGTGTCGAGGTCGGATGCGAGCGCCATGGGGACGTGCAGTTCCAGCGCTGCGAGGTTCGCCGCCCACACCAACGCAGCCGGTTCCTCGAACCGGCAGTACTCGACCGCTCCGCCCCGACCGCCCGGACCGGGCGAGGTCGGCACCCAGGCCGGCCGGTGACGCGGGCAGCGCTTTTCGAAGAATCCCTCGGACGTGACGCCGTCGGGAAACCGTTTCATCGTGATGCAGCGGCCGGCGAGGTGCCCCAGCACGACCGGGGCCACGCGTACCGCGTAGTCGACCACCTCGGCCTTGGTGAACCCGGCCTCCGGGTAGAGCACCTTGTCGAGGTTGGTCAGCACGACCTCCCGGCCGTCGACGCGGACGGTCGTTCGGCCGGTCACGCCGATGCCCGGGCCGGCGCGTCAGGCTCGTGGCTCGTGGGGTGCCGAGTCCGTGCAGCGCGCGCCGCTGCGACGCTCGCCTCCAGCGCCGCCATCAAGTCGACCACCGGCGAGGCCGAAGCGGCGGCCGGCACGGCCTCGAGCGCCTCGCCGGCCGCCTTTCGGGCGATCAGGTCGAGCACGTGGTCCCGATACGCGCCGTGGTGCGTCTCGGGCTCGAAGCGACCGGTCAGGGATTCGACGAGCTGGCCGGCGAGGGCGAGTTCGCGCTCGGGCAACTCGGCCGTGCCGAGGTCGGCGAGCTCGGGGATCGATGCGGGGTCGACGATCTCGTCGGCGTACACCATCGTCGACAGCACGAGATGACCGTCGACGGGTCGGAGTGCGACGACGTACTGCTTGTTGCGCAACACGAATGTGCCGATACCGACCTTGCCGGCGCTCGCCATCGCCGCCACGAGCAGCGCATAGGGCTTGGGCAGCGCGTCGGGCGCCAGGTAGTAGGACGCGTCGAACAGCATCGGGTCGATCTCGTCGAGGTCGACGAAGGCCTCGAGCTCGATCGAGCGCGTCTTGATCGGCAGGAACGGCTCGAGCTCGTCGGGATTCACCACGACGTAGCGGTCGCGCGACACCTCGAAACCCTTCACGATGTGCTCCTCGGGCACCTCGGCGCCGTCGAGTGCCGACACCTTGCGGTACCGGATCCGGGCCATCGTACGGTCGTCGAGCTGATTGAACGACACCGACTTGCGGCTCACGGCGTTGAACAGCTTCACCGGGACGTTGACCAGGCCGAAGGTGATCGTGCCGGTCCACAGCGGTCGGGGCATCGGCACAGCATGCCTCGTCGGCCCTGGGGTCGACGGTCGGTCGTCCGGATCGCGACGACCGGCCGGCTCAGCCCGACAGCACGGCGCGGGCGACGAGGTCGGTGCCGAACGCCGTGAGGATGGCCAGGTACAGCAGCCCCGTCGCCGCCATCACCGCCGAGTAGGACCGCTCGCGCAGCGCCGCCACCGTCACCCCGTACAGCGCGATCGTGGTCACGGCGCAGGCGCCCCAGAACCACCCGAGCTGACCTGACCAGCCGTCGTCGACCACGCCGGTCCACACGCTCACCATGCCGGTCGGGACGAGCAACAGCACCACCTCGGCGGGCCAGGTGACGGCCGACCAGCGAACCAACTCGCGCAGGTGACGGCGCGGCAGGCCCGGCTGCACCAGGTACCAGTGGCCGAGGAGCATGGCGTCGGTGACCGCCCCCAAGAACGCGGCGCCGGCCAGGGTGCGGGCAACCGACAGCACGGCGTCACCGGTCGAACCGTCTGCGGCCGCCCAGCCGGCGGCGACGAGCCCGATCGCGCCGACGACGGGAGCGATCAGGTCGAGCCGAGGGTCGAACTCCCGGCCGCCCGACCCGTAGCGGCCGAGATCCCGTTCGATGCCGGTCATCGCCGCCACCCGCGCCGAGCGCCGGTCGAGCTCGGCGCGTTGGCCCTGCACCCCGGCACGACGCCGCACGATCGACGCACCCAGCGCCACTGCGGTCGCCGCCGCCACCGCCACCGAGCCGAGCTCCCGGCCGGTCACCGGGTCGAGCCGCAGTCCGGCGGCCAGCGCGCCGAACGCCAACAGCAACGCCGGACCGCGCACCGTCCAGCCGTAACCGAGGCTCACCTCGCGGTGGCGGGTGGTGACCCACAGGAACGCCAGTGCGCCGGTCGCCCACTGCA
>JBEIFW010000094.1:0-13439 GCA_040382215.1 Acidimicrobiales bacterium
ACAGGCCGTCCCCGCCAGCCTGGTTCGACGTCGTGGTGCAGGTACCAGGGCAGGGCCGTGACGACGTCGATGCGGTGGCCTCGGGCGGCGAGTTCGTGCACGAGTCGCGTGATGACCTCACCAGTAGGCGCCAGATCTGGTGCGAAGTGGGGGCAGAGGACGGCGAGGCGCACGGGGCGGCCATCTTGGCGCCCCGGTGCCGGTCACGTCATGCGGGCGCGAGTCGTCAGCGGTCGGGATCGGTGCGCCGATCGGCTTTCCGGCCGGCGGTGCGGCGCTTGGCCTCGAGACGGCGCTCGACGCTCGAACGGCTCGGTCTGGTAGGGCGGCGCGCCGCTGCCGGCGGCCGGTTCGCCTCGTCGAGCCGGGCGGCGAGGCGTTCGAGCGCGTCGGACCGGTTGCGGGCCTGGGACCGGTGGGCGTCGACGACGATGCGCACCTCGGCGCCGAGGCGGGCCAGGATCCGAGGCGGCAGGCCGGCGGCGACGAGGTTGCAGTGGAGCACCACCTTGGACGCGGTGACGTTCACGTGTTGGCCGCCCGGGCCGCCGCTGCGGGAGAAGGTCCAGCGCAGCGCCGCGTCAGGCACGACCAGGCCGCCGGGGGTGACGAGCTCGCTCAGCCCGCCGCCTCCGGGGGGCGAGGCATCAGCGCCAACTGGCGCGACTGGGCCACGAAGCGGCCGGTGGCGTCCCACACGTCGCCGTCCTCTTCGAGGAACCCGCCGGTGATGTAGCGGGTGCGGAACCGGCACCGCAGCCAATCGCCGACGGGTCGTGCCCGGACGTGGGCGGTGAGCTCGACCGTCGGGGTCCATGCGACCGGGAGGTCGAGGTTGAAGATCGTCGGCGGGAACGCGTCGACGGCCTGCAGGAGCGCCACGGTGTCCATCGCCTCGCCGTCGCGGAGGCGGAACCAGCCCCGGATCTCGGTCCGCCCGCTCGGACGCCCGGTGATCCACGCCGCGTCGTCGGGGTGGAGCCGCATCTCGATCTGCTCCCGGAACGCGATGTGGACGTCCTCGCCCTGCACCTGGCGGACGCAGTCCTCGGGGGCGGGGAGCTCGGGCAGGTCGGCGTCGATGCGTTCGGGGGCGTCGGCCGGCCGGGACAGGTCGCTGAACGCGCCGAGCACGGCGAGCACCGGGGTGCCCTCCGGGGTCGACAGGGTGGCCCGCAGGGTGACGAACCGCTTGCCGGCCTTGACCGGCTCGCAGCGCACGACCAGCGGGCCGACCTTCCCCGGGCTGAGGTAGTGCGCCGACACCGTGACCGGGTCGGGCCGGCCGCTGGCCTCGGCCATCGCCCGACCGGCGATGGCCAGCAGGTAGCCGCCGTTGGCGTTGCCGTTGATGTCCCAGCCCGGCTCGACGGTGGCGTGCCAGGTGCGTTCGTCGACGCGGGTGATCGCCGTGGCCGAGGCGAATCCCATCTCAGCCCTCGGGTGAACGTCGGGCGGCGGCGTACTCCTGGAACGCCGCGAAGGCGCGCGGTCCGTAGACGGTGCCCGGGCCGCCGTGCATCAGCACCGTGACCCCGATCGCCTCGGCCACCTCGGGTTCGGTCGCCCCGGCTGCGGCCGCCCCCTTGGCGTGGGCGGCGATACAGCCGTCGCAGTGCTCGACGACGGCGATGGCCAGCGCGATCAGCTCCTTGGTCTTGCGATCGAGCGCACCGGGCCCCATCGCTGCGCCGGCCAGGGCCGCAAAGCCCTTGAACACCTCGGGGATGTGCTGGCGAAGGGCGCGCACCTCGGGGTTGAGGGCATCGAGCACCGCCTTGCCGTGGCCGTGAATCTCCATGGCGCGCACGCTACCCATGGGCGAGCATGGCCCGATGCCCCCTGTCGTGCGCAATGTCGAGCTCTCGTCGGAGTACGAGCGGTTCCTCGAGCAGGTCTTCCGCGGATTCGGCGTCGACCGGGTGCCCGAGGCCGATGCCGTGCGCCGCCCGCTATGGGACGACGCAGTGGTGCACGCCGCGGTCGACGGCGATCACGGCATCGTCGGGACGATCGCCGGCTATCGCTTCGAGGTGACGGTCCCGGGCGGTGCGGCGGTGCCGATGCTGGGCACGACGGCCGTGACCGTCGCCGGGACCCACCGCCGCCGGGGCCTACTGCGGTCGATGATGGCCGTTCACCTCGACGCTGCGGTGGCCGAGGGGTTCCCGCTCGCCGGGCTGTGGGCATCCGAAGCGGCGATCTACGGCAGGTTCGGTTACGGACCCGCGAGTCGTCAGGTTCTCGTGCGGGCCGACCGGTGCCGGTTGCGGGACGGCGTCGGCCAGGGCGTGCCCCTGCGCCGTTCGTCGGCCGCCGACGCGGCGGGGCACGTCTGGGCGGTCTACGAGGCGGTGCGGGCCGAGGTCCCGGGCACGCTGTCGCGCTCGGCGGTGTGGTGGGAGGCGAGCGAGCTCGCCGATCCGGTCGGTCGTCGCAACGGGGCGAGCGAGCGGCAGTGGGTGCTCGCTCCCGACGGCTACGCCGCATTCCGCACGCGGCGCGAGTGGTCGGGGGCGACGCCGTGCGGGGTGGTCGAGGTCGACGAGCTCCTGGCGACGACCTCGGAGAGCCGGGCGGCACTGTGGCGGTACCTGACGTCGGTCGATCTCCACCCGATCGTCTCCGCCTCGTCGGTGGCGCTCGACGACCCGTTGTGGTGGATGGTGGACGATCCACGGTCGCTGCGGTTCGGGCCGGTCGTCGATGCGCTGTGGTTGCGGGTCCTCGACGTGCCCGCCGTGCTGTCCGCCCGGGGTTGGGGTTGCGAGGACCGGTTCGTGTTCGAGGTGGTGGATTCCACCCGTCCGGCGGGCCGGGCGGCCGGCCGGTGGGTGCTCGACGCAGGCGCGGACGGCGCAGCGGTACGGCGGGCCCGGCGCGGCGCACCGGCCGATGTCGTGCTCGACGTCGCCGACCTCGGTGCGCTGGTGCTGGGTGGCTCTTCGCCCTCGACGCTCGGCCGGGCCGGGCGGATCGTCGAGGGCAGGGCCGGGGCGTTGGCCCGGTTGGACCGGTTCGTCGCCAGCGATCCGCCGCCGTTGTGCACCACCCACTTCTGATCCCCGTTCATGCACCGCCGGGGGGTGACGATGCGCGACGATGCGGCCTGACCAGGGGGGGCCACGTGACCGCAGCCATGACCGAGACCCAGCGTGAACTGCGCCGGCGCATGAAGGACTTCATCGACGGGGTGGTGATCCCCGCCGAGCATGAACTCGACCGGCAGGCCGAGTCCGGGATGCATCCCGAGACCGGGCTTCCGATGGAGCTCTACGAGCTGGCCGAGGAACGTGGGGACGACCCGTCCAAGGGCGTGCGCGGGCTCGGGCTCGCCGGCGCGATGGCCGGCCGACGCAACACCGGGCTCATGGCCGACCTGAAGGCCGAGGCGAAGTCCCGGGGCCTGTGGGCGCTCGGCCACCCGGCGGAGATCGGCGGTGGGGGGCTGCCGTTCATGGACGTGGTGATGCTCAACGAGATCATCGGTCGGTGCGAGTTCGGTCAGGTCACGGTGGGCACGGCGTCGATGCAGGACTCGATCATGCTGTACCAGTACGCGAACGACGAGCAGCGCGAGCGTTACCTGCTACCGATGGTGCAGGGCCAGATCTACCCGTCGGTCGGGCTCACCGAACCGGCCGTCGCCGGGTCGGACCCCACGCAGATGCAGACCACCGCCGTGCTCGACGGTGATGAGTGGGTGATCAACGGTCGCAAGTGGTTCACGTCGGGTGCGAGCCGGGCGGCGTACACGACGGTGTTCGCGAAGACCGATCCCGACAACGAGAAGCACTTCCAGTTCTCGGCGATCCTCGTGCCGACCGACACCCCGGGCTACCTGATCCAACGGGCGGTGCCGACGATGGGTCACGTCGGCGGCCAACACTGCGAAGTGGTCTACGACAACGTGCGGGTGCCGGCGTCGAACCTGCTCGGCGAGCGTGGGCGCGGGTTCCTCATCTCCCAGAAGCGTCTGGGGCCGGGCCGCATCTTCCACTGCATGCGCTGGCTCGGCCAGGCGCAGCGGGCGTTCGAGATCATGTGCGACCGGGCGCTCACCCGGTACGCCCACGGTTCCCTGCTGGCGGAAAAGGGCGCGATCCAGCAGATGATCGCCGTGTCCGCGGCGGAGATCCAGGGACACCGGTTGATGACCCTCGACGCGGCCCGGGCGCTCGACGAGGGTGGGGAGGCCCGCATGGAGATCTCGCTCATCAAGTTCCACGGCGCGCAGATGCTCCACAACGTCGTCGACCGGGCGATCCAGGTCCACGGCGCGCTCGGGGTCACCTCCGACCGGCCGCTCGACAAGATGTACCGGGAGGCCCGGTACGCCCGGCTCTACGACGGGCCTGACGAGGTGCACCACATGGTGGTCTCCCGCAGCTTGCTGCGGAACTACAAGGAGCGGGCCCCCTGGAGCTGACGCCGCCCGATCTGGTCATCCGGCGTCGGGCCCCGGCCCGGCGCATCAACCTCGACGCCGGAAGTTGGGTGGACGTCGTCGAGGAATTCGTGCGGGAACCGCTCGGAGCGCTCGTCGAGATCGAAGCCGGAGCCCCGTGGCAGCAGACCGAGGTGCTGCGCTACGACCGCTACGTCCCCGAGCGCCGGCTCGGGGCGTGGCTGCGCCCGGACACCTCGCGGCTGCTGCGCCAGACCGGGTTGCACCTCGAGGCGACCTATCGCGTGCCGCTCGACGGGGTAGCGGCGCTGCTCTACCGCGACGGGAACGACTTCCAGGGCTTGCACAGCGACCGCGAGCTGCGGTGGCTCGAGGACACGCGAATCGCCATCGTGGTGCTCGGGCACCGCCGTCCGTTCGTGTTCCGCCCTCGGGGCTCGTGGGCGCAGGCGTCGGCCGAACGGGTTCCCGCCGGCGCCGGAGCGGACGACATCGTGCTCACCCCGGGGGAGGGCGACCTGCTGGTGATGGGTGGTGCGTGCCAGCGGGACTGGCTCCATGGCGTGCCGGCGATGCCGGGGATCGAACGACCCCGGGTGTCGTTGACCTGGCGGTGGACATCACGCCGGGGGCGTCCCGACACGGCGGCGACGTACTACGACGGGCGGCAGTTCTCCGACGGCACGCCCCGACCACCGACGCGCAGCCGGCCGATGATCTGAGGGCCGGCGGCCGCCATGATCCGGCACGGCACCGGCGCACCGCCTCGTCGGTCAGGCCCGTCCGTGACGCAGCAGGTGCCCAGGGGTCGAGCCGGTGCCCACGCCGTCGGCGAAGGTGACCTCGCCGTTGACGAGGATCCACCGGTACCCGTCGGCTTTGCGGGTGAGACGCCAGGCGCCGGCCGGGAAGTCCCTCTTGCGCTCGCTCGGCAGCAGGTCGAGGCCGTCGAAGTCGTAGGCGACGATGTCGGCCGGTGCGCCCTCGCGCAGGAATCCACGGTCGAGCACCCCGGCGGCCAGGGCGGGGTAGGCCGACAGCCGCCAGTGCGCCTCCTCGAGGCTCATGATCCCGTGGCGGCGCACCCAGGTGGCCAACAGCTCGGTCGGGTAGGCGCCCAGGGTGATGAACTTCGTGTGCGCCCCGCCGTCGCTCACCCCGGGCAGCGCGAACGGTGAGGTTGCGATCTCCCGCATGGCGTCGACGTTGGTGTGGCGAGGCGGGGTGCCGAACCCGGCGCGCAGCCCGTCGGCGATCGAGACGTCGAGCAGGACGTCGACGGCGTGCTTGCCTTGCATCGTCGCAATCTCGGCCACCGTCAGCCCTTCGAGTTTCTTCAGCTCGGGGTCGTCGGTGGTCACCCACTCGAGCAGCAACTCCCCGAGGCCGGAGCCGACGCGCACGTCTCGCTCCTCCGTACCGCCGCCCGCCACCGGGCCGCGTCCGGCGTCGTACTCGGCCCGCAACTGCGCCCGCCAGGCCGGATCGCTCATCTTCTCCATCCGGGCAGCGGCGTCGCCGAGCGTGACCTCCCGCCACAGCGGCGAGGAGTCGAACAGGTTCCAGTCCTCCAAGGTGAACTCGAACCCGACGTCGACCGTCAGGGCCTGGGCGAAGACCCGGCGGCCGGCGGCGTTGGCCCGGTCGAGCGCGGCGAGTGCAGCGGCGTGCGCCATCGCCGGGGCGCCGTGCTGGTCGGTGGCTGCGGCCAGCAGGTTCCACACGACCGGCCGGCCGGAGACCTCTGCGAGGTGCTCGGCCATCGGCAGCGACCCGGCCATCTGGATGAAGCCACGGCCCAGCCGTCCGAGTACCTCGGCGCAGGCGTCGAGGTCGGCCGTCGCCATCACGTCGGTGATCATCGGGGTGCCGTCGTAGTCGCGCTGCACAGTGTCGACCCCGCTGAGCTGCGCCGACCACCCGCACGCCCCGGCCTCCATCGCCTCGGCCAGCAGGCGTTGCAGCACAACCTGTTCGTCGTCACGGCAGGGTCGTTGCTTGGCTTCCTCCCATCCCAGCACGTAAGCCAGCAGCGGGTTCAGCCCGACGTAGGACAGCACGTTGACGCCCTTGGCGGTGCGATCGACCGAGTCGAGGAACTGCGGGAAGGTCTCCCAGTCCCACGGCATGCCGGCCCGCATGCACTCCAGCGGCACGGCCTCGTTGCGGGCCATGGTCAGCATCGCGCGCTCCTGCTGGTCGCTCCGGCACGGGGCGAACCCGAACCCGCAGTTGCCGATCACGACGGTCGTCACCCCGTGCCACCCCGAGATGGTGCACCACGGGTCCCAGAACAGCTGGCTGTCGTAGTGGGTGTGCAGGTCGACGAACCCGGGAGCGACGATCAGGCCCTCGGCGTCGAGGACGCGCCGAGCCCGGTGCGGCGCGATCCGCCCGATCGACGCGATCCGCCCGTCCCGCACGGCGACGTCGGCGCGATAGCGCGGGGTGCGCAGCCCGTCGACGACGTTGCCGCCCCGCAGGACCAGATCGAACTCGGCCATGGTCGCCCCCTCCGTGCGGTGGACCTCGCCCCCGCGTCTGCCGCCGTTGTAGCGCAGCGCGAGGGCCTACGGTGACCGACGTGTCCGTCGCCTTCGACCGCATCGCCGACCGCTACGACGCCACCCGTGGGGGGATCGAGCGTGGTCGCCGGTTCGCCGAGGCGATGGCCCGGTGGATCGGTCCGGGTGAGCGCGTCGTGGAAGTGGGTATCGGCACCGGGGTGATCGCGCAGGCGCTGCGCGAACGGGGGATCACCGTCGTCGGGGTCGACCTGTCGGTGCCGATGCTCGTGCGGGCCCGGGAACGGCTCGGCGACTGCGTGGCCCGAGGCGACGGGTACCGGCCGCCGTTGCGGCCCGGCGCGGCCGATGTCGTCGTGATCACCTGGGTGCTGCAGCTCGTCCCCGACGCGCCGGCGTTCCTGGACGCGGCCGCCGGACTCCTCGCCCCCGGCGGCCGGTTGCTCGTCGTACCGTCCGAGGCGGTGCGGTCCGCCGACGACGTCACCAGCCTGCTCGACGGCATGCAGAACGTCCTGCGGCCGGCGGGGATGCGCCATGCCGCGGGCGTCGTCGCAGCGCTGCCGCCGTCGCTCACGCTGATCGGCCGGGACCGCACGGCCCCCGAGGCGCAGGCGAAGTCACCGGCGGATCTCGCCGCCGAGATCCGGGCCCGGACGTGGTCGAGCCTGTGGGATCTCGATGACGCGACGTGGGCCCGTGTGGTCGCCCCGGTCATCGCCGAGCTCGAGGCCCTGCCCGATCCCGACCGGCCGCGACCCCAGGTCGCTCATCACGACGTGCTGGTGCTGGGCCGCCGGTAGCGTCCGGGGATGGCCGGCCTACTCCATCGCACCGTCGACGCCAACGGCATCTCAGTCCATCTCGTCGAGCAGGGCGAGGGACCGCTCGTGTTGTTCTGCCACGGGTTCCCCGAGTCCTGGTATTCGTGGCGGCACCAACTCCCCGCGGTTGCCGCCGCCGGCTACCGCGCCGTGGCGATGGACATGCGCGGCTACGGCGGCACCTCCAAGCCGGCGGCCCTAGGCGCCTACTCGCTCAACCACCTCGTGGGTGACGTGGTCGGTGTCGTGCACGCGCTCGGGGAGCGGGAAGCCGTGGTGGTCGGTCACGACTGGGGGGCACCGGTGGCGTGGTTCTCGGCTCTGTTGCGCCCCGACGTGTTCCGAGCGGTTGGCGCGATGAGCGTGCCGTTCACCGGGGTGATCCCGGCGCTGCCCGACGGCGTGACGATCGGGGACCTGATGCGCGCCAACGCCGGACCCGACCGTGACTACTACCGGCTGTTCTTCCAGGAACCCGGTGTGGCCGAGGCCGATCTCGAGGCCGACGTCCGCCGCAGCGTGCTCGGGTTCCTCTACCTCATTTCGGGCGACATCGTCGCCGACGGCGTGGCCGACGCCTGCACCGACGGGCACTTCCCCGCCGGCCAGACGCTCACCGAGCAGTTCGTGCTGCCGGACCGGTTGCCCCCGTGGCTCACCGAGGCCGACCTTGCGTTCTACACGGGCGAGCTCACGGCATCGGGGTTCCGGGGCGGGCTGAACTGGTACCGGAACATCGATGCGCTGCCGGGGATCCTCGCGCCCTTCCAGGGGCGCACGATCACCCAGCCGGCGTGCTACGTGGGCGGCACGCTCGATCTGATCGCCGGCAACACCCCGGACGCCATCGCCGGTATGCGGGCGGCGTTGCCCGATTTGCGGGAGTGCCTGATGATCGAGGGCGCCGGTCATTGGATCCAGCAGGAACGGGCCGCCGAGGTCACCGAGGTGCTGTTGCGATTCCTGGCCTCGCTCGATGCGTGCTGACCGCGTCCTGCGAGAGCCGGTCGCGGGTCAGTCGACCGGGTCGAACAGCCAGGCCAGGATGGCCGGGCCGTCGATCGCACTACTCCGTCGCATCCACGCGCGGGTCGCAGCGTCCAAGGTGTCGAGCACCGGCTGGGCGTCGCGTGCGTCGAGCTCGTAGAGGGCGAGGAACGGCCGCGGGACCGACGACTCGGCCGTTGCCGAGAACCGTTGGGCAGCAACGTATCCCGCGAGAGTCAGCACCTCGGGAAGATGCGTGCCGGTGTACCAGTCGTGATAGGCGCCGTCCTGGCCAGGGACCGCACGGGTGAGCACGGTCAACAGCGACGGCGCTCCGGGCCGGCGGTCCTGCGGCGCAGACCGAGTGCCGATCAGACGATCGCACAGCGGTTCGTAGTGGCCGATCGAGCAGGCGACGTCGGCACCGGGCTCGCCGTCGGGGTCGACCGTCAACCACGACCACGGGCTCGGCGGGTAGGACCGGAACTGCGCCGGGGAACACCGATGCGCCCGGCCCGTGGCCAGCGCGGTGTCGGACCAGACCAACGTCGGCATGGCCCCACGTTAGACACCGGTACCCCCGGCGGCGGTGCCCACGATGGTCGGTAGGGTGCTGCGCATGAGCGCCGCCGATGGTGTGAGCCTTGCCGGCGAACGGTACGTGTCGATCACCACCCGCAAGCGCAGCGGCGAGACCGTGTCGAGCCCCGTGTGGATCGCCCCCCTGGACGACGGTGCCGCCGGGTTCACGACGGGAGCAGACTCGGGGAAGGTGAAGCGGATCCGGAACTTCCCCGAGGTCACGCTGCGGGCCTGCGACCGGCGGGGTCGGGTGGTCGACGGCGCGCCCGAGGTGCCGGCCCGGGCCGTGGTCGTCGTCGGTGGCGACGCTGCCGGGGTGACGGCGGCGGTGCGGCGCAAGTACGGCTGGCAAGCGGCGATGATCGATGCGTTCGGCACGATCGGGGGATGGATCCGGCGCAGGCGCGCCGAGGACTGTGCGGTGATCCTCCGCTTCGACGACGAGTCGTCAGCCGGCAGCTGATCGTCGGGGCCGCAGGCCGAGCGCCACGAGGAACCCGCCAGCCACCACGATCGCCGGAAGACCGAAGGCCCATCGGATACCGCCGGCATCCGAGGCGACACCTGCGAGTGGCCCGGCGAGGGCCTGGCCGATGTCGTTGAAGGCGAGGAACGAGCCGAGCGCCGCACCGCGCTCGGCCGGGGGCGCACGATCGACGGCGAGTGCGGTCATCGCAGGGAACACCGCACCCATCCCGATGCCGACGACCCCCATTGCCAGGTAGGCCCACCACGGGGCGCGGGCCTGCGACAGCACGACGAGCGCCACTGCGCCGAGGGCGAGCGCCGGGATCGCGACGACGTGCGCGCCGAGGCGGTCCGAGGCCCGGCCCGCCGGCACGCGCACGAACAGCACGGTGACGGCGTAGGCGGAAAACAGCGTGCCCGGTCGATCGATGCCGACGAAACCGGCGAACTCGGGAGAGAACGCCGTCGTGGCCGACAGGGCGAACGACACCGCCGCCTGGGCAAGGCCCGGACGGATCACCGCCGGATGGATGAGCGGGGGGCGCGAGCGGACCTCGCCCGGGGCGAGTTCCGGTCGCGTCTCGGGGTGGGACCAGGCCAGGGTGAGCGCGCCGGCCATCGCCACGGTCACCACCGCCCACAGGGTCGAGAAGCCGAAGGGGATCACCACATCGGCGATCAGCGGCCCGAACACGAACCCGAGGTACGTCGCGAACGACAACCGGCCGACCGCAGAGCCCCGCTTGTCGGGCGGGGCGACGTCGGCGGTCATCGTCGCGATCGAGGTGTAGAACGCGGCGCCGAACGCACCCTGTACGAGGCGCAACGCCCCCACGGCGACCACCGAGCTCGACAGCTCGAGCCCGATCGTGAGGATCGTCAACCCGGCCAGGGACCACCGGAAGAAGCGGCGGCGGCCGTACCGGTCGAGGGCGCGACCGAGGGCTGGTCGCACGGCGAGTGCGCCGACGAAGAAGATCGTGGTCGCGATCCCCACGGCCGTCCGACTGGCGCCGAGCTCCTCGCGCAGGTAGCGGGGGACGCCCGACAGGAGCATGCCGGTGCCGAGGAACTGCACGAGGGCGATCAGCTCCAGCCGGGTGGCACCGAGGGGCGCCCGGCGAACCGCACCGGTCACCGGGGCACCTGGGTCCTGCGCCCGACGGTGCGCCGCGGCACGGTCTCCCCGTCCGGCGCGGGGTCGTCGTCGGTCACCGTTTCGTTCTAGCCGTTTCGGTCCGCACGCGACCCGGCCCGTAGATTCGCCGGAGGGGAGTGGGCGCGAGGGGCGCTCGCCGCCGAGCAGACGGAGCACGCCCGTGGACTTCTCGATCCCGCCCGCCATCCAGGCCCGCCTGGACGAACTCGATGCGTTCATCGAGGCCGAGATCAAGCCGTTGCAGGCCGCCGACGACAACGAGCGCTTCTTCGACCATCGTCGTGAGTACGCCCGCACCGACTTCGAGGCTGGTGGCGTGCCCCGTCCGGACTGGGAAGCGTTGCTGCGCGAGATGCGCCGCCGGGCCGACGCTGCGGGCTTCCTGCGCCTCGCCCTCCCGAAGGAGTACGGCGGTCAGCAGGCGACCAACCTCGAGATGGCGATCATCCGCGAACACCTCGCCACCAAGGGCCTCGGGTTGCACAACGACCTGCAGAACGAGTCCTCGATCGTCGGCAATTTCCCGACGGTTCTGATGATGCGCGACTTCGGCACCCCCGAGCAGAAGGCCGAGTGGATGCCCGGGTTCCTCGAGGGCACCAAGCGGCTGGCGTTCGGTCTCACCGAACCCAACCACGGCTCCGATGCCACGCATCTCGAGACCCGGGCCTACCGCGACGGCGAGGAATGGGTGATCAACGGGGCCAAGCGGTGGAACTCCGGGCTCCACCACGCCACCCACGACATCATCTTCGCCCGCACCTCGGGCAACCCGGGCGACCCGATCGGCATCACGGCGTTCCTCGTCCCGACCAACTCGCCCGGGTTCAAGGTCGAGTTCTTCTGGTGGACGTTCAACATGCCGACCGACCACGCGGAGGTGTCGCTGACCGACGTCCGGGTGCCGCAGACCGCGGTGTTCGGGCGGGTCGACCACGGCCTCGATCTCGCGCAGCACTTCGTGCACGAGAACCGCATCCGCCAGGCGGCGTCGTCGCTCGGTGCCGCGCAGTTCTGCATCAACGAAGCGGTCGCCTATGCGAACAAGCGCTACACGTGGGGCAAGAAGCTCTCCGTGAACCAGGGCATCCAGTTCCCGCTCATCGAGTTGCACACCGACGCCGCGATGCTGCGCCAGCTCGTGCGATACACCGCCTGGATGCTCGACCAAAAGCACCACATGGAGGTGACGCACCTCGTTGCGATGTGCAACTACAAGGCGAACCGGTTGGCGTGCGACGCGGCGGATCGGGCGATGCAGACCTGCGGCGGGGTCGGCTACAGCCGGCACATGCCCTTCGAGCACATCTACCGGCACCACCGCCGCTATCGGATCACCGAGGGCTCCGAGGAGATCCAGATGCGCAAGGTCGGCCAGAACCTATTCGGGTTCGGCAAGAAGTAGCCGCCGGCTCCGGGCTGGCCTCAGCCGCTGAGGCCGAGGTCGGCCCAGAGCTCGTCGGGGATCCGGGTGCTGCTCGCTGCCAGGTCGGCATCGAGCTCGGCCGCGCTGCGGGCGCCGACGAGCACGGTGCGCACCGCCGGGTGCCGCAACGGGAACTGCACAGCGACGTCGAGCAGACCGACACCGTGGTGGGTGCATCGGTCGCGCAGCCGGCCCGCCGCCGCCAGGCGCTCAGCGTCGGCCGGGCCGTAGTCGAACGTGTCGCCTCCGGCGAGCAGGCCGGAGTTGAGCACGCCGCCGGCGAGCACGCCCACCCCCCGTTCGACGCAGCGGTCGAGCAGCGCCCTCGCCGCTGGGGCGTGGTCGAGCAGCGACCATCGGCCGGCGAGCAGGATCACGTCGAGATCGACCCGGTCAACGAAGCGGTGGAGCAGTTCGACCTGGTTCATCCCGCAGCCGACGGCGCCGACGACACCCTCGTCGCGCAGCTCGATCAAGGCCGGGAGCGCGCCGGCGAGCGCGTCGTGTTCGTGGTCGTCGGGGTCGTGGACGTGGACGATGTCGAGACGGTCGAGCCCGAGCCTGGTCAGGCTTGCCTCCACGGACCGGCGCACCCCGTCGCGGGAGAAGTCGAACACGGGTCGCCGGGCCGGGACCCCGGCGAAGATCGTCGGCCCCGGGTCGCCGTCGACGAGCAACCGGCCGACCTTGGTCGACACGGTGAGCTCGGCCCGTGGCAGCCCGGCGAGCGCCCGTCCCAAGCGTTGCTCGGACAGCCCGTAGCCGTAGAGCGGGGCAGTGTCGAACAGCCGGATGCCGTGCGCCCAGGCGGCCCGGACGGTGGCCTGCGCGTCATCATCGCCGATCGCCGCGTACAGGTTCCCCAACGGTGCACAGCCCAGACCGAACTGCACGGTCACCGCCACACCGCCCCGTCGGGCCAGCGCAGCGCGGCGTACGACTCGGGGTGCAGTTCGACGGAGTAGCCGGGCGCCTCGGGCAGGACGTACCTCCCGTCGCGGACCACCGAGGGGTGCACGAAGTGCTCGTGGAGATGGTCGGCGAACTCGGCGGTGCGGTC
>JBEIFW010000095.1:0-13403 GCA_040382215.1 Acidimicrobiales bacterium
ACCCCCGCTGGTCGTACGTGCGCACCGACGACGCCGGGATCGTGATCGAAGCGAGCGAGAAGCGACCGATCAGCCGCCTCGCCACCGCCGGGTGCTATTGGTTCGCCCGGGGCCGGCACTTCGTCGAGTCGGCAAAGCAGATGATCCTCAAAGACGCCCAGGTGAACGGCCAGTTCTTCGTGTGCCCGACGCTCAACGAAATGGTGCTCGCCGGCCGTCGCGTCGGCATCCACCGCATCGAGCGGGCACAGTATTTCTCCTTCCACGACCCCCAGGCGGTCGGTGCCTTCGAAGCCCGCCTCGCCCTCGACCAGGAGGCGGCATGACCCCGTCGACCACGACCCCCGAGGTCACCCACCATCGGCTCGAGGACATGGTGCGCGGCTGGTTCGTCGGCGCGTTCACCCCGACGGCGCTGCACGCCGAGGGCTTCGAGGTCGCGGTGCAGCGCTTCGGTGCCGGGGACGTCGAGGCCGAGCACCACCACAAGGTGGGCACCGAGATCACCGTGCTGGTCTCGGGCCGGGCCCGGATGTGCGGGCGCGAGCTCGTGCCGGGCGACATCCTCGTGCTGCCCCCCGGCACCGCCACTTCGTTCGAGGCGTTCGAGGACACCGTTACCGCCGTGGTGAAGGTGCCGAGCGTCCCGGGCGACAAGTACCCCGGCCGACCCCAGGAAGGTTCCCCCGCATGACCCGCCCGCTCCAGATCGTCGTTCCCATGGCCGGGCGCGGCAGCCGCTTTGCGGATGCCGGGTTCGCCAAGCCCAAGCCGCTCATCGAGATCGACGGCCATCCGATGATCGAGGTCGTCGTCGCGAACCTGCGCCCGTCGCGTGCGCACCGGTTCGTGTTCATCGCGCAGCGGGCCCATGCCGAAGAGTTCGACCTGCCGGCGCTGCTGTCCCGCATCGCCCCGGGCTGCGGGCTGGTGCTGCTCGACGGGGTCACCGAGGGCGCAGCGTGCACCGTGCTGACGGCGAAGGCCGAGCTCGACGTCGACGCGCCGCTGATGATCGCCAACAGCGACCAGTGGGTGGACATCGAGATCGACGACTACCTCGCGGCCCATGACGCAAGCGGGTGCGAGGGATGGGTGATGACCATGACGGCGACCGACCGCAAGTGGAGCTACGTCCGCTTCGACGACGCCGGCCGCTGCGTCGGGATCGTCGAGAAGGTGCCGGTGTCGGACTGCGCGACCGTCGGGATCTACAACTTCGCCATGGCCCGACAGTTCGTCGATGCCGCCGAGACGATGATCGCCGAGGACCGTCGGGTCAACGGCGAGTTCTACGTTGCGCCGGTCTACGACGATCTCGTGGCTGCCGGTGGTTCGTTCGGGGTGTTCGACGTGGGCGCCGAGGCGGCCGGAATGTACGGGCTCGGGATCCCGTCGGACCTCGAGCTGTTCTGCGGCCTGCCCGTGAAGGACAAAGCCCTCGGCCGGTTGTCGCTGATCGGCTGATCCGGCCGAGTTGGTCGCCGGGCTGGAGGGCCGACGCAGCGTCTGGCGTCGCCGCTACGGTCCGTCCGAACGACACCGGGGAGGTCGGTCGATGACCGAGGACAGGTTCGACGGCGGCGGGGTGTGGGCGCGCCTGCGTCAGTTGGAGGACGTCGAGGCGATCCGTCGCCTGAAGGCTGCCTACTGCGCGGGTTGCGATGACGACCATGACGGCGACGCCGTCGCGGCGTTGTTCGCACCCGACGGGGTGTGGCACGACACGCGGATCGCGCCCTGCGAGGGCCACGAGGCGATCAAGGCTCACTTCGGGGCGATCCGGTCCAGCGGTCGCATCGCCCGGTCCTCGCACATGGTCACCAACCCCGTCATCGATGTCGACGGCGACACCGCCACCGGCCGGTGGAGCCTGCTCATGCAGTACACCGACCCGGCGGACCGGCGGTGGCGGATCGTGGGTTTCTACCGGGACACCTACGAGCGCTACGAAGGGAACTGGCGTTTTCGTCGCCTGGAGGCCCACGTGCAGGACTACAGCTGCCTGCACGCAGACGGGGCCTGAGCGTCGGACCGGCTCGGAGGGGAGCGGCATGGCAGCGATCGACAGAGGCGGCACCGTCGCGGTGACGGGAGCAGCGGGGTTCGTCGGCGGTTGGGTGGTGGAGACGCTGCTCGATCGGGGCTACCGGGTGCGGGCATGTGTGCGGGACGTGGCCGACGACAGCAAGGTCGCGTTCTTGCGGGCGATGCCGGCGTTCGCCTCGGGCCGTCTCACGTTGCACGCCGCCGACCTCGACACACCGGGGTGCTACGACGCCGTGTTCGCCGGCTGCGACGGGGTTGCCCACGTCTCGCACGTGAGCAACTACGACGACGCGGACTACGTGCGGGGCGTCTGCGACCACGTGATCGCCAGCGTCGAACGGTCCGGCACCGTGCGCCGGGTGGTGGTCACCTCGAGCATCGCAGCGGTGATGTCCGAGGTCGACATCCAGGAGATGGCCCGCCGTCCGGTGATCGACGAGGACCGCACCCCGGATGAGTCGAATCCGAAGCGCACGGCGGGTCGGGGCCAGGGGTACTCGATCGGCAAGGTGATCGCGCAGCACGCCTTCGCGGACGCGGCTGCGGCCACCGGGGGGCGCTGGGACGCGGTGACCGTCTGCCCGGGCGACAACATCGGCCCGATCCAATCGGCCCACCAGCGCAGCGGCGGACCGTGGCAGGACCTGATCGGCCGGATGCTCGAGGGGTACGTGGAGGTGTTCCACGGCACCGGCCCGTACCGGCCGTGGATGACCGTCGACGTGCGCGACGACGCGGCCTGCCACGTCGGGCTGCTGGAGAGCGACCGGGTGCACAACGGCGAGCGGTTCCTGGCGGTGTCGACGGACATGCGCTCGTACGAAGACCTCGTCGCCACCATCGGCCGGGTACTGCCCGAGTTGGGCTACGACCCGGGTCCGATCGCCGACCCGGCGCCGGAGCGTTGGAAGGCCCGGGAGGCCGAGTTCCGCGCCATCTGGGACGGGGTGTTGCTGCGCAACGACCGGATCCGGGCGGCGGTGCCGATCACGTTCCGCCCGTTGGACGACTCGATGCGCGACTGCGTGGAGTCGCTGATCGCCGTGGCCGGGGTGCGCGTCGCCGGCCCGAGGGGATGACTCGCGATGTATGCCCTACCGCACCAGTTCGAATTCCTGAGCGACGCATGGCTGGCGGAGGCGACCGCGTGGCTGCAGCGGGAGGTGGCGCAGCGCCGGTCGACGGCACCGTTTTCGCTGAGCGAACGGTTCACCGAGGCGCCACCGCACCTCGGCTTCCCCAACGGTGTCGCGTCCTGGTCGTGTCGGTTCGACGGCGTCACCGTGGAAACCTTCCGCACTCCCGACCCGACCGCCGAGGTCGTCGTCGAGGGTGACTACCAGTCGGCGCTCACCTGGGCACAGCGGGTCGGCGTGACCGTGCCCGGCGCGGCCGAGGCGGGCTGGCGGGAACTGCGCCATCTGTTCGGCCCGGACGCGGTTCGAGTGTGCGGTCGGTTCGCCGACCGGGAGGCGGGCACCGTGGTCGCACTGCTGCACGACCATCTCGGCCGACGCACCGTTGACAACCCGGACCTGCACCACCGAGCCAACCGCCAGGGCGTGGCGCGCCACGTCGCAGAGATGGAGCAGCATGGTTTCACGGTGCTGCAGCGAGCGATCTCCGAGGCCTTCGTTGACGAATTGCGCGCCGCCACGGTCGATGCGCTGTCCGCGCACGGCGTCACCTCGTTGCAGTGGATGCTCTACCACGGCCGGCCGTTCGAACTGCTGACGCAGCATCCGCTGCTGCTGACGCTCGTCGACGCCTCGCTCGGGCGGGGCGCGGTGATCGGCTCGCTGAGCGCCATCCGGCGGGGGCCCGGGCCGGGGTTCATCCCACTGCACACGGACTACTCGCACGTCCCCGAGCCGTATCCCGAATGGGCGATGACCGGCGTCGGGGTGTGGGCGCTCGAGGACTGGACGGAGGCGTCGGGCCCGACGTGGGTGGTGCCGGGGACACACCGCCTGCGCCGGCCGCCGCGATCGGGCGAGCAGGTCGACGGCGGGGTCCCGATCGAGATGCCGAAGGGCTCAGTGGTGTTCTTCACCGAGGGCTTATGGCACTGGCAAGGCGAGCGGCGCGAGCCGGGGGAGCGGGTGACGCTCCACTGGCACTTCAACCGGGGGATCCTGCGCAGCCTCGAGCCCAAGACGGTCGATCCGCAGATGCGGCATCGCAACTCGCCCCGGCTCGGCGAGATCCTCGGCGAGGACGACTGGTTCGACAAGCTCGACGGCATCGGCCGCGACCAGGTGCGGTTCGCCCACATGCAGCGCTTGCACTCGTTCACCAACCGCCAGAAGGCTCGCATCCTCGCCGAGGCGGGAGTGTCCTCACCGGCGGGGTAGGGCGCCAGAAGGCGAACGGCGGATGCTCGACCCGAGTGTTGTGCGGTCATCTTGCGATCGATTGGGCGGAGATGTCATGACGAGGCGTCCTCCAACGAACCCTCGGGCCTGGAGGCGCCGCCCCACAGCGCTGCGATCGGAACGGCCCCGAGCCGCTCGCCGAGGCGTGCGGTGAGCGGACCCGTGTGCAACAGGATGCCGCACGGGAACCGGTCGCCGAGGCGATCGCGGAGGAACGTCAGACCGCGGGCGACGCGTTGATTCACGGATCGGGCGGACTTCACCTCGATGGCCACGACGCTGCCATCGGGCCCTTCGATGATCACGTCGATCTCGATCCCCGACCGGTCTCGGAAGTGGGCGAACGTGAGCGCTTCGTCGATGGCGGTCGCCTGCCGAGTGAGCTCGGCGTCGATGAACGATTCGAGGAACGCGCCGCCAATCGGGGAGGTGGCGAGGCGTTGCGCGGACAGCCGTGGAATTGCGGAAACTCCACCGGCTACACGTTGAAGCGGATCTCGAGCACGTCGCCGTCGGCGACCACGTACTCCTTGCCCTCCACCCGGAGCTTGCCGAGCTCCTTGGCCTTGCTCCACGACCCGATCTCGAGCAGCTCGTCCCAGTGGATCACCTCGGCCCGGATGAACCCTCGCTGCAGGTCCGAGTGGATGCGCCCGGCGCACTCGGGCGCCTTTGCGCCGGCCCGGAACGTCCAGGCCCGGCTCTCCTTGTCGCCGGTGGTGAGGAACGTCCGCAGCCCGAGCAGGTGGTACGCCGATTGCACCATCCGCACCAGCGCACCCTCGCCGAGGCCGAACCCCACGAGCATCTCGGCCCGCTCGACCGGGTCCTCGATAGCGGCGGCCTCGGCCTCGAGCTGCACGCACATCCCGAGCACCTCGATCTCGTCGCCGGCCGATGCCAGCTCGGCCTGCACCCGGGCGACCTGCGTCGGGATCGTGTCCAGCCCGTCGTCGCCCACGTTCACCACGGCGAGCACCCGTTTGTTGGTCAGCAGGAACGTCGGGCGCAGGATCTCGCGCTGCGCCGCCGTCAACCCCGCCCGGTAGAGCGGGCGGCCGTCGGCCAGCGCCGCATGGGCTACCTCGAGCGCCGCCACCTCCTCGGCCAGGCTCTTGTCGTTCTTCGACGCCTTCTGCTTGCGCGGCAGCTGGATCTCGACGGTCTCCAGATCGGCCAAGGCCAGCTCCAGCTCGACCACTCGCAGGTGCTCCAGCGGATCGCTCGGGCCGGGCACGTCGTCGTCGACGAAGGCCCGCAGCACGAACACGATCGCGTCCACCTCACGGATGCCGCCCAGGAACTTGTTGCCCAGGCCCTCGCCCTTGGACGCCCCCTCGACGAGCCCGCCGATGTCCACCACCTGCACTGCGGCGTGCACCACGTTGCGGCTCTTCGACATCGCCGCCAGCGCGTCGAGCCGATGGTCGGGCACTTTGGCCACCCCGACGTTGGGGTCCTTGGTCGCGAACGCGTACGGCGCGGCGAGTGCCCCGCCGCCGGTCAGCGCGTTGTACAGGGAGGACTTGCCCGCGTTGGGGAGGCCGACCAGGCCGAAGCGTTCCATGGCGGACGGTCACGCTACCGGCCGGCCCCGTGCGGCCCGCCCCCGAGGGATCGGCGTCCCTCAGGTCCGCGCCTGGCCGCCTGACCGCCTGTCCCGCTAGCCTGAAGCCCTTATGTCGAAGAAGACCAAGAAGCGCAAGGCCAAGCTGCGCCGCTCCAAGGCGAACCACGGCAAGCGCCCCAACATGGGACGCGGCTGAGGCCCGTCGGCAATGCCCACGCCGCCGCCCACGCGGCGTGATCTCCTCGTCGAACAGCTCCACGGGATCGCAGTCGCCGACCCGTACCGGTGGCTCGAACACGGGGACGACCCGACGGTCGCCGATTGGGTGGCCGCCCAGAACCAGTGCACACGCGAGGCGCTCGACCACCTGCCCGACCGGGTGGGGTGGCGCGAGCGTCTCGTCGCGGTTCTCGCGGCGAACGTCGTCGGGGGTCCGGCCGTTCGCGGCGACCGTATCTTCACCCTCGAACGGGGTGGTGGGGCCCAGCAAGTGTCGCTGACGGTCCGCTCCGCCACAGAACCCGGCCCGGCCCGCACCGTGATCGACCCGGCCTCGGGCGGTGATCCGACGTGCACGATCGACTGGTACGTCCCGTCACCGGACGGTCGGCTGGTTGCCTGGGGTCGATCGTCCGGCGGCACCGAGCGCAGCGACTTGCTCGTCGTCGACACCGACACCGGCGCGCTCGTGGACGGACCGATCCCCGACACCCGGGCGGCGTCGGTTTCCTGGCTGCCTGACGCCTCCGGCTTCTGGTACACCCGTTATCCCGCCGGCGATGAGTACAACCGTCGGATTCACGAGCACCGCCTCGGCGGCGACCCGGCCGGCGATCCGGTCCGCTGGGCCGATCCGAGCCGGCCGGAGGCGTGGGCATCGGTCGAGGTGGCCGGGGACGGTCGCCACGTGCTCGTGCACACCATGATCGGGTGGGGGCGCACCGACGTTCACCTCCACGACCGTGCCGACGGCTCGTGGCGCGTCGTAGTGGGCGACCTCGAGGAGCGAACGTCGCTGCGGCTACACGGTGGGCGCCTCGTCGGCACCACCACGCTCGACGCTCCTCGGGGGCGGGTGGTGTCGTGTGCACTCGACGCGCCGGGGCCGCAGGCGTGGTCGACCGTCGTGCCGGAATCCGACGAGGTCATCGAGCAGGTCGAGATCGTCGGGGACGAGCTCCTGGTCCTGTCGTCGCGGTATGCGGTGTCGCGGGTGCGCCGCTACGGGCTCGACGGTGACCGGCGCGACGAGATCGATCTCGGAGGGTTCGCCGTGGTCACCGGACTCGACGCCGATCCGGGCGCTGCGGCGGGCGTCGTCGCGCTCACCGTCGCCTCCTTCACGCAGCCGCCGACGTTGTTGCGCTGGACCCACGACCGCGGGCTGCAGCGCTGGCAGGACGGTGCCGCCCCACTCGATCCCGAAGCGTTCGTGACGGAGCGCGAGACGTATCGATCGGTCGATGGCACCGAGGTCGGTCTGTTCACCTTCCGGCGGGTCGACGTCACACCCGGCCCCGACACACCCACCCTGCTGACCGGGTACGGCGGGTTCGCACTGCCCTACGGGCCCGAGTGGCGCTCGATGTGGGCGGCCTGGGTGCAAGCCGGCGGCCAGGTCGCGATCGCCGGGCTTCGGGGAGGGAACGAGGACGGCGAGGCCTGGCACGACGCCGGGCGCCGGGCTGCGAAACACAAGGTGTTCGAGGATTTCGAGGCTGCCGCCGACCACCTCGTCTCCACCGGCCGCACGTCGCGCCGTCGCCTCGCCATCCGCGGCGGATCCAACGGCGGACTGCTCGTTGCGGCAGCAACGACCCGTCGCCCCGACCTGTGCGCAGCGGTGTCGTGCGACGTACCGCTCACCGACATGGTGCGGTTCCCCCGGTTCCTCATCGCCCGCCTGTGGATCGACGAATACGGCGATCCGGATCGCGCCGATGACCTGGCCTGGCTCCACGCCTACTCGCCGTACCACCAGGTGCGCGATGGCGTCGCCTATCCGGCGAGCCTGATCACGTGCGCCGCCGGTGATTCCCGGGTCGATCCATGCCACGCCCGCAAGTACGCAGCCGCTCTTCAATACGCCGTGTCGAGCGTGGGCGGCGGGCCCGTGTTGTTCCGCGAGGAGGCCACCGCCGGGCACGGCGTCGGCAAGCCGCTCGCGCTTCAGGCCGAGGACCAGGCCGACGTCCTTGCGTTCCTGGCCGACCGTTGTTCGTGGAGGTTGCCGTGACCGTCCTCGCCGAGATCCGCCTCGCTGCCGACCCCGGACGCTGGGCCGACTGCGGGTTCACCGTCGAACAGGCCGAGGACGGCACCGCCGCCTGCACGATCGGGTTGGTGCGCCTTGCGTTCGTCGACCCCGGCGACGGACCATCCGGGATTCGATCCCTCGGGATCGCCGGAGGTCCCGAGCCGCTGCCCGCCAGCGTCGACGGCCTCGGGCTGCACCTCGCCGAACCGCCGGCGCAGCCCGGCCGCCACCCGAACGGCGCGATCGCCATCGACCACGTCGCCGTGCTCTGCCCCGATCTCGACCGGACGATCGAGGCGATCGTCGATGGGCTCGGGATCCCGCTGAAGCGCATCAGGGAAGCGGGCGCCGTGCGCCAGGCGTTCTTCCGGCTCGGCGCGCCGATCCTCGAGCTGGTCCGGGCCCCCGGGGTCGACGCGCCGCACTTGTGGGGACTGGTCGCCTCCCTCGAGGACTTCGACGCCGCCGTCGAGCGCCACGGCGATCGATTGACCGACGTGAAGGCCGCCGTGCAGCCCGGCCGGCGCATCGCCACGGTGCGAGCCGAGGCCGGGCTCGGTACGGCCGTTGCGTGGATGTCCCCGCACGTGAGGGGGTCGTGACCACCGGACGTCGCGTCGGGTGGGGCGCCCTGTGCGGCTGGTTCCTGCTGCACACCGTCGTGTGGATCGGACTCGTGCGGCTCCTACCCGGGGACGACTTCGTCGAGTACCCGGACCTCGGTTCGGCTGGGCTGCCCTGGGTCCGTCAGTTCGTCCTGGCGCTGCTCGTGGTGCTCGTCCTCCAGGTGGTCGTTCTCACCACGACCGGATGGTGGCGGGCGGTGTGGGTCGATGACCGGCCGATGCGGGCCCGCTGGTGGGTTGCCGTTGCGGCGTTCGTCGTGCCTGCAGCGAGCTTCGTGTCGGCGGGTGCACCGTCCCGCTCGGCCGACGCCTGGATCGGGCTGACCGCAACGATGCTGCTCGTCGGGCTGACCGAGGAGCTGACCTTCCGGGGCATCCTGCTCGTGGGCGCCCGCACCCGGACAGGGGAACGTCGGGCGTTGTTGTTCTGCTCGCTGTTGTTCGGGCTGTTCCACCTGCCCAACGTCTGTCTTGGCGCCCCGCTGGCCGATGGCGTCCGCCAGATGCTGGCGACCGCGGTGATCGGATCGTTGTTCTACGTGTTCCGCCGTGTGTCACGTGGGTTGCTCGTCCCGGTGGTTCTCCATGCAGCGTGGGACTGGCTGTTGATCTCGACCGCCTACTGAAGCCCCGGGGTAGGCACTTCGACGACGGGCAGCGCTTTCGGTTCCATGCCGAGGGTGATGATCTGCTTGCCGTACCCGATGAAGGTTCCCATGGCATAGGTGATCTCGACGAGTTCCTCTGCGGCGAACGCGGCGCGCAACTCCTCGAGCAGGTCCGCCGGCGCGGTCTGGGCGCCTGCAAGCAGCACGTCGGCCCAGGCCAGGGCGAGGCGGGTCCGCTCGGGGAGGCGTTCGCTCGTGCCGCGCGTTGCGATATCCGCTACCAGGTCTTCGGTGAGCCCGGCCGCACGGGCCGAGTCGAAACGGACCTGCGTTCAAAGGCCGCAGCCGGTGACGTGGGCGTTGCGGAGACGCATGGCCTCCTTCACGTCCATCGTCACCGTGCCGCGGCCGAGCAGCGCCGCGTACATCGCGTCGAATGCTGCGGTCAGTTCAGGTGTGTGGGCCCGCGCAGTGCCCAGATGGGTGGGTGCGCCCGGCACCGCCGAGCCGACCCGTGGCGTAGTGGACATCAGGCCTCCTCGCTCGAGCCGGCGAGCAGCGCGAGCGCATTGTCGAAGCGGTGCTGGTTCTCCCAGATGCCGAGGGCCGTGGTCAGAGTGACCAGGCCGGCCTCGCCGTACGCAGCGGCCACCGCAGCGGCCTGCGAGTCGTCGATGGCGTGCGGGTCGATCACGAACAACTCGGCGAACGCCAGGCAGGCCCGAGCGCCGTCGTCGAGGCGCGGATCCGCCGGCCACCGTGCGACGGCCGAGTTGTCGTCGTCGAAGCCGGCCGCAACGGCCGCAGCGGACCGCTCGTCGAGCGCGCGCCGAGCGCCGAGCAACTGGGCCATGCGCAGTCGGCAGCGTTCGAGGACCGGGGCCGGGACCGGACCGTCCCACACGGCGGCGTGCAGGTGGCGATGGGCCTCGGCGAGACCGGGCAGCAGGGCCAGTGCAGCGTCACGCTCGGCAGGGACGGCCATGTCGGAACGCTACAGCCAGTCCCCCGAGGTGCTGGAGGTAGACGCAGCCCCCTGGGCGACGAGCGCCTCGATCTCCGGTGCGGCATAGCCGGCCCAGGCGAGCACCTCCATGGTGTGGGCCCCCGGCGTTGGCGGGGGGCCCTGGATCGCTGTCGGCGTCCCCGTGAAGGTGACCGGATGACGCACCACGGCTCGCCCGGCCACCTCGGCGGTGAGGTCGAGGTGTTGCACCTGCGGATCGGCGAACACCTCGTGCATGCCGTACACGGGCCCGCCGGGGCGGCCCAGCGGCGCGAGCACCGAGCCCCAGTGATCGGTCGGCCGACGCAGCAGGACCGCTTCGATCGCTGCGTTCAGCTCGGCGCGGTGCCGCACCCGGGCACCGCCGGAGGCGAAGCGTTCGTCGGCGAGGATCTCGGGCGCACCGATGGCGTCGAAGAAGGCGGCGAGCCGGGTGAGCGGCGCAACGTTCACCCATCCGTCCTCAGTGCGGTAGCAGCCCATCGGCACGAAGGTCGGGTGTTCGTTGCCTTCCTGGGCGGGCACCACCCCGTCGGACAGCCATCGGCATGCTTGGAAGTCCATGAGGTTCACCATCGTCTCCAGCAACGACGTGTGCACCCACTGCCCCTGCCCGGTCCGCTCGCGAGCAAACAGCGCCGCGATGACCGCTTGGGCGAGGAAGGTGCCTGCGACGGTGTCGCTGATGGCGATCCCGGTGCGCCACGGCCCGGTTCCGGCCGGGCCGGTCACCGACATGATGCCGCTCATGCCTTGTGCGATCTGGTCGACGCCGGCACGCTCGGCAGCCGGGCCGGTCTGGCCGAACCCCGAGATCGACGCATAGATGATCCTCGGGTTGCGTGCGAGCACGATGGCCGGCCCGATCCCGATACGGTCGACCGCCCCCGGCTTGCCGTTCTCGACGACGACGTCGGCCCGCTCGCACAGCCGTAGGAATGCCTCCCGGCCCGCCGGGTTGCGTACGTCGAGCACGATCGAACGCTTGCCCCGGTGGAGGTTGTGGCCGTCGGAGCCACCGATCTGGGCCCGATTCGGGTCGAACACCTGGATCACGTCGGCGCCCAGGTCGGCGAGCTGGCGGGCGCACGTGGGCCCGGAGCGGGCCGTGGTGACGTCGAGTACGACGACGCCGTCGAGCGCGCCCCTCACCACCACTGTGTCCCCGGGTCGCCCTTGAAGGGTCCGACGACGGCCGAGGTGATCCAACCGCCGTAGAAGTCGCCGCCGTTCGGGGAGACCCGCTCGTCGCCCACCCAGCACTCCTCGACGCGCTGGGCGTAGAACGCCACGTGCCCACGGATCGGCGCGAACGCGCCAACCGGGTCCTCGTAGCTCCATGCCGCCTGCTCGACGACCTCGTCGCCGACGGTGACCGCCCAGTAGACGGCGATGCCCTTCCATTCGCATACCGAGCGCCCCGGTGACGGCCGCAGCGCGCCGGTGGTGAGGTCACGGCGAGGGAGGTAGTAGGCCGGGGCGTGCGAGGTCTCGCACACCCGCACCGCCTCGACGGTGTCGGCTATGACCACCCCGCGGTGCACGACCCGGACGCGTGCGGGGCAGGGGCGGAGATCGGGTGGCCTCGGGTAGTCCCAGACACTCTCCTGACCGGGGCCGGGCTCGATGCGGGTCGGGCGGCGCATGACGACTGCTCAGCAGTGGGCCGTCGGAGCGATCACCCGCTCGGCGAAGGCGGCCATCGCCTCGGACGGCGTCGGCTTCATGAGCAGGAACGCCGGGACGATGATCCGGCTCACCCCGATCGAGGCAAGTTCCTCCACGGCGCCGACGACGTCGCCGCCGCCGAAGATCGCCGGGGTGCCGGCGGTCAGCTCGATCGCCCCCGGATCGCGTCCGGCCCGTTCGGCGTGCTCGCGAACGACCGCCATCAACGCGGCCAGTTCGGCCGGGCTGCCCTTGCCCGGGAAGAACCCGTCCCCGAGTCGGCCGGCGCGCTCGGCAGCGGCCTGCGAGTGGCCGCCGATCACGATCGGCACCGAACGCCGGATCGGCTTGGGGTTGGACGAGACCTGTGTGAACCACGAGAACTCCCCGGCGTGGGACGCGCCGTCGCTCGCCCACAGGGCCCGCATGGCGGCCACGTAGTCGTCGGTGCGCGGCCCCCGCCGCTCCCACGGCACGCCCAGTGCGTCGAACTCCTCGCGCAGCCAGCCCACACCGATGCCGAGCTCGACCCGACCCCCCGACAGCGAGTCGAGCGTGGCGACCTCTTTGGCCAGCACGACCGGGTTGCGCTGCGGGAGGATCAGGATCCCTGTCGCGAGCCGGATCGTCGAGGTGACCGCTGCGACGTAGGCGAGCCACACGAGCGGATCGGGGATCGGGGTGGACGGGATCGCCGGCATCTTGCCGTCGGCCGAGTACGGGTAGGACGACGCGTAGGCGTCCGGGTACACGACGTGTTCGACGGTCCACAGCGACTCGAAACCGGCGGCCTCCGCCGCCCGGGCGGCGACGAGCGCCCCGGGCCCGGTGGCCCAGTGCATGGTGTTGGCGAAGGCGATGCCGTAGCGCATCTCCGCACCCTACGATCTCGGCGGGGATCGCCCGTGAGGAGGCTCCGATGAGCGAGTTCGATCGCGTCGGCGTGTGGTTGCGAGGTGCGGCGGCGCTGATGGCGGGAGCCGGGCTGGTGCACGCCTCGGTGGCCGGTCAGCATGCCGAGCACGGGGTGCTCGCTGCGGGCTTCGCCGCCTGCGCGGCCGCCCAGATCACGTGGGCGGTGGCCGCAGCGGCGCGCCCGGGGCGCCAACTCGCCGGCCTCGGCGTTGCGCTGGCGGGGCTGAGCGTCGGGGTGTGGGCCCTCACTCGAGTCGTTGCGATCGAGGCGATCGACGGCCTCGACGTCGTCCAGGACGTCGGGGCGCAGGACCTGCTCTGCGTCGGCC
>JBEIFW010000096.1:0-13348 GCA_040382215.1 Acidimicrobiales bacterium
CGGCTGCGCGATGTTCCCGCGGCCCAGGTCGTCGCCAACCACGCGATGGGCCTGTGGGACCTCGCCGCGATTCATCTGAGCACCGATCCGCCCGCAATGGCAGAAGCGTCGCTTGCGATCGATGCCGTTGGGGCGATCGTCGACGCTCTCGGCGACCGGCTCGGGGAGAACGCCTCCGTCCTACGCGACGCCCTTGCCCAGATCCGTCTGGCCTACGTGCACGTGTCGTCGTCCGGGGCCACGCTCGCCGGCCCGTACTGACCGCCACTCAGCCAAGCAGCTCGGTCGCTTCGTAGCGGCCCGGCAGCCGGGCTTCGAGCCGGAAGGTGACCTCGGCACCCGGATCGATCGTGCGGGAGCCGTCCGCGATCCTCGTGCACTGGAAGAACCAGCGGGAACCATCGGGTTCGGCGACCGTCCCCCACCCCTTGTGCGCGTCGAACTCGACGACCACCCCGCGTCGATGCCGTTCACTCGCCATCGTCAGTGCACGATCTTCGACAGCGGCAGCTCGAGCAGGTCGGTGGCGCCGGCGTCTTTCAACGCCGGGATCAGCACGTTGATCTGCGTCTTGGGCACGACGGTCTCGACCGCGTAGCCGCCACCGGCGAGCGGCGACACGGTCGGCGACTTCATCGACGGCAACAGCGCCAGCACGTCTCGGTACCGGTCTTCGCCGACGTTCAGCTTCACGAGCACCTTGCCGCTGGCCTCGAGCGTTCCTTGGAGGAGCACCATCAGCTGCTCCATCGCGTGCTTCTTGTCCGGATCACCGAACGCAGCCCGATTGGCGACGACCTCCGTGCGCGACACCAGGATCGTGTCGATCACGCGCAACCCTGCGGCCCGAAGGGCGCGACCGGTCTCGGTGATGTCCACGATCACGTCGGCGATGTCGGGGATCTTCGCCTCGCTGGCGCCGTACGACAACGTGATGCGCGCCTCGATGCCCCGAGCGGCGAAGAACCGCCGGGTCAGCTCCGGGTACTCGGTGGATACCCGGACCCCCTGAGGGAGGTCCTCGATCCGGGTGGCCGGATCGTCGCCACCCACGGCGACGACCACCTTGATCGGGTTCGCCGTGGCCTTCGAATAGCCCAGCTCGCCGAGGCTCACGATGTCGGCACCGGTCTCCTCCACCCAGTCACGACCGGTGATCCCCAAATCGAACAAGCCTTCGTCGACGTAACGCGGGATCTCCTGGGGTCGCAGGATGCGCACCTCTGCGATGCGGGGATCGTCGATGGTCGCTTTGTAGTCCACGGCACTCGACCGATGAACGGTGAGGTCGGCGGCCTCGAACAGCTCCATCGTCGCCCGCTCCAGCGAGCCTTTCGGCAGGACCAGCTTCAGCACGGAGGCGGAGTCTAGGGAGCCTGGTTCACGTGCACCGTGGGTGCCTCCCCCAGCAGGCGCAAGGCGTGCGGGAGGACGTCGATCACGGCGTCGAGTTGCTCGACGCAGCCGGCAGGCGAGCCCGGCGTCGTGAGGATGAGCGTACGACCCCGGATCCCGGCGACGCTGCGCGACAGCCGGCCGAGGGGCGACACGAGCCGCATCGCCTCGGCGAGGCCCGGCGCTTGGCGTTCGATCACCGACAGCGCCCCTTCCGGGGTCAGGTCGCGCGGTGCGAATCCGGTGCCGCCGGTGCTCACGACCAGCCCTTCGAAGCCGTCGGTCATCGCCGACAGGGCCTCGGCGACCGCCTCGACCCCATCGCTCACGACCCGGTGGTCGACCACGGAGAAGCCCGCTGCGGTGAGCCGGGCGACCAGCGCCGGGCCGCCCCGGTCCTCGCGCGCGCCGTGGAACACCCCGTCGGAGACCGTCAGCACCTTGGCCAGCAGCGGAGAGTCGTCGGCCACGGTCCACACGGTAGCGGTGGACCCTTGCCGCCGGCTCACCGATCGTCCGCCCCAACAGGTCGTCGCCAGCGCAGCACGACCATCCCGTCGCCGTCGGCGTCCTGCGGCAAGAGGCGCGACCCGCGGCCGTAGGGGCGCCACGGCGCCGGCAGCGCCGCCATGGCCTCCCAGGTGCCGTCGTCGTGGTCGATCGACTCGGCGGCCGTCAACGTGCACACGCTGTACACGAGCACCCCGCCGGGGCGCACCAGCGATCGGGCCCCAACGAGCATCCGACGCTGCAGCGCAGCGAGCGTCGTCACGTCGTCGGCGGTGATGCGCCAGCGGGCGTCGGGCCGCCGCCGCAACGCCCCGAGGCCGCTGCACGGCGCATCGAGGAGCACCCGATCGAACGACGCGGGGCGCAGCGGCGGGGCCGTCGCATCACCCACGACCACCGGCAACACGTACCCCAGCCGCGCCGAGTTCGCCGCGACGAGCCGGGCGCGGTGGGGTTGCAGGTCGAGCGCTACGACCGCGGCCCCGGTGGCGGCGAGCGCAGTCGCCTTGCCGCCCGGGGCGGCGCAGAGATCGGCGACCCGGTCGCCGGGACCGGCCTCGACGGCGGCGGCGACCGCCTGTGAGGACCGGTCCTGCACGTAGCCGTCGGCGCGCACGCTGACCGGCGGCGGTTCGTTCATCCGCGCACGCGCGGCATCGGCCTCGGTTCCGAGCTCGAGGCGGAGCCGATCGACGATCCAATCGGGCTCACTGAAACGGGTGGCGTCGTCGTCGAAGCGCATGGGTGCAGTGGCCACCTTGCGCAGGACTGCGTTGACGACACCCCGCCAGCGCGGAGGGGCCAGATCCACCGTGGTGGCGACGGCGGCATGGGCCGGCACGCGGGCGAACGCGAGTTGATACGCCCCGAGTCGCAGCAAGGTGCGCAGCTCCGGTTCGGGCGGCCGGAGCAGGAACCGGTCGAGCAGGTGGTCGCAGGCCCGGCGCATCCGGGTCGTGCCGTAGACCAGCTCGGTGACGAGGCCACGGTCGCGCTCGTCGAGCCCGCTGCGGGACAACACCGCCGGCAGGACGAGATTCGCGTACGCGCCTTCGAGCTCGATGCGACGGAGCACGTCGAGCGCGAGCCGTCGGGCGGCGGTACCGGGGGCCATCAGCTCCCGAACCGCTCGCCACACGCCGGGCGCGCCCCGTTGGCCCAGGCTCGGGCCGGCTGGGCGGATCGTCCCTCCGGCTGGACCTCGACGAGCCGCAACGCGGCGCCGTCCCCGCAGGCGATCACCACACCGAGCGGGTCGAGCAGCTCACCCGGCTCGCCTGCGCCGGTCGGCATCACCTCGGCCCGGTGCACCTTGAGCCGTCGGCCTCGGAACGTCGTCCAGGCCCCGCCGACACGGACGATCCGGCTCAGATCGACGGCCGGGCGATCGAAGCGGAGCTCGAACTCGGCCGGATCGAGCTTCGAGGCGTACGTCGCCTCGCCGATCTGGGGCTCGGGGTCGCGCAGACCTGCAGCGAGTTGCTCGACGAGCAGGCGGGCGCCGACGTCCACGAGCCGGTGCCGCAGCGACGCAGCGGTCTCGTCGGGGGCGATCGACACGCCGACACGGGCATAGACCGGCCCGGTGTCGAGGCCCTCCTCGAGCTGCATCAGGCACACACCGGTCTCCTGGTCGCCGGCGAGCACGGCCCGTTCGACCGGAGCTGCCCCGCGCCACCGGGGCAGCAGCGAGAAGTGCAGGTTCACCATGGGGACGACGGCGAGCACGTGCGGCCGGACGAGTGCGCCGTACGCGACCACCACGCCGAGCTCCACCCCGGCCGTGAGCACGTCGTCGACCCGATGACCCACCGACAGGCCGAGCCGGAGCGCCGCCTCCTTCACCGGGCTCGGCTGCATCGCCCCACCCCGACCTCGACGCTTGTCGGGCCGGGTGACCACGAGCGCGACATCGAAGCCGGCGTCGACGAGCGCCTCGAGCGGTGCGACCGCGGCTGCCGGCGTGCCCAGGTAGGCGAGGCGTCGCGGACGGACCGGCGGTACGGCCAGGACGGTCACGTCAGCCGGATACGGCGCCGCGGTCGCTCCGCCGGCTTGGGTTCCTCGAGGAGGCGCCGCCATTCGGCGAGCGCCAGCTTGCGCTGGTCGGGCTCCATGCGGTCGAACATCAGCACCCCGTCGAGGTGGTCGAGTTCGTGCTGAATCAGGCGAGCGAGCAGTTCGTCGGCCTCGAGGGACACCTCGTTGCCGTCGAGGTCCTGGCCGACGACGTGCACCACCTTCGGCCGCACGATCTCGATGTACAGACCCGGGATCGACAGACAGCCCTCGTCGTAGACCCACTCGCCGTCGGATTCCACGATGCGCGGGTTGACCAACGTGCGCGGTTCGCCGCCGAGGTCGTAGACGAACAGCCGCTTCTGCACCCCGATCTGCGGTGCGGCCAGTCCGATACCGGGTGCGGCGTACATCGTCTGCAGCATCTCGGCCGAGAGGCTCACGAGCTTGCCGTCGATGGCGGTGATCTCGGCGGCCTTGGACTTGAGGACGGGATCGCCGTAGACGCGGATCTCGCGAGGCATGGGGCACCAGGCTACCGGTCGGTGCGAGAGTGTCCCCGGTGACGGACCAGTACTTCGCCCGTTCCCCGCAGACGGCGTCGAAACCGGCGACGGTCCGGCTCGTGCTGCCCGACCTGACCGCCGAGCTCGTGACCGACCGAGGGGTCTTCGCGGCCGGCGCGCTCGACGCCGGCACGAAGCTGCTGTTGCTGGAGGCACCACCACCGCCGAGCAGCGGCGATCTGCTGGATCTCGGCTGCGGGTATGGGGCCATCGCCCGAACCCTCGCCCATCGGGCCCCGAACGCCACCGTCTGGGCGCTCGACGTCAACGAGCGCGCCCGCACCCTGTGCGCAGCCAACACCGCCGGCCACGGCGTCCGGGTCGTGGCACCCGAGGAGGTCCCCGATCACGTGCAGTTCGCCGCGATCTGGTCGAACCCACCGATCCGCATCGGCAAGCGCGCCCTCCACGAACTGCTCGACCGATGGCTCGGACGGCTCACCCCGGACGGGGCCGCCGTGCTGGTCGTGCAGAAGCACTTGGGGGCCGACTCGCTCGCCCGTCACCTCGCCAACGGAGGCTGGTCGGTTCGCCGGCTCATCGCCCGGCAGGGCTACCGGTTGCTGGAGGTCCGGCGATGAGGCAGCTCGACGCAACGGGCCTCAAGCGACTCCACCGCGCCTGGCGGGCCCGCACGACCGGACGAGTGGCACTCGTCCTCGATGGTCTTGGCACCCCGGCCAACGTCGGTTCGATCACCCGCAGCGCTGCGGCGTGGCGGGTCGATCACCTCTGGCTCGCCGGGCCGACGCCACCGCCGTGGGCCGGTGGAGCCGCCAAGGTGGCGATGGGGACGGATCGCTACCTCACCTGCACGGCGGTGGCGACGGGCCTGGAGGCCGTGGCCGCGGCCAAGACCGCCGGCTACCAGGTCGTCGGCCTCGAACTCGCAGACGGGGCGGTCGCGCTGCACGAAGCGGCTCTCGGCCCGGACGTCTGCCTGGTCGTCGGCCACGAGGACCACGGGATCAGCCGGGGCGCGCTCGACGCCTGCGACGCCGTCGCGTACCTGCCGTTGCTCGGCAAGGTCGGTTCGCTCAACGTCGCCGTGGCCGCCGCCGTCGCCGTCTACGAGTTGCGCCGCCGGGAGTGGGTGTGACGCCCGGGTGGCTCTACCACTTGGCCCTGCCCGATGACTGGTCCGAGGCCGCGGCGACCGGTCGGTACCGGTGGAGCACCCGAGCGATGACGGTCGCCGACGTCGGATTCGTCCACCTCAGCCACCGTCATCAGGTGCTGGCGACGGCGGGACGGTTCTACCGTGACTGCGCCGAGTTGGTGCTGCTGCAGCTCGATCGAGCGGCGTTCGGCTCCTCGGTGATCGAAGAGCCGACGCCGTCGGGCGAGCTGTTCCCCCACCTCTACGGCGAGCTACCAGTGGCCGCCGTCGTTCGGGCCGAGCGGTGGATGCGCTCGGCGGATGGTTGGGTGGCTCCGCCGTTCGGCTGAGCTCCGCGGTCGCCGGCACGCCTCGCTCTCTAGGCAGGGTCAGGCCCGTACCGGGTCGACCTCGACGCGAACCGTTGCCGCAGGGTGGGCGCGTTGGGACAGTGCGTCGGCGAGCTGTGCAGTGTCGCCGGCCCGAACCAGCCAACGCTCCTCCCCCGCCGGTGCCACCTCGATCCCGGGCAACGCCCGCAGCGGCTCGATTGCTGCGTGAGACCCCGGACCGCGCACCAGGGCGAGCGCCGCCTCCGGCGGGAGGCGCAACGTGCGGCGACGGACGCCTTCGACCTCGGCAAGCCGGCCCGGATCGGCCTGTAGGACGGCGCGGATCACCTCGTGGTGCGGCTCACGAGTCTGCACGAGGAGCCGTCCGCCGCCGTCGCGACCGCCGACGACCCGAGCGGCGCGGGCGAGCAGAGCCAGCGCCTGCTCCTCGGCCCGGAACCGGGGAGCGAGCAGCTCGGCGTCGAGGTCGAGCACGGCGACCAGCGATGCCGAGGGGACCCGGTGCAGTGCCGCCTCGGTACCGATCACGATCCGGGCCTCGGGCCAGCCGTCCCCGGCGGCGTGGGCGCCCGTCACCTCCGCGACCGGCTCACCGAGGAGCGCTTCGAGTTCGGTCCGGAGCCGGGCGACACCGGGTCGCACGTTGCGGAAGCGTGCGGCACCGCAGGCGAGACACACCGCTGGCCGTCGCATGCCGCACCGCTCGCACACCACGCCGTCGTCGGCGCCGACCACCGAACCGGCACAGCGCTCGCAGCGGGCCACCTCCGCACAGGCGCCACACCGCAGCAGGCGCGCCGTACCGATGCGATTGAGCACGCAGATGCACGTCCCGGTCGTGGCCCGGATCGCGCGGGCGAGGGCGTCGCTCAGCAGTCCGGGGCGCGCCGGGTCGTCGCGGCGGCGGTCGACGACGAGCAACGGTGGCCACCCGGCTCGCTCCTCGCTGCGCGACAGCGTGAACAGCCGGCCCCAACCCAGTGCCTCGAGCGACGGCACGGGCGACGTGAGCACGCACGGCACCCCAGCGCGGCGGGCTCGCTCGATCGCGACGTCGCGGGCGTGCCAGGTCGGCGCGCCCTCCTCGCGCAGGCCCTCGTCATGTTCGTCGACGACCACGATGGCGGCGAGCCCGCCGACCGGCGCCCACGCTGCGGCCCGCGCCCCGACGACCGTGGCCCCCGCCCGGCCGAGCGCCCAGTCCCGCGGGTAGAACGCCACGGGCACCCCGGCCCGCTTGAGCCGCACGGCGATCAGGCGCGCCGTCGCCACCGAGGGGGTGACGACGAGGGCGTTCCCGCGTGCCACCGCAGCGAGCACGACGTCGTACGGGTCACGCGCCGGGGGCAGCCATACGACGGCTCGTGCGGCTGCGAGCGCAGTGGCGCCGATCCCGTCCAGCGCGACCGGCACCACGGCCCGCCGCGGGGCGGCCGGCAGGCCGACCACGGCACCGTCGGGGGATGCGGTGCCCAGGAAGTGCGCCGGGTGCCCCGCCCATCGCCATGCCGCCCAGTCGGCCAGGGCGACCAACTCGTCGGGCGGTCCCCAACCGGTGACCTTGGCGATCGGTTTGAGCGTCCTACCGGTCGGGGCCTCGGACTGCTCCGTGAGCGCAACCACCCAGCCACCGACCCGGCGGGGGCCGAGTTGCACCCGGACCAGCGACCCGACGCGCACCTGGTCCCGGAGGTGATCCGGGACCAGGTAATCGAAGCGCTTGGCGAGGGTCTTCACGTCCGCCACGACCGTCGCCAACAGCATCGGCGCCGACGTTAGGCGGCCCCGGTCAGATACCCAGCGCCGCCTTGAAGGCGTCGAGTTTGGTCACGTGCTCCCACGTGAACTCCGGGATCGGCCGACCGAAGTGACCGTAGGCGGCCGTCTTGCGGTAGATCGGGCGCTTGAGATCGAGCGAGTCGATGATGGCGCGTGGCCGCAGGTCGAAGGTGTCCCGGACCGCCTGCTCGATCCGCTCCGGCGCGACCGTCGCCGTTCCGAAGGTCTCGACGAGGATCGAGATCGGCTGGGCCAAGCCGATCGCGTAGGCGACCTGCACCTCGCAGCGGCTTGCCGCACCGGAGGCCACCACGTGCTTGGCCACCCAGCGTGCTGCGTAGGCAGCCGACCGGTCGACCTTCGAGGGATCCTTGCCCGAGAAGGCCCCGCCGCCATGACGGCCCATCCCGCCGTAGGTGTCGACGATGATCTTCCGCCCGGTGAGACCGGTGTCGGCGTGCGGACCGCCGAGTTCGAACACGCCCGACGGGTTGATCCACACGGCGTAGTCGTCGTCGGCGAACTGCTCGGGAACGACGGGCCGGATGACGTGCTCGATCAGGTCCGGCCGGATGACGGTGTCGCGGTCGACCCCCGGCGCGTGCTGGGTCGAGATCAGCACGGTCCGAAGCCGGACCGGCTTGCCGTCGACGTAGTCGAAGGTGACCTGCGTCTTGCCGTCGGGGCGGAGGTACGGAACGACGTCGGCCTTGCGGACCTCGGTGAGGCGTTCGGCCATCCGGTGCGCCAGCCAGATCGGCAGCGGCATCAGATCGGCCGTCTCGTCACAGGCGTAGCCGAACATCATCCCCTGGTCGCCGGCGCCCTGGCTGTTGAGGATGTCCTCGCCGCTCTTGCCGGAGCGGATCTCCTCGGACTGGCTGACGCCTTCGCCGATGTTCGGGCTCTGCTCGTCGATCGAGACGATCACGCCACAGGTGTTGCCGTCGAACCCGTACAACGCGTTGTCGTAGCCGATGCCCTTGATGACCTCGCGGGCGAGCTTGGGGATGTCGACGTACGCCGTCGTGGTGATCTCCCCAGCGACGACGCACAGACCGGTGGTCAACAGCGTCTCGCACGCCACGCGACCATTCGGGTCCTCGCTGAGGATGGCGTCGAGGACTGCGTCGGACACCTGGTCGGCCATCTTGTCGGGGTGACCCTCGGTGACCGACTCCGAGGTGAACGTCCAACGGCTCACGGTTGCTCCTTGTGACAGTGGGGGGCGGTTCGAACGGCGACGACCGCATCGAGCACGGCGCGGGCGACGGCACGCTTGTCGGACAACGGTACGTGGCACAACGGGCCACCGGGCCCGAGGATCGTCACGGCGTTGGTGTCGTGGGCGAACCCGACCCCCGGGGCCGACACGTCGTTGGCCACGATGAGATCGAGGTTCTTGCGGGCCAACTTTCCGGCGGCATTGGCGAGAAGGTCGTCGGTCTCGGCGGCGAAACCGACGAGCACCTGGCCCGACCGCTTGGCTGCGCCGAGCCCGGCGAGGATATCGGCGGTTGGTTCGAGCACGATCCGAGGCGGGCCGCCATCTTTCTTGATCTTGCCGGCAGCGGCCTCCACGGGGCGGAAGTCGGCGACTGCGGCGGCCATCACGACGACGTCGGCGCTCGCTGCCGCTGCCTGCATCGCCGCCTGCATCTGTGCCGCCGTCTCCACTTGGACTCGGCCCTGCACACCCGGCGGGGTCGGGCGCTCGGTCGTGGTAACGAGCACGACGTCGGCGCCGCGGGCGGCCGCTTCGGCGGCGATGGCGTCACCCTGCTTGCCCGATGACCGGTTTGCGATGACGCGGACGGCATCGATCGGTTCGCGCGTGCCTCCGGCGCTGACGACGATGCGCACGCCGGTGAGATCACCCGGGCTCAGCACCCGTTCCGCGGCGGCGACGATTCGCTCGGGTGCGGCGAGGCGACCCTTGCCCAGGTCACCACCTGCGAGGCGACCTTCGTCGGGTTCGACGATGACGACACCCCGTCGGCGCAGCAGGGACAGGTTGTCCTGGACCGCGGGGTGTTCCCACATCTCCGTGTGCATCGCCGGGCAGACGATCACCGGCGCCCGGGTGGCGAGCAGCGTGGCCGTGAGCAGATCCGACGAGATCCCGGCGGCGTAGGCCCCGAGCAGGCGGGCCGTCGCCGGTGCCACCAGGATCAGGTCGGCACCTTGGCCGAGTCGGGTATGCGGGATCGGTTCAGGCTCGTCCCAGAGCGACGACCGCACCGGTTCCGACGCGAGCGCCGAGAACGTCGTGCGGCCGACGAAGTGTTCGGAGCCCTTCGTGAGCACCGGAGCGACCCGGGCCCCGGCGTCCACCAAACGCCGACAGACCTCGATGGCCTTGTACGCCGCAATGCCGCCACAGACGCCCAGGACGATGCGCCGACCCGCCAGCACCGACGACATCAGCCCTCGGCCGCAGCCTCGTCGTCGGCCGTCTCGTCGCTCGCGTCGTCGACGACCTTGCGGGCGATCTTGTCGGCGGCGATCTCCTCGAACGAGATCGACAGCGGTTTGCGGGCGACGGATGCCACCTGCGGCGGGACCATCGCATTGTCGGCCAGATGGTTGAAGTACGAATTGATCTGCCGGGCCCGTTTGGCCGCCAGCGTCACGAGGCTGAACTTCGAGTCGACGCGAGCGAGCAACTCCTCGATCGCCGGATCAACCATCGTGTCGTGGGCGCGCGCCATTCAGACCTCCCGTGGGCAGGTTGGGGATGCTAGCAGGCACCACGTGCGGCGAGATGGTCGCAGCGCACCGGGCTCACACGATGTTGAGCGCGTCGAGGAACCGACCGGCAGCCCCAGCGTCGCCTTCGACGGTGCACAGCGAGCGCCACGAGCTCCGGGCCGTGCCCCAGCGCACGAAGTCGTGGGCCGATGAGCGGACCGTCGCAACGGTGTCGCCCGCCTCGGATCCGACGACGATCGCGCCGTCGACGACGGCGATCCGCCACGAACCGCCACCGGGGCCGGTGAGTTCGAGACGGATCGGCGCGCTCAGCTGCGCCTCGAGACCGGGCTGCATCTGGGGGAGACCGGCGAGCATCCAGCCGACGGCTGGGCCGACCAACGCGTCGTCGGGCGCGGGCACCTCGCGCACGATGGGTCCGGTGGGGGCGAGCAGATCCACCCGGAGGTGGCAGTAGTGATCGAAGGCGTAGGCGTCGGCCAGTAGGTGCATCGGGTACTGCCCGAGGTCGGCGAGCGGGATGACGGTGGAGGCCATCGGCTCCTCCTGGAGCGCGCCGAGGGCTGCCATGGCGCCATCGCAGTACGCCAGGTACTCGTCTCGGACCTGCGCCCAGGACCAGTCCTTGCGCGGCTCGACCAGCAGGTCCATGAGTCGCTCGGCGGGGAGGTCGACCGGCTCCGCCGGCGGAGGGGACGGTTCGACGGTCTCCCGGTAGTTGGAGCTCATGTGGGCGACGAGGTCCTTCACGCTCCAGCCCGCGCAGCCCGAGGGCAGCGCCGACTCGGCCTCGGTCACACTGCGGATCACCGCCTTGACCTCTTCGACGCTGCGACGCACCGAGGCAAGACCTGCTGCCGACATCCCGACCCCCTACGAGCCACCGGCGACAACGCAGTGCCGTCGCCGCACGCGTCCTACCACGACCGCGCCACGACGGGCTCGATCAGACGGTCCGCTTGGTTCGCTCCGACGCGATGATCCGCTGCAGCTGTGCGATCGTCCGGTCGAGGTCGTCGTTCACGACCACGTGGTCGGCGAGCTCGATCCCGGCGGGCTCTTCCTCCTCGGCCTTGCGAAGCCGCGCAAGCACCTTGTCGGGATCATCGCCACGCACCTGCAGGCGGCGGCGCTGCTCGTCCCGGCTCGGGGGGAGCAGGAACACGAGCACGGCGTCCGGGAACTTGGACCGCAGTTGGCGGGCGCCGTCGAGCTCGATCTCGTAGATCTGGACCTCGTCGCCGGCCCGGTCGGGCACGGGTGTGCCGTAGAGCTGGCCGAGGAAATCAGTCCACTCGAGGAAGCCGTCCGACGCGATCCGGTCCTCGAAGCACTCTCGGGTGACGAACACGTAGGAATCGTCGGGTTCTCCGGGCCGCTGTGGCCGTGTGGTCCACGAACGCGACAACCACAGACTCGGGTCGCGCGCGACCAGGGCATGCACGATGGTGCCTTTTCCGACACCACCCGGCCCGGAGATGACGACGATCAGGGCAGCACCCTCCGGCGTCAGCCCAGCTTTTCGAGCAGCGCAGCGCGCTGCTGGGACCCGAGGCCCTGCACGCGGCGGGTGTCGCTGATGCCGATCTCGTCCATGACCCGTCGGGCCTTGACCTTGCCCAGCCCGGGAAGGGACTCGAGCAGCGTGATCACCTTGAGCTTGCCGATCACATCGTCGCTGTCAGCCTTCTCCAGCACGGTCTTCAGGGTGAGCGAGCCGATCTTGAGCTTTTCCTTGAGCTCGGCACGGGCGGTGCGGGCCTCGGCGGCCTTCGCAAGCGCGGCGGCGCGCTGTTCGGGGGAGAGCGGCGGGGGGGTTGCCATGCGACCGACCCTAGCGCGCACTCGCAGAGCGAAACCGCTGCGCCGCTGCGTGACGCTCGAATCCATCGCCGAATCGACCGTCCTGCGCTCAAGGTCCTCGACGAAGGCGTCGATACCTCCCCTGAGGCACAGGAGGTGCCTCGACGAGAACACCCGCAAGGACGTACCCATGGGCAAGGACGCCCGCCACGCCATCCTCGGTGTACCCGCGCATGCGAGTGAGGACGAGATCCGCCAGGCCTTCCGCCGGCGCTCGTTGTCGACCCACCCCGACCAGGGCGGCCGCCGTGAGGACTTCGAAGCGGTCGTCGCTGCCGCCCGGTCTCTCCTCGAGGAGCGGGCCGCGCGCGCAGCGACCCCGGCTTGCCGCCCCCGGACCAACCCGTATGCGGCAGCGCTGCAGGGCCTCGACCGCCCGTTGCGCCCCGATCCCGAGGTGCTCGACGCCGTGCGCCGGGTCCGGCGAGCCGAGCGCAACCGCGTCCCCGGCGCCGTGCCGGGGCGGCCGTTCACGTCCTTCAACGACCTGCTCGAGGGCATGCGGGCCGTCGCCTGAACATCCCGGTCGATCGTCACGTTCGACGGCGGATCGTTCCGTCACCCAGGCAACCGGCGGGGTCGACGCCATCTGAACGTCTCGAGGACGCCGGCGCCTGAGCGGGGATCGGGCTCGACGGTCAGACCAGCACGAACGAGCAGCGAGTTCCGGGCGCGTTCCCGCCCCCCGCAAGTCCGCAAGCCGCCCCGCGAGTCCGCGAGCCGCCCCCCAAGTCAGCGGCGCGACCGCCGAAGCATCAACGGCGAGTGGTGCCGATAGGACCTGCGGAAGCGACTGACCGGCCACCTGGAACACACCGTGTTTCCACAACGGTTCGCGGACGAAGCCTTGACAACTACTGAGCGTCAATGCGTTACTTCCAGAACAGTGCAGGTCACCGCCCCGGAAGCAGCAACCGCGCTCGCTACGGTCAGTGACCTGACCGCCGACACCGTGACCGCGTCCGCCACGACCCGGACCGATGCGGTGGTCACCGACACCGTCGCGATCCCCCGCCGAGCCGCCGACGGGGTCGACATCGCCGGTCTCACCG
>JBEIFW010000097.1:0-13313 GCA_040382215.1 Acidimicrobiales bacterium
GATCGGTCCAGTCCGGGTCGAGCGCACGCCGCAGACCGGCCTTGAGTCGCTGGACCGCCAGCGGCGGGTTCGCAGCGATCCGGCGCGCGAGACCCAGGGCGGTCGGCATCAGCTCCTCGTGCGACACGACGCGTCCGACCAGCCCGATCCGAAGCGCCTCCTCGGCGGTGATCACCTCACCGGTGAACACCATCTCCGCCGCCTTCTCGCGACCGACGAGCGACGCCAGACGGCCCAGGCCGCACACATCGGTGACCAGGCCGCGCAGCACGAACAGCTCCCCGAACTTCGCCCGCTCCGACGCGACGCGCAGGTCGGCCATCATCGACAGTTCCATCCCCCAACCGACCGCGGCGCCGTTGACCGCAGCGACCACGGGCACGTTGGTGTGGAGCAGCGCATCGGCGGCCGGGGTGAGCCGCGGGCCCGCCGCAGAGCCGGTCCCGACATCGGGTGGCCGTTCCCCGCCGCCCATGACGAGCTTGACGTCGTCGCCCGAACAGAACGCCGGATCGGTGCCGGTGACGACCAGGCAGCGCGCCGTGGTCTCGCGCACGTGCTGCTCGAGCAGCGCGTACGACTTCCACGTGAGCGCGTTGCGCGCCTCGGGCCGGTTCAACGTGATGATGCCGACATCGCCGTCGACGTGATAGGTGACCTCAGGTTCCCCCATGGCGGCGGAGCCTAGGCAGCGTCGCGGGGAAACCACATCTCCCCGAGCCCGAGGCGCCCACGACCGGGCGTGTCGTGGGAGAATGGGGGAAGAGATCCCGACGGAGGTCGATCACCGATGAAGCTCGTGACCGCCATCGTGAAGCCGTTCAAGGTCGACGAGGTGAAGACCGCCCTCAAGGCGGTCGGGGTCAGCGGCATGACCGTCACCGAAGTCCAGGGCTTCGGTCGCCAGAGCGGCCACACCGAGGTCTACCGCGGCCAGGAGTACACCATCGATTTCGTGCCAAAGGTTCGGATCGAGATCCTGGCCGAGGACGGCGCGGTCGAGGGCATCGTCGATGCCGTCGTCGCCGCCGCCCGAACCGGCCGTATCGGCGACGGGAAGATCTTCGTCACCGACGTGGCGGCCGTCGTCCGCATCCGCACCGGCGAACGTGACGACGACGCCATCTGAGCGGGCCTCCGGAGCGGACCACCGCAGCCAGGAGCGCAAGGAGCGACGTCGAGCCCTGCTGACCGATTCGGCCTGGCGTGGCGGCGACCTCGCGAGAACCCTTGCCGACCAAGTCGATTCCTGGATCGTCGAGGACGCCGAGGCACTGCCGCAGGGATGGGCCGTGGCCGCAGCAGCGGGCTACGAGCGGGGGGAGATCTGCCCGGGTAGCGACGTCGACGTCGTGTTGCTGCACCCTGACGGAGCCGACGACGGTCTGGTTCGGGCGGTCGCCCAACAGCTCTGGTATCCGCTGTGGGACAGCGGCATTGCACTGAGCGCGGCGACGCACTCACCCGGCTCTGCGCTCGCGCTCGCCGGTTCCGACCTCGCGACGGCGACCGCGTTGCTGCGCCTGCGGCCCGTGGCGGGCAACGCAGCGCTCGTGCTCGGGGTGGCCGGGGCCGCCCGGCACCACTGGGCCGAGCGCGCCGAGCACTGGCTGCGAGCGCTCGGGGAGAGCGTCGAGGAGCGCCACGAACGGGCGGGCGAGGTGGCATTCCTGCTCGAGCCGGACCTCAAGGAGGGCCGCGGCGGGTTGCGCGACGTCCATGCGCTGGCCTGGGCCCGCCAGACCGGGCATCGCAGCGTCGCCGGCGCCGACGAGCAACCGATCGCCGACCTCGTCGGCCCCGCCCGGTTACTGCTCGACGTCCGGGTCGAGCTACATCGCACCACGGGGCGGCGCAGCGACCGGCTCGCCCTCCAGGAGCAGGACGCGGTCGCCGCAGCGCTCGGGATCGGCGACGCCGACGAGCTGATGCGCTCGGTGTCGCAGGCCGCGCGCACGATCGCATGGTCCTCCGACCGATTCTGGGCCCGCGTGCTCGGCCGGCTCGGGCCCGCCCGCCGTCGGCACCTCCTGCGGCGCCGGCCCGACGCCACCCCGACCCCGGTCACGCACCGCCCGCTCGCAGCCGGTGTCGCCGTCCGGGTCCGGCCGAGCGGGGACGAAGTCGTGATCACCGACGACGCGCCGCTCGACGACCCGACGTTGATCCTTCGCACCGCGGCGGCCGCCGCCGGGGCAGGCCTCCCCCTCGCCCGAAGCACGCTCAAGCGTCTCGCGGCCGGCGCCGTCGGGCCGGGAGATCCCTGGTCCTCCGCCGCTCGCAACGAACTCGTGGCGCTCCTCGGCTCGGGCCCACCGGCGCTCGCCGTGTTCGAGGCGCTCGACCGGTACGGGCTCCTCACGCGCATCCTCCCCGAATGGGAGCAGGTGCGAGCCCGGCCGCAGCGCAACCCGCTGCACCGCTACACCGTGGATTGGCACCTCTGCCAGGCCGCGCTGCGCGCCAACGACCTCGTGCGCAAGGTGGCCCGACCCGACCTGCTGCTCGTGGGCTGTTGGCTCCATGACATCGGCAAGGGATTCCCCGGTGACCACGTCGTGGTCGGCGCCGCGATCGTGGAACGCATCGCCCGGCGGATGGGCTTCGAGCGCGCCGACGTCGAGACGCTGGTGGCGCTCGAGCAGCACCACCTGCTCCTGCCCACCGTGGCGACCCGGCGCGACATCAGCGACCCCCGGACGATCGAGTCCGTGGTCGACGTCGTGCGTGACCCCGAGACGCTCGCGCTCCTTCGGGCGCTGTCGGAAGCCGACAGCCTCGCCACCGGACCTGCGGCGTGGAACGACTCCAAGCGACTCCTGCTCGACCAGCTCACCCACGCCGCCGCAGCGGCGCTCGCCGGTGCACCGGCCCCCGTGGTCGACCGTCGCCCGAGCTCGGACGACCTCGCGCTCGTCCACGAGGCTCGCCGGTCCGGCACGGCACGGCTGCGCGCCGCCGCAGACCGGGTGACGATCGCTGCGCCCGACCGCACCGGGCTGTTCGCGCTGGTCGCCGGCGTGTTGTCGCTGCACGGCCTCGAGGTGGTCAGCGGCGAGGTCCGGACCACCGACGACGGCGTCGCGCTCGACCGGTTCCAGGTGGCGGCCCGCTTCGGCGGCGACCCCGATTGGGGCAGGATCGCCGCCGACGTGCAGTCCGCCTACGCCGGGCAGCTCGACCTCGCCGAGCGTCTCGCCCGCCGGGAGCGCTCGTGGCGCCGCCAGCGCCGCAGCGAGGGTGCCCGACCGGCCCAGCCCGAGGTGTTCGTCGATCCCGACGGCTCGGCCCGCGCGACCGTGGTCGAGGTCCGCGCCCCCGACGGCCCGGGGGTGCTGCACCGACTCGCCGGAGCGCTCGCCGGGGCCGGCCTCGACATCCGGGCCGCCCGTGTCACGACGCTCGGCCACGAGGTCGTCGACGTGTTCTACGTCGTGAGCCGCGACCCCGACGGCGGCCCCGGTCGAGCCCTCACCGACCGCGAGAGCCTCGAAGCCGTACGCCACACCCTGCTCGGCGCCCTGACCTGAGCGACGGACGATCAGGTGGCGGCGGGAGGGTCGCGCAGGTCGACCACCACGGCGGCGTGGTCGCTCGGGTGCACCCCGTCGATCGCGTCCAACCCCCCGAGCCAGGCTCGCTGCGGCTGGCCGATCGGCTTGGTGCGCGGCCAGGACACCAGCACGTAGTCGAGGCGGCGGCGCGGCCAGGCCGCGTCGCCGAGATAGGGATTGTCGTCGCGCCAGGTCCATCCCGGGCCGTCGCCGGCGACCTCCCAGGCGTCGGTGAACACCAGCCCGGCCACCGGGGGGGCCGAGCGGCCGGTGAGGACCCGGACCTCGTCGCTGTCGGGCACGGCGTTCAGGTCGCCGCCGACGACGACCGGCCACACCGGATCGACCCGAGCGCGCAGACCCTCGACGAACCGGCACAGGGCCGCCACCTGGGCCAGTCGGGCCCCGGAGGCGTCGAAGCGATGATCGAGGTGCGTGCTCACGGCCACGAGTGGACCGGCCGGGTGGTCGATCACGGCGGCGATAGCGCTTCGATGGCCCGGCTCACCGTCGGGACGCGGCAACCGGATCGTGTCGATCTCCCGGATCGGCCAACGTGACAGCACCGCGTTGCCGAACGCGACGTCCTCCCACCAGGGCCCGTCGCTGCGGGCCACGTGCAGGCCGAGGTCGGCACCGAGGGTGTGGGCCTGATCGGCACCGCCCCGCTCGCCCCAGACCTCCTGGAGACACACGACGTCGGCCGCCTCGACCGCGAGCGCCGCGGCGATCGCTGGCTGGCGCTGCGCCCACGGCCCGAAGCGCCACCACAGATTCCAGCTGAGCACCCGCACGGCGCGCGACCGTACGACGACACCAGGGCGAACGAGCCACCGGGGAGGGCCGCTGGGCCTAACGTCGGTGCCATGACCTCCGTCGCGGTCGTGGGTGCCGGCGCCGTCGGCTCGTACTTCGCCGCCCATCTGCTCGAGGCCGGCACGGCGTCGGTGACGCTGTGCGTGCGGCGCCCGTTCGAAGAACTCGTCGTCGAGCGCGACGACGGCGTGGTCCTGCGCAGCCGGCCCCGGGTTGCCACCGACCCGGCCGGGCTCGGTCCGGTCGACTGGGTCCTGCTCGCCACCAAGGCCCACCAGACCGAGGGCGCGGCCGGCTGGCTGCGCAGCCTCGTCGCACCGGGCACGGCAATCGCCGTGCTGCACAACGGGGCCGAGCACGAGGCGCGGGTGCGGCCGTACGTGGGCGATGCCGCTGTCGTGCCGGCCGTCGTGTACTGCGGGGCGGAGCTGCTCGCGCCCGGGCACGTGCAGCACCAGGCCTCCGGGTTGTTGATCGTGCCGCCGTCAACGGTCGCCGAGCAGCTCGCAGCGCTGTTCCCGGACCCCAAGGCGCACGTGCGCCTCAGCGGAACGTTCCCGGTCGAGCTGTGGACGAAGGTGACATCGAACTGCGTCGTGAACGGAATCTGCGCGTTGACGGAGCGCCGCTTCGAGGTGTTCTGCGACCCGGCCATCGCTGCGCTGGCTCGGGCCGTCGTCGCCGAGTGCGCCACGGTCGCAGCGGCCGAGGGTGCCCCGCTGGCCGGGGATCTCGCCGACCGACTCTGCGCCACGCTCGCCGCCAGCGCGCCCACCAACGGCAGCTCGATGCTCTACGACCGGCTGGCCCGGGTGCCGATGGAGCAGGACGCGATCTACGGCGCCGTGGTGCGCGCCGGCGCCCGCCACGGACTCCCGACCCCGCTCACGGGCGCGTTCCTCGCCCTGCTCGGAGCGATCTCGGCCGCCACGCCGTGATCGCAGCGCGGCGGGCCGTGGCGGCGCTCGTGGCGACCGTCGCGCTCGGGGTGACGGCCTGCCGCGACGGCGAGCAGGCGACGGGCCCGACGACGACGAGCCCCGCAACGACAGTGGTACCGAGCGCGCCGTCCTCGAGCCCCTCGCCGAGCCCGGCGCCCTCGGCGTCGAGCCCGACCACCCGCCCGTCGAGCCTGCCGCCGACAACCGACGCACCGGTGACCGCTGCGGACGCCACCGCCGGGCTCGTCGCCGCTGTCGAGCGTTTCCGCGACGAGGTGCTCACCGTCGTTGCGGAGATCGAACGCGGTCCCGTTGCGAGCGGGGCCGCCGAAGCGACCGGACCGCTCGACCGTCGAGCCGTGGCCGTCGCCGCACGGTTCTGGACGCTCGTCGACCTGGTCCCGTTGCGGGCCGACGCCACGGTGCGCAACGCCGCGCTCGCCGTGGTCTTCGCAGCCGGCGGACTCGCTGCACCGTTTCTCGACGTCGCCGGATGGCGGGTCACCGAATGGGTGTCGACCTGGCGCCCGGCCATCGACGATGCCGGCAAGCTGCTCCCGCGGACACTGAGCGCGCTCCAGAGCGCCGCGCGCGCCCGGCCCCGCCTCGAGGTCCTCGACCCGGCGGGCGAGGACCTGGCGCGACGAGCCGCGGTGGTGCAGGTCCTCACCGCTCGGTCGGTTCGTAGGGGCGAGTTCACCGCCGTGCCCCGCTACGCACTCGGATTCGTGACGTCGCTGCCGCCCGGCGGGGCTCACTGCGACGAGACCCATCAGGCCGGACGCCTGCCCGGCGGCGGCTTCGTCACCGGCGTCGGTGGGTGCGCCGTGGTCGTGGTCGGCTCCGACACGCTGACGAGCCGCTCGCGGGACATCTCGGCGTTCCTGGCCGACCCGGCCGCCGAGCTGACCGGCTCCCCGCTGGACCTCGTCACCGTGCGACGGGTCGGCGACCGCTGGGACGCCCGCAGCAGCCTCGCCTGAACAACCGATCGGGAAGCTGCGTTCTGGGTCGTCGGACTCATCGTCGATTTTCTTCGCTCCGATGGCGAGCGACTCGGAGAACACCAGCTAGGTTGATTAGCACATAAAGCCCACGGGTTACCCCCCACAAACGCCCGTGGACGGCGAGCCGGTTCGATGGTCACCCCCCTCTGGACCTCACCGGGAACGCCCTCATGCAGGCGCCGGATCCCCTCTCCGGCGCCTGCGGCGTTTTCGCTACCGACGCTCGGCTAGACCGGACCGGTGCGCCTGCAATCCCACTGGGACGCCCACCCGTGGGCTCCCGACGAGTCCCGGCTCCACTGGTACCTCCTCCCGGACCGCACCGCAGCCGAACCCGCTCGTCGGCTCCAGACCCGTCTGCGACGGCCCGGCCTCGACCCCGTACCGGCCCCGTGGTTGCACGCCACGGTGCTGTCGTTGCTCCCCGTGCCCCCCGCCGAGGTCGCCGACCTCGTCGACGCGGTGCGCGACGCCGTTGCCGGTCTCGCGGCCCCGGTCGGGGAGGGACGCGCCGTCGTCGTGCCGGAGGCGGTGCTCTGGGCCCTCGAACCCGAGGCGCCGTTCGCCGCCGTGTTCACCGCCGTCGCCGCCGCCGTCGGGCCGTGGCGGCGCACCCGCACGGACAAACCGTTCCGCCCGCACGTCACCGTCGCCTACGCCGGCGCCGAGTTCGACGGGGCCGAGCTCGAGGGGCAGCTCGATGCTGCCCGGCTCGAAGGAGCGGACCGCCTCCCGCCAGCCCGCTTCGACGCGCTGCATCTGCTCGACGTACGGCGACAGGACCGCACCTACCGTTGGACGCCCGTGGCGCGAATTCCGCTGGAGGGCCCCTGAACGCGCACGACGCCCAGCGATAGGTTCGAGCGCCGTGCGGGTCGCGCTCGTGTCCTGGGAGTACCCGCCGCTCGTGGTTGGCGGGCTCGCAGCGGCGGTGCACGGGCTGTCGCACGGCCTCGCCCACTGCGGTCACGACGTGGTCGTGCTCACGCTCCATCACCCCGACGCACCCGATCTCGAGCACCTCCCCACGCCCGCCGGGCGACTGCGCGTCGTGCGAGCGCGCACCGATCTGCCCTGGCTGCCCGAGGACGATCTCGTCGCCCGGATGGCCTCGGCCAACCACCAGCTCCTCGCCGCAGCCGAACGGCTCGACGGCTGGCAGGCCGAGGTGGTGCACGCCCACGACTGGTTGGTCGCTTGGACCGGCGACGGCCTGCGGGCTCGGTGGCGGATCCCGCTCGTCGCCACCGTCCACGCGACCGAGAAGGGGCGCAGCGGGGGCACGGTCCACCCCGGCCGGTCCGCGGCGATCAACGCCATCGAGTGGTGGCTCACCTACCAGGCCCGCGAGGTGATCTGCTGCTCGGGGTACATGGCCCGTGAGGTGGTCGACGCCTTCGCGCTGCCGCCGGACAAGGTCCACCTCGTGCCCAACGGGGTCGACGCCGCCCACTGGGCCACGACTGCCACCCCTGCCGCTCCTGGCGCCCCGCCCGCTGCGCCGGCCCGCCCGGACGGGGCCGACGGCGGGCCCCTGGTGGTCGCGTGGGGCCGGGTCCAGTACGAGAAGGGATTCCAGACTTTGCTGCTCGCGCTCGGCCAGCTGCGCCGGAGCCGGCCGGACATCCGGGTGGTGATCGCCGGCAAGGGGAGCTACCTCGACGACCTCCGGGATCTCGCCCGGCGCCTCGGGGTGGACGACCGGGTGCACTTCGCCGGGTTCGTCGCCGACGACGAGCTCGTCGGCCTCCTCCACCGGGCCGATGTCGCCGTCGTGCCGTCGCTCTACGAACCGTTCGGGATCGTCGCGCTCGAGGCCCTCGCCGCCGGCACGCCCGTCGTCGCCGCGGCTACCGGGGGCCTGGCCGAGGTCCTCGACGGGACCGGCGCCGCCGAGCTGTTCACCCCCGGCGACCCCGACGGCCTCGCCGCCGCCGTCGAGCGCGCCCTGGACCCGTCGACCGCCGCAGCGGCCGTGGACCGAGGTCGCGCCCTGGTCGCCGAGCGCTACGACTGGAGCACGGTCGCCGACGCCACCGTCGCCGTCTATCGCCGCGCGCTGGCATCCCACGCTGTTCACCGAACCGTGACCTGAGCGCCGATCGGCAACCGTCCGGGTCGTCTAGCGTCGGGCGCCCGTGAGAGCGCTGCGCAGCTTCGCCGTCCAACCCCGCCTTCCCGAGTCGCTCTCGTCGCTCGCCCGGCTGGCGATGAACCTGCGCTGGTCCTGGGACGCCGCGACACGCGACCTGTTCCGCTGGGTGGATCCCGACGGCTGGGATGCGACGAGCCACGACCCGGTCCGCCTGCTCGGCACGGTCCCGTCGGCCCGGCTCGAGGCGCTCGCCGTCGACGCCGGCTTCTTGCGCTACCTGGCCGAGGTGGCCGACGACCTCGACGACGAGCTGCGCCGTCCGGGCTGGTTCCACCAACGCGACCACGGCCGCAGCCCGCTGCGGCTCGTCGCCTACTTCTCACCCGAGTTCGGCATCTCCGAGGCGCTGCCGCAGTACTCCGGCGGGCTCGGGGTGCTCGCAGGCGACCACCTGAAAGCGGCCAGCGACCTCGCAGTGCCGCTCGTCGGCGTGGGGTTGTTCTACCGCAACGGGTACTTCCGCCAGAGCCTGTCGCTCGACGGCTGGCAGCAGGAGCGGTTCCCGACGCTCGACCCGTACGCGATGGCCCTCACGCTCGAGACCGGGGTGCGCGTCACCGTCGAGCTCGCCGGCGAGGCATGCGTTGCGCAGGTGTGGCGAGCCGACGTCGGACGCACCCGGCTGTACCTGCTCGACACCGACGTCGAGGAGAACTCGCCTGCGTCCCGGTCGGTCACCGACCGGCTCTACGGCGGGGACACCGAGCACCGGATCCGCCAGGAGATCGTGCTCGGCATCGGCGGCGTGCGCGCGCTGCAGGCGCTCGGCCTCGACGCCCAGGTGTTCCACACCAACGAGGGCCACGCCGGGTTCCTCGGCCTGGAGCGAGCCCGCCAGCTCGTCGCGCGCGGGCTGCGCTTCGACGAGGCGCTCGAGGCAGTGCGCGCCGGCGGGCTGTTCACGACCCACACCCCCGTTCCGGCCGGCATCGACCGGTTCTCCCGGGAGCTGATGGAGCGCTACTTCGGCGGCTTCGCGCAGGAGTGCGGCCTGTCGTTCGACGAGCTGTTCGCGCTCGGCCAGCGCGACGACGAACCCGACGGCCGGTTCAACATGGCCGTCATGGGGCTGCGCCTCGCCGCCCGCTCGAACGGCGTCGCTGCGCTGCACGGATCGGTGAGCCGCTCGATGTTCGCCGCGCTGTGGCCCGACGTACCGCTCGACGAAGTGCCGATCACCTCGGTGACCAACGGTGTGCACGCCCCCACCTGGGTGGCTCCCGAGTTCGGCGACCTGCTGTCGCGCTACGTGCTACCGGAGTGGGACGGCGCCGCTGCCGCCGACTGGGCCCGGGTGGAGGACGCCCGCGACGACGAGCTGTGGCGGGCCAAGGAGCAGGCAAAGGACCGGATGATCTCGATCGTCCGACAACGCCTGGCGGCCGCCCGCGTTGCGCAGGGCATGTCGACGAGCGACGTGGCCTGGTGCGCCACCGTGCTCGATCCCCGGGTGCTGACCATCGGCTTCGCCCGTCGCTTCGCCACCTACAAGCGCGCCACGTTGTTGCTCTCACAACCGGATCGACTCAAGGCGCTGCTGCTGTCGGCGGACAAGCCGGTGCAGTTCGTGTTCGCCGGCAAGGCCCACCCCGCCGACGACCAGGGCAAGCGGCTGATCCAGGAGATCCAGTCGTGGGCCAACGAGCTCGGGGTCCGGCACCGCTTCGTGTTCGTCGAGGACTACGACATCGCCATCGCCCGGGCGCTCTACCAAGGCTGCGACATCTGGCTCAACACCCCCCGGCGGCCCCAGGAGGCCTGTGGCACCTCGGGCATGAAGGCGGCGCTGAACGGCACGCTCAACTGCTCGATCCTCGACGGCTGGTGGGACGAGTGCTTCGACGGCGCCAACGGCTGGGCCATCTCCTCCGTCGAGGGCGTCGAGGACCTCGCCGTGCGCGACCGCATCGAGGCCGACAGCCTCTTCGATCTTCTCGAGCACCAGATCGTCCCGCTGTACTACGTCCGCACCGAGGGTCCGGTACCGCGGCGCTGGATGCGGCGGGTGAAGCACAACTTCGCCTCACTCGGCCCGGTGGTCACGGCGAACCGGATGGTGCGCGAGTACGTCGAGCGGCTCTACGAGCCGGCTGCCGCAGGGGCCGACGCCATGGTGGCCGACGACGCCCGCCAGGCCCGGGACCTCGCCCGGTGGAAACACGCGGTGACCGACGCGTGGCCGGCGGTGACGGTGCAGGCCGTCCACGCCGACACCGCCGCTGCCGAACTGGGCGTCCGGCGGGACGTGCGCGTCGAGGTGGACCTCGGCCGGCTGCAGGCCCACGACGTCGAGGTGCAACTCGTCCACGGCCAGGTGGGCCAGGGCGACGAACTCGTCGCCCCCGCGGTGGTGTCGCTCGCCTGCACGGACCGGCCCGACGGTGGCCCTACCATCTACGAAGGGTCGTTCCACTGCGAGCGCAACGGGCGCTACGGCTTCACCGTGCGCGTGCTGCCCTCGCACCCGGGGCTGTCGTCCCCGGTGGAGCTGGGGCGTGTCGCCTGGGCCCGCTGAGCTCGCCGCTCAGCGGATGATCGAGCTGCGGGTGGGCACCAGGCGCGTCACCTGGATGCTCTCCCGGCGCAGGATCGCCGGGAACTGCGGCGCCAGGTGCTGCTTCCAGTGGTCGGACTCGTAGACCTTGGTGTACAAGGCCTTTCGGTCCTCCTCGGAGTCGAACCGGCGCAACCACACGTAGACGTCCGGATTCTCCTCGTCGACCCAGCTCCCCAGGACGGCCATGCCCTGACCGGCCTGGAACGGGATCACCTCGTTGTCCATGATCTCGACGAGTTCGTCGCGCTTGCCCGGCTGGGCTTCGTACCGACGCAGTTCGAACAGCATGTGGTGGCCCCTTCCCCGAGCAGACCGGGACCCTACCCCTTGGGGATCCGGCCCATCAGGAAGAACTCGGCATTGGGCTGCATGGCCGACAGGTGGGCGAGCCGGTTCGACAGGGCGAACAACCCGGTGATCGCCCCGATGTCCCAGATCTCGTCGTCGGTGAAGCCGTTGTGCCGCAGGGCATCGAGATCGTCGGACTCGACGAGCTCGGGGGTGCGGGCGAGCATGACGGCGAAGGCCAGCATCGCCCGCTGCCGGTCGGTGACCGTGGCCTGCCGCCAGTTGGTCGCGAGCTCGTCCGCGATCGTGGGCGACTTGGCCCGGATGCGCAGGATCGCCCCGTGGGCGACCACGCAGTAGAGGCAGTCGTTGGCGGCGGAGGTGGCCACCACGATCATCTCCCGCTCGGCCTTGGTGAGCCCGCCCTCGCGCTCCATGAGGGCGTCGTGGTAGGCGAAGAACGCCCGCCACTCGTCGGGCCGGTGGGCCAGCGCCAGGAACACGTTGGGCACGAACCCGGACTTGGCCTGCACCGCCTCGATGCGGGTCCGGATGTCGTCGGGCAGCTCGGCGAGATCGGGCACGGGGAACCGGGACACCGGCGAATCGCTCATGACGGCATGTTCGCGCTGCGCGAGCATGCCGGAGCCGATGCCGTCGCTCCCCTCACCTCCGCCGCCCCCGGACCGTGCCGGCCGCAAGGCTCCGCCGGCCCCACCACCGCCGCGCCAGCCCTGGCGGGTGGAGGGCGCCCCTCCGCCGCCCCCGACACCGTCGCCGGCCACCAGCGGGCCCACCAACCCGTTGCGGCGGGCCCGCTGGTGGCTCCTCATCGTCGGCCTGCTCGTGGCCAACTGGGCGATCGGGTCGTTCCTCACCGCCGAGGAGGGCCCGACGACGATCGCGTACACCCAGTTCCTCGCCCAGCTCGACGCCGGCAACGTGACCCGCATCAGCGCCAAGGGCGACACCATCCAAGGCGAGCTGCGCACCCCGGCCGCACTCGCCATGCCCGGCGACGGGGCGGAGCCGACCACGGTGACCGTCTCGCAGTTCGACACCGAGCGCCCCTCGTTCGCCGACGACGACCTGTTCGCCCGCCTGCAGGCCAAGGGCGTCGAGGTCAGCGCGACCTCGCTGTTCACCGAGGTCCCGCTGTGGCAGACGCTGCTGGTGAACTTCGGCCCCACGCTGCTGTTCGTCGGGCTGCTGGTGTTCGGCAGCCGGGCCCTCACCCGGGGCATGGCCGGCGCCGGAGGCCTGGGCGGGATCGGGCGGTCCAAGGCGGTGCGCGTCGACGCGAACGGCGGCACGCGCACCACGTTCGCCGACGTCGCCGGCATCGACGAGGTCGAAGAGCAGGTGGTCGAGATCGTCGAGTTCCTCCGCAACCCCGAGCGGTTCCGCAAGGTGGGCGCGCAGCTGCCCCGCGGCGTGCTGCTGTCGGGCCCGCCGGGCACCGGCAAGACGTTGCTGGCCCGGGCGCTGGCGGGCGAGGCCGGCGTGCCGTTCTTCTCGGCCTCGGCCTCGGAGTTCATCGAGATGCTCGTCGGGGTGGGCGCCAGCCGGGTGCGCGACCTGTTCGACCAGGCCAAAAAGGTGGCGCCCGCCATCATCTTCATCGACGAGCTCGACGCCATCGGACGGGCCCGTGGCGGTGGGGCGAGCCTGGGTGGGGTCGACGAGCGCGAGCAGACCCTCAACCAGATCCTCACGGAGATGGACGGCTTCACCGGGTCCGAAGGCGTGATCGTCGTCGCCGCGACGAACCGGGCCGACGTGCTCGATCCGGCCCTGCTGCGGGCCGGGCGCTTCGACCGTCGCATCGTCGTCAACCCGCCCGACATCACCGGACGCGAGGCGATCCTGCGGGTGCACACCCGCCACGTGCCCCTCGGCGGCGACGTCTCGCTCGCCTCGCTGGCCGCCGCCACCCCCGGCATGGTGGGCGCCGATCTGAAGAACCTCGTCAACGAAGCGGCGCTGCTCGCCGCC
>JBEIFW010000098.1:0-13311 GCA_040382215.1 Acidimicrobiales bacterium
CGGCGACGGCCCCGCGGTTGGCGACGGGGCCACGCTCATGCTGCGACCCGAGCGCCTGTACCTGTTGGGCACCCCCCCGGCGAGCGGCCCGGGCCTTCGGGCCACGGTCACCGACCTGCTGTTCGAGGGCGCCACCCGCCGGGTGCTGCTGCGGACCGACGACGGCACCCCGCTCGCCGCCGAGGTCGCCTCCACCCACGAACCGGTGCGCCCCGGCGACACCGCCTGGGTCGCCTGGCCGCCGGACGCCCCGGTGGTCCTCGCCGGCCACAGCACCCGTGCCGGCGCCACCGGAACCGACGTCGACCACGTCGAAGCCTCGCTGTAAACCCCCCAGCTCGAACCCCAACCCCCGGAGGACCCCGCCATGCACCCCTCGATCACCCGGCGCCGCTTCCTCGGCGGTCTCGCCGCCGGTGGCGCCGCCGCCGCACTGGCCCCGACCTTGCTCACCGCCTGCGGCGACGACTCGAGCGGATCGTCAGGCGGCAAGAAGGTCGTGTTCCACAACTGGCCGCTCTACATCGAAGGCGACGACCCGGCGACCTCCCCGACGCTGACCGGCTTCACGAAGGCCGTCGGCTTCGCCGTCGACTACACGACCGCGGTCGAGGACAACGACAGCTGGTTCGACAAGTTCTCCCCCGACCTCGCCAAGGGCAAGGGCGTCGGCGTCGACATCGTGGTGCTCACCACCTGGATGGCGGCCCGGATGGTCGAGCGGAAGTACGTGCAGGCGTTCGACGCGGCCACCTTCCCGAACAAGAAGAACGTCCTCGCCGATCTCGCCGACTCGCCCTGGGACAAAGGGCGCACGGCGACGATCCCGTGGGCGCAGGGGCAGACCGGCATCGCCTACTGGCCGGACAAGGCCGGCTTCGAGATCAAGAGCATGGCCGACCTGCTCGACCCCCGCCTGAAGGGCCGGGTCACGCTGCTGTCGGAGATGCGCGACACCGTCGGGTTGATGATGCTCCTCGACGGCAAGAAGCCCGAGGAGGCCAAGGTCGCCGACGCGCTCGCGGCGATCGAGAAGATCAAGGCGGCCCGGGACAAGGGCCAGTTCCGCAAGATCACGGGCAACAGCTACACCGACGACCTCGGCGCCCAAGAGGCCTGGGCATCGGTGGCCTGGTCGGGCGACATCGCACAGCTCCAGGCCGAGAAGCCCGGGTTGAAGTGGGTGCTGCCGGCCGAGGGGGCGATGAGCTTCACGGACTGGGCGATGATCCTGATCGGTGCGCCGAACAAGGCGGGTGCCGAAAAGCTCCTGAACTACGTGTACGACCCCGCCGTCGCCGCCGGCCTGTACGAGTCGATCGCCTACCGCGCACCGGTGCAGGGTGCGGTCGAGAAGATGTCGGCCGAGGCCCGGAAGAACCCGCTCATCAACCCCGGCGCAGGGGTGAAGCTCCACGAGTTCCGGGTTCTCACCGCCGACGAGGACAAGCAGCTCGCCGAGGCCTTCAACGCCGCGACCCAGCAGTAGGCGCCTGAAGTGGCGGTGTCGGCGGCAGGGCGCAGCACCCCGTGGTGGGTGCCGTGGGTGCTGGTGGCGCCGGGCGTCGTCTGGCTGGGCGTCTTCTTCGTCGTACCGATGGTCCGGCTCGGGATGCTCTCGCTCGACGACGGCGGGCTGTCGAACTTCGTCGACGTCTTCGCCGACAACAGCGAGGTCGTCCTGCGGACGTTCTGGTACGCGGCGGTCGCCACCGTGGCCGCCGTTGCGCTCGGTTACCCCTTGGCCTACGTCATCGCCACGCGTGGCGGGCGGGCCAAGGGGCTCCTGCTCGGTCTCGTCGTGTTGCCGTTCTTCACCACGTACCTGTTGCGGGCCATCGCCTGGCGGGTGCTGCTCGGGGGCAACGGTCCCGTCGTCGGGTTCTTGCAGGCCGTCGGGCTGTTCGGCCCCGAGGACGGCGTCCTGGCCACCGACCTCGCCGTCATCGGGGCGCTGACGTACAACTACCTGCCGTTCATGGTCCTGCCCGTGTTCGTGAGCCTCGAGAAGGTCGACCGGCGGCTCGTCGAGGCCGGCCAGGACCTCTACGGCGGCCCGCTGCGGACGTTCCGGCGCGTGACGCTGCCGCTGTCGTTGCCCGGCGTGTTCGCCGGGAGCCTGCTCACATTCATCCCGGCGGCCGGCGATTTCGTCAACGCCGAGTTCCTCGGCTCCGACAACCAGCGCATGATCGGTTCGGTCATCGTCGCCAACTTCGCCAAGGAGTTCCTCAAGCCGCAGATGTCGGCGCTGTCGTTCGTGCTGATGGCCCTGATCCTTGCCGGGGTGCTGGTGTACGCCCGGCTGCTGGGCACCGAGGACCTGGCGTGAGCCGATCATGAGCGCGCTCGGTCGCCGGGTCGCCGCCCGCCTGCTCGACGTGTGGGCGCTCGTGGTGCTGCTGTACCTGTTCGTCCCGATCGCCGTGATCGTGCTGTTCTCCTTCAACCGGCCCGTCGGCGCCCGCAACTACGAGTGGAACGAGTTCTCGCTCGACGCGTGGACCGATCCGTTCCGGGACCCCAAGCTGCGCGACGCGTTCGTCACGAGCCTCGAGGTAGCCGCCGTGGCCACGGCGATCTCGTGCGTCCTGGGCACGCTCGTCGCGCTGGCGGCCGTCAAATACCGCTTCCGGGGTCGCGGCGCGCTCAACGCACTGCTGGTGCTGCCACTCACCATGCCCGAGATCGTGCTCGGGTTCTCCCTGTTGCTGTGGTTCTCCACGCTCGGGATCAGCCGCGGCGTGGTCACGATCGTGATCGCCCACGTGATGTTCTGCGTGAGCTACGTGGCAACAACGGTCAAGGCCCGCGTGCGCGGCTTCGATTGGAGCCTCGAGGACGCCGCCATGGACCTCGGTGCCGGTCCGGTGACGACCTTCCGCCGGGTGACCCTCCCGTTGATCGCACCCGGGATCCTGGCCGCTGCGCTGCTGACCTTCGCGCTGAGCCTCGACGACTTCATCATCACCTACCTGAACTCGGGGCTCACCGAGACCTTCCCGGTCTACGTGTGGAACACCAAGCGCAGCCGCGTGCCACCACAGCTCAACGTGTTCGGGACGATGGTGCTCGTGGTGAGCATCCTGCTCGCCGGCTTGATCGCACTGTCCGGGCGACGGCGCGCCGTCGGCCGCTAGCCTCGCCGCCGGCATGACACCCCCACGAGCACCACGCATCGCCGTCGCCCCGCACGACGTGCCGTCCTGGATCCCGGATGCAGTCGTCGCCGGTGGCGGCCACGTGGTCCCGCTCGATGAGGCCGAGGGGTTGGTGTGGGGCTCGCCGCGCCGGCCCGACCTGCTCGCCGGCGCCCTCGCCGCCGGAGATCACCTGCGGTGGGTGCAGCTGCCCTGGGCCGGGATCGAGGCCTTCACCGACCTGCTCGACGACGACCGCATCTGGACCTGCGGCAAGGGTGTCTATGCCGAACCGGTCGCGGAGCTGGCCCTCAGCCTCGGGCTCGCCGGTCTGCGCAACGTGCATGCCTACGGGCGGGCGACGCGCTGGCTCGGCCCGAGCGGACGCAACCTGATCGGCGGGCGCGTCACGATCCTGGGCGGCGGCGGGATCACCCGGTCGCTGATTCGGCTCCTCACCCCGTTCGAAGCGCACATCACCGTCGTGCGGAATCGGGCCCAGGAGATGGACGGCGTCGACGTCGTGCTCGAGAGCGACCGCCTCGCCGATGCGCTGCCCGGCGCAGATCTCGTGGTGCTCGCCCTCGCGCTCACCTCCGACACCGAGGGCATCATCTCAGCCGCCGAGCTCGAACTGATGGAGCGGCACGCGTGGCTGGTGAACGTCGCACGCGGCAAGCACATCGTCACCGACGACCTCGTCGAGGCCTTGCGCAGCGGGGTGATCGGCGGGGCTGCGCTCGACGTCACGGACCCCGAGCCGCTGCCCGAGGAACACCCCCTGTGGTTCCTGCCCAACAGCATCATCACCCCGCACGTCGGCAACACCCCCGAGATGGCCGCACCGCTGCTGTCGGAGCGCATCGCCGCAAACGTGCGGCGGTTCGCCGCCGGCGAGGAGCTGATCGGGCGCGTCGACGTCGGCCTCGGGTACTGATCCTCGGTGCTCGACCCCGCCGCGCTGGTCGGTCTGCTGGCCGACCCCGACCGGCGCCGAGTGGTGGCGGCACTGGTGCTCGATGCGTCGAACGTCGCCGAGATCGTGGCGGCCACCGGCCTCGACGGCACCCGGGTCGTGAAGGCGCTGATCCGGCTAGAGCGCGCCGGGCTCGTCGAAGCCGACGGGCCCGACCGTTACCTGCTGCTCGGCGAGGCCTTCGCCACGGCGGCGCGCACCGCAGCCCAGGACCGCCCGGCCGCCATCGTGCCCGACGGGCCGCCGGGAACCGCTGCGGTGCGGCGCTCCTTCGTGCGCGACGGACGCCTGCTGTCCATCCCGACCGTGCGCCACAAGCGGCTCGTGGTGCTCGACCTGCTTGCGCAGGAGTTCGAGCCCGGCCGGCGCTATGGCGAAACCGCCGTCAACCTGATTCTCGGCCGGTGGCACGCCGACACCGCTGCGCTGCGGCGGTACCTCGTCGACGAGGGCTTCCTCGATCGCGCCGACGGCGAGTACTGGCGCGCCGGCGGCACGGTCGAGGCCTGAGCCCGTCGGTGCCCGGCTCGCGCCGTCCTCCTACGCTTGCTCCCGTGCGCACGTGGTACGAGCGTCTCGGCGTCGCCACGGATGCCACACCCGACGAGATCCACCGCGCGTACCGGCGCCTCGCACGACGCACCCACCCGGATGCACCTGGCGGCGACGCAGCCCGCATGGCCGAGCTGAACGAGGCGTGGCGAGTGCTCTCCGACCCCGCCCGGCGTGCCCGCTACGACGCCGGGCTGCGGGCGGGCACCCCGGTACCCGACGACCTGGCCGACGACGGGACAGGCGGCGCACCGGAACACGGGGCGGTACGCGGGTCGGGCCGGCGGCGCTTCCCGGTGTTCACCGTGCTCGCGCTGGTGATCGTCGCCGTGCTCTTCGTCGGATCGGCCTACGCCCGACGCGATCCGGCCGCACCCGTCCCCTCCGCGGTCGACGGCGTGATCGAACCCGGATCGTGCGTCCAGATCCTCCCCGGTGACCTGGTCGAGGAGGTACCGTGCTCGGGTCCCCGAGCCGGGACGGCGTCGGCCGTGCTGCAGCCCGCTTCGGTCTGTCCGAGCCCGACCGGTGCGTTCATCGACCGACGGCTGCGCACCGTCTGCGTTCTGCCGGGGTGACGGACGCCGAGCCCGATGGTAGGTTTCGCAAGCCCCGGGCGATTAGCTCAGTCGGAAGAGCGCCACGTTCACACCGTGGAGGTCATGGGATCGAGGCCCGTATCGCCCACTCCGGCCCCGCCACTGGCGGGGCCGTTGCGCGTCACGGCCGAGTCGTGCCAGCCGTTGCCGACGGTCGGGACGGCTGTCCTAACCTGCGGGCACCCCTCGAGGAAGGACCGGGCGTGACCACGAGCCTGACCGCACAGGAGCCCTTCGATCCGACCGAGATCCGGCGCAAGTACCGCGCCGAGCGTGACAAGCGGTTGCGAGCCGAGGGCAACGACCAGTACGTCGAGATCCGCGGCGAGTTCGCCCGCTACCTCGACGACCCCTACACCCCGCCCGCCCCGCGAGCCCCCCTCACCGACACCGTGGAGGTTGCGGTCATCGGGGGCGGCTTCGGCGGCCTGCTCGCCGGGGCCCGCCTGCGCCAGGCCGGCGTCGAGGACGTGCGCGTCATCGAGGCCGGCGGCGACTTCGGCGGCACCTGGTACTGGAACCGATATCCGGGCGCCGCGTGCGACGTCGAGTCGTACATCTACCTGCCGCTGCTCGAGGAACTCGGCTACGTACCCAAGGAGAAGTACGCGTCCGCTCCGGAGATCCTCGAGCACTCGCGTGCGATCGGCCGGTTCTTCCGCCTGTACGACAACGCCTGCTTCTCCACCCGGGTCACCGAGTTGCGTTGGGACGACGCCGACCGGCGCTGGATCATCGTCACCGACCGCGGCGACGCCATGAGAGCCCGTTTCGTGATCCTCTCCAACGGTCCGCTGAACCGGCCGAAGCTGCCCGGCATCCCGGGGATCCACTCGTTCCGGGGCCACACGTTCCACACCAGCCGCTGGGACTACGCCTACACCGGCGGCACCTCCGAAGGTGGGCTCGACCGGCTCGCCGACAAGCGCCTCGGCATCATCGGAACGGGTGCCACCGCCGTGCAGTGCATCCCGCACCTCGGCGAGGCCGCCGGACACCTGTACGTGTTCCAGCGCACCCCGTCGTCGGTCGATGTGCGCGCCAACCGGCCGACCGATCCAGAGTGGGCTGCGACGCTCGAACCCGGCTGGCAGCGCCGACGGATGGAGAACTTCAACAACCTGGTCTCGGGCCGCCCCGAAGACGAGGACCTCGTGAACGACGGCTGGACCGAGATCGTGCGGACCCTCGGCATGGGGGCCCGGGCCAAGCAGCGGCGCGAGCAGGTGGCCACATCGCTCGAGCACGCCGACTACCTGAAGATGGAACAGATCCGCGCCCGGGTCGACGACCTCGTCGAGGACGCGTCGACGGCCGAGGCGCTCAAGCCGTACTACCGGCAGTTCTGCAAGCGACCGTGCTTCAACGACTTCTACCTGCAGACGTTCAACCGGCCCAACGTCACCCTCGTCGACACCGATGGCAAGGGCGTCGAGCGGATCACCGAGCGGGGCGTGGTCGTCGCCGGCGTCGAGTACGAGCTCGACTGCCTCGTGTTCGCCACCGGCTTCGAGGTCGGCACGGCGTACACGCAGCGGGCCGGTTACGAGATCGTCGGCCGCGGCGGGATCACCCTTACCGAGCGCTGGGCCGACGGTGCCCACACCCTGCACGGCATGCACAGCCGCGGGTTCCCCAACTGCCTGGTGTTCTCCGGCGAGCAGTCGGGCTTCACCGTCAACTTTCCCCAGATGATCGACGAGCGGGCCCGCCATGCGGCCTACCTGCTGGCCCGCTTCGCAGCGGACGGGGTCACGATGGTGGAGGCGTCCCAGGCGGCCGAGGACGACTGGGGCACGTTCGTGGTCGAGCAGGCCAGGATGGCCGAGACCTACCTGGAGAACTGCACCCCCGGCTACTACAACAACGAGGGCAAGCCCTCGGAGCGGTCGCGTCGCAACGTGTCGATCGACGGGATGCGCTTCGGCCGGATCCTCGAACGCTGGCGCGACGACGGGACGCTCGCAGGCCTAGAGCTGTCGAGCTGACCGACCGGCGATCCACGGGGGCTGCGCCGGCGGCCGGTACCGTTCGCCCATGGTCCCCCGTTGCGAGCGCCCCGAGTGCTCGCAACCCGCGGCCGTCCGCTGGGGTTTCGACCCTCGGCGCCTCCTGGTGTGGCTCGACCGTCCGGGAGACGACGGCTCGATCGATCACGGCCTGTGCACCACGCATGCGCAGCGGCTACGGCCTCCGCGGGGATGGTGGCTCGACGACCGCCGGCTCGCCCAGCCGGCGTTGTTCCCCGGGTTCGCACCCGAGACCGAGGTGCCCGTCGCCATCGATCCCTCCCGCGTGACCGGCGCCGCCGAGGATTCCGACCCGTCCTCGAACGAACACCCGAACGACAGCGTCGAATCCGTCACCCGGGGCAAGGGCCGGCGCCGCAAGCGCCGGGAAGCCGCCCGCCAGCGAGCCCAGACCGCCCCGACCGGCACCGACGAACCCCTCCCGTTCACCCCCGACCCCGGAGCACCCTGACCGACCGATGGACCTGATCACGTTCACGTGCCCCCGCTGCCGAACCGAACACACGGGCCGCTTCTACGGTCCGTGTGCCCCGTGTCGCGACGAACTGCGCGCGGCGCTCGGCGGCGAGGCCCGCCGCATCGAGGTCGCAGCGTACGAACCGAAGATGAACGTCACCCCCAACGCCGTCGCACTCAAGGAGTGACGTGCGCCAGGTCGTGGTCCACGAACTCCCCGCCTCCCCCGAGACCGTGTTCGCCTGGGTCGAGGATCTCACGCACTATCCGACGTGGATGCCGCTCGTCACCCGGGCGACCGCCGAGCCCGGCGCCGAGCCGCCGGCCTGGGCGGTCGAGCTCACCGGCCGCCTGGGCCCGCTCGCGCGGTCCAAGCGGCTGCGGATGGTGCGCGCACGACACGACGCGCCCCGTTCGGTGCGATTCGAGCGGGCTGAACGCGACGGCCGATCGCATTCGGCCTGGGTGCTCGGCGCCGAGGTCACCCCGACCGACACCGGTGCACGCCTCGTCGTCGAGCTCGTCTACGACGGCGGGCTGTTCGGTCCGGTGCTCGAACGGCTCCTGGCCGACCAGGTCGAGACCGGCCGGCGGCGCCTCGCCAACGCCGTCAGCAGCGGGCCGCCGCCAGGAGCTGGCGGGAGCCGATGAGCGTTGCGCCGTGGCGCCGGCGAGCTGCCTCGCGCACGGCGCCGTCGTCGGTGGCGACGATCACCGGGATCGCTGCCGCGAGCGCGGCCAACAGCTCGAGGATCATCTCGTCAGCGCTCACTCCGGGCGGGCTGAACGACACGCGCACGTGCCGGCGGCCCGACGGCCGGGCCGCCCCGAGGTCGGCACCGTCGAAGACGACCTCGACCTGCGTCCCGAGCCGGGCCTCCATGGCCTCGAGCGCGTCGAGCAGCCGCTCTCGTTGCACGGGCAACGACTCGCGCGGCCAGCCGAGTTTGGCCACGTTGTAGCCGTCGACGAGCAGGATCACCCCGGGTGTGGCCAGCCAGGCTCGGGCGAGCTCGGCAGCGTGGGCCGGCAGCCCGCGCACGACGGCGAGGGGCTCCCGGCGGCGCTCGCGGGGGCCCGGCGTGGAGGCCGGCGACGGTTCGAGCAGACCGCGGGCGCGCTCGACGGCCGCAGCCAGGCGTACGACGGCGTCGTCCATGACCTCGAGCGCCCGGTCGACCGCCGGACCCACCGCCGGGACCGTCGGCCCGTTCGTCGGCGGCGCGGCCTCCATCTCCGCCAACCGCTGCTCGGCGGCGTTCGCACGCGCCTCGGCGGCGTTCGCACGCTGCTCGGCAGCGTTCGCACGCTGCTCGGCGGCGCGCAGTCGGCGCTCCAGACCCCGACGTTCTTCCTCCGACCCCGCCAACGCCCGCTCGAGCTCGGCGGCGCGCCGTTCGAGGACGGCGACGCCATCGGCCCGCACGGCGAGCTCGAGCGTTGCCGCAGCGAGCTCCGCACCGGCCCGCCTGGCGGCCGCCTCTGCGGCCGCCAGACGACGACGCGCGCTGCGTTCCTCTCGAGCGTCGAGGGCTATGGCCTGTGCCAGGTCCTGCTCGGCCACCGCCGCGGCGAGTTCGGCCTCCCAGTGCGGCGGACGCGCAAGGTACAGCTGTGACGGCCGGCCGAGCAGATCAGCATCCACCGAGGCGGCCAGCCGCTCCCGGAACGCGTCATCGGCGTCGAGCACGCGGCGCACTGCGGCGAGGGCCGCCGTCGGCAGCTTCTGGAACCGGGCGAAGGGGCGCAACGCCGCCGGGAGCGGGACCGACGTCGGCGGGCGAGCGGCGAGTACGGATGCGGCGAAGGCCAGCTCGAGCGCGGGTCGGATCGCCTCGTCGGGCACCCGGGCTCCTTCGTCGGTCATGGTCGGATGCTACGGCCCGGATCATCGAGCACCCCGGGGGTTCCCGCCACACTCCGCCACACGGAGACAGCCCTGCCGCGCGCCGTCCCGAAACTTCGTACACCCGTTCGCTACGGTGGGCCGGGTGCAACGTACGTTCGACGACCTGGGCACGCCGCTGGTCGAGGTCACCTTCTGCGTGGTCGACGTGGAGACCACGGGCACCAGCCCCGCCACCGATGCGCTCACCGAGATCGGCGCGGTGAAGGTGCGTGGCGGGGAGATCATCGGCACCCTGCAGACGCTGGTGAACCCGGGTCGGGGCATCCCGCCCGAGATCACCTACCTCACCGGCATCACCGAGGCGATGGTCGCACCAGCCCCGCGGATCGCCGCCGTGCTGCCCACACTCGCCGACTTCCTCGAGGGCACCGTCGTGGTGGGCCACAACGTCCGGTTCGATGTGTCCTTCCTCGATGCTGCGCTCGCCGCCGACCAGCGGCCCCGCCTGGCCAATCCCGTCGTCGACACGTGCGCCCTCGCCCGGCGCCTGGTGCGCGACGAGGTGCCCAACTGCCGTCTCGGCACGCTCGCCGAGCGCTTCCGGCTCCACCACAAGCCCACCCACCGAGCGCTCGACGACGCCCTCGCGACCATGGAGTTGCTCCACCTGCTCCTCGAACGGGCCGCCCGGCTCGGCGTGCTCGGCCTCGACGATCTCCTCGCGCTCCCCCGCCTCGGCGGCCACCCACAGGTCGGCAAGCTCCGCCTCACCACCGACCTGCCCCGTCGGCCCGGCGTCTACCGCTTCCTCGGTGCGAGCGACGAGGTGCTCTACGTCGGCAAGGCCACCGACCTGCGACAGCGGGTCCGCTCCTACTTCTCGGGCGACGAGCGCCGCCGCGTCGGCGGGCTCCTGCGCGAGGTGCACCGGATCGACCACCTCGCCTGCGCCACCACCCTCGAGGCTGCGGTGCGCGAGCACCACCTGATCCGCCACCACCGCCCGCGCTACAACGCAGTCGGTAAGGGCGATCGGGCGAACTCGTACGTCCGGTTCGATCCCACGGCGGCGTTCCCGCGCCTCGTCGTCGGGCGTACCCCGGGTGCCGGGCCGGCCGTCACGCTCGGCCCGTTGCCTGCCGGCCTCGCCGGACAGGTGGTCGAAGCGGTCGAGTCGGCCCTGCCGCTCCGGCGCTGCACGTTGCGGCCCCGGGCGGGAGGGCCCCCGTTACGGGAGGGCCTCTGCGCTCCGGCCCGGCTCGGGGTGGCGAGTTGCCCGTGCGCGGGCGGCTCCGATGCCGCCGGCTACGCAGCCGTGGTGCGCCGAACCCTCGATGCGTTGCAGGGTCGCCCGGAGATCGTCCTCGAACCTCTCGCCGAACGGATGCGGCTGCTCGCCGCCCAGGAGCGCTTCGAGGAGGCCGCCACGGTGCGCGACCGAGCGGAGGCCTTCGCTCGCGTCGTGCGCCGTCAGCGCCGCGTCGATTCGCTGCGCCGGTCGGGGCGGCTGCGGATCCAGATGGCCGACGGTGGAGGCGCCGAACTCGTCGGCGGGCGGCTCGTCACCTCGTGGACTGCGCACGACGACCAACCACGCCTGGTCCTGTTGGAGGGCGACGTCGCCGAGTCCCCCGACGACGACGAACTCACGTGTGTGGGCGCCTGGCTCGATGCCGAGGCCGGTCGGCTGCGCATCGACACCTGCGACGGCCTGCTCAGCTCCCCCGCCACCCGAGTGCCATCGTTCCAGCCCCGCCGAAGCCCGATCCCCCGCCGCTGACCGCCCGCCGGCGGCCCCGCCTCAGGGGCGGTTCGAGCGCTCGACGAGACGATCGAGCGTGGCGGCTGCCGAACCTGCGTCGATCGTGTCGCCCGCCAGCCGCACTCCCTCCGCCAGATCATCGACGCGGCCCGCCACGAGCAACCCCGCCGCTGCGTTGAGCACGACGATGTCGCGATGTGGGCCGCGATCGCCCGCGAGGACGGCGCGTGCGAAGCGGGCGTTCAGCGCCGGATCGCCCCCTCGCAGGTCCGGCGCCGTCGCCCGGGCGACGCCGAGCTCACGCGGGTCGAGGATCCAATGGGTGACCGATCCGTCGCGCAGTTCCCACACGTTCGACGTCGTCGTCGTCGTCAGTTCGTCCAGACCGTCGTCGCCATGCACCACGAGTGCCCGCACCGCCCCCTGGGACTGCAACACGCCGAGCATCTTCGGCGCCATGCGGGCATCGGCAACCCCGAGTGCGAACCGCCGCACCCGCGCCGGGTTGGCGAGCGGGCCGAGGATGTTGAACGCCGTCGGCACGCCGAGTTCGCGCCGGGTCGGGCCGGCATGACGCAGCGCCGGATGGAAACGGGGAGCGAAGCAGAACCCCACCCCGGTCTCGGCCACGCACGCAGCGACCGCGGCGGCGTCGAGTTCGATCCGCACGCCCAGTTCGGCAAGCAGGTCGGCCGCACCACAGCTCGACGACGCCGCTCGGTTCCCGTGCTTGCACACCGGTACCCCGGCCCCTGCGACCACCAGCATCGACAAGGTCGAGACGTTGATCGAATGGCTCCGGTCGCCACCGGTGCCCACGATGTCGACCGCGTCGAGGCCCTCGGGCAGCACCACCCGCTCCCCCGCGGCAAGCATCGCATCGAGCATCCCGGACAACTCGCTCACTGACTCGCCCTTCATCCGCAGGGCGATCACGAAGCCTGCGATCTGCGCGGATGTGGCGTTCCCCTCGAGGATCTGGCCCATCGCAGCCCCGGCGAGCGAGGCCTCGAGATCGCGCCCAGCGATCAGCGAACCCAGTACGCCGGGCCAGCCGCCGACGCCATCGAACAGTTGTGGTTCCACATCCGGGGCAGGCTAACGGCGCTGCCCACCAGGCTCAGGCGCTGCGGCGGCGCTGGCGCACGATCCGGCGGCGCTCCCGCTCGGTGGCGCCGCCCCACACGCCGACCTTCTCACGGGCGAGGAGCGCGTGCTCGAGGCATGCCTTCTGCACCACGCAGCGGCCGCAGATCTCCTTGGCCGCGTCGGATTCCTCATCGGTCTCGGGATAGAAGATCTCTGGATCGAGGCCCTTACATGCGCCACGATCCAGCCAAACCAAACGGGAAGCTGCCACGGTTGATCGCCCCTCGAAGTCGACCGTTCGGGGCGCAGATTACGACCGGTCCGGCCATTGTCAAGGGGACACGCTGGGATTTTTCCCAGCGTTCGACGGCAGGCCCAGTCTCAGGCGGTCACCTCGATGTCGAGGCGCTGTCCCTTGCCGGCATGGCTGTTCGCACCGAACGCAATGTTGCACACGAGCACGTACTTGCCCGGGGTGACCGTGACGGTGCCCTTTGCCGTGGCGTTGGCTGCGAAACGACCAACGACCGGCTGGAGCGCCCCCGCCGGAAGCTTGTCTTCGAGGATTGCGCCCGAATCGCTCTTCGGGAGCGTTGCGTACGAGTCACCCTTCACGATGTCGAGCTCGTGGTTCGCCGTCCCGGCGTTCTTGACCACGAATTCGATGGTGCCCGCCTTGATCTTCGTCGGCGCCTCGATCGACCATTCCTTCAGCACCACCTCCACCGAGTTGCCGGCGCCCGCAGCAGTCGCCTTGGTCGTTGCCGCCCCCGTCGTTGCAGCCGCGCTCGTCGGCGCCCCCGTCGTTGCCGCCCCCGTCGTTGCCGCCCCCGTCGTTGCCGCCCCCGTCGTTGCCGC
>JBEIFW010000099.1:0-13261 GCA_040382215.1 Acidimicrobiales bacterium
GACCGGCCCGGGACTCACCCGGGCCGCAGTTCGCCGGGCGTGGTCGCGCGCGCCGCTCCGCCGGTCGGGGTGCTCGGCGAGGTCGGCGAGCGCAGCGGCGAGCGCGTCGGTGTCTGCGAACGGTACGAGCGTGCCCGCACCGGTGCCGAGGAGGTCCTCGGCGTAGGGGAACGGGGTTGCCACCACCGGGCAGCCCGCCGCGATCGCCGCCGTGACCGCCGACGGCGCGCCGTACCGCTCAGCGTTGGTGTCGGCGTCGTCGCCCGATTCGGGCACCGTGACGACGAGATCGGCGGAGCCGAGAAGCGCTGCGACGTCGTCGGGCCGCAGGGGCCCGTCGTCGACGACCACGGTGCCCGTGAGCCCGAGGCGGCCGACGCGCCGGGCGACCTCGATGCGCCGGCGATCGGCCTCGCCCGGTGCCACGGCTCCGTCGGCGACGATCACGGTGACCACGTCGTGGTGGCGGATACGGCCGAGCGCGTCGAGCAACCCGAGGAGCCCGTCGTGGGGTCCGAACCGTACGGGCACCACGACGCGGAGCCGGCCGTGACCGTCGGTGGGAAGTGCCCATCGCCCGCCCGGGCCGTCGCGAACGTCGGTGACCCCCGAACCGGGCCCGACGGGGTGGGGCGCCGCAACGGGCACCACGCCGACCGTGCCGGGCGCAGCGAGGCGTGACCCGAGGAGCCGTCGCCGGCCCGCTTCGTGGGGCACCAGGATGCTGGCGGCGTCGGCGGTGAACCGCTCGAGCACCCCGAAGCGTGACGGCGAGGGGGCGAAGGGCACCGAGCGCAGACGCAGCAGGTAGGGGAGGGCCAACTCGTCGAGGAACACACCGAGCAGTTCGCCGTCGACCCCACCGAACACCCCGTCGGCCACGTCGACGACGACGACCTCGGCGCCGCGTCGCGCCACGAGGTGTGCCGCACGGGCGTAGTCGTCTGCGACGTCCCGGACGATCCCGGCATCCCCGTTGCCGCCGGCTCGGGTGCCTCGCGTTGCGTCGAGGCGGTCCCGGTGGACCCGGACGACGTCGAGGCGGTCCACGCCGGGGGTCTGACGGAGCAGGTCGGCGAGATCGATCGTGGCGGCGGTGCCGAACCCGGGCGGCTCGGCGGGGGTGACGACGGCGAGGCGCACCGCAGGTCCGTCCCGTCAGTCCCGCTGATTCGGTGCAGACGGGACCGGGGCCGTCGTCAGCGGCGCCGCCTGCTCGGGTTGGCAGGGATGGCTCGCCAGGTGGTCCAACAGGGTCGCGAGGCTGCAGGACGCAACGGCGACCGAGGTGTCGCCGGCGCCGTAGTAGAGGCGAAGGGTGTCGCCGTCGTCGTCGAGCAACCAGCCGCAGGGGAACACGACGCCGGGCACGTCGCCGGCGAGCTCGTAGGGCGCACTCGGGCCGAACACCCACTCGCTGCCCCGAGCGAGCACCACCGTTGGGTCCTCCCGGGCGAGCAACGCCAGACCGAGCCGGTAGACCGCACCGGCCACCGTGGTCTTCACGGCGTGGTAGCACACCAGCCACCCGCGGTCGGTGAGCAGCGGGGGCGGCCCGAGCCCCACCTTGTTGGCGTCCCACCATCCGCCGCGCCGCGCCGGAATCAGTATCCGGCCGTCACCCCAGTGGCGAAGGTCCGGGCTGAACGACAACCAGATGTGGGCCCCGAGGCCGGCCATCGCCGGGGCCGGTCGGTGCAGCAGCGCCCACCGGCCCGAGAAGGTCGTCGGGAACACGGCGGCGTCTTTGTCCTCGGGCGGCATCAGTACCCCGCGCCGTTCGAAGCGCACGAAGTCCCGGGTGCTCGCCAGGCACACCAGCGGCCCGCCGAGGGAGAACCCGGTGTAGGTGATCAGGTACTCGTCGCCGACCTGGGTGATGCGCGGATCCTCGATGCCCCAGTGCTCCTCGAAGCGGTCCGTGCGCGGGGTCATGCCCCGGTCGAACTCGATGCGCCAGTCCCCGAACCCGTCGTCGCTGCGCGCCACGACGAGCCGGGACAACCCGGTGCGGTCCTCGACGCGGACCAACAGCAGGGTCTGACCCTCGAACCGGGCGACCCCGGGGTTGAACGCGGTGTTCACCATCTTGGGGAAGTCGTCGGCGGTCAGCACCGGGTTGGCCGGGTGTCGGGTGAAGAACCCGCCGGGGTGGTCGTCGGCGGCCATCGTCAGGCGGCCACCCGTGCGGCACGCACCTCGGTGGCGAGCCGGGCGTAGCGGGCGCCGACCGCCGGCCAGGCCAGGTCCGCCGCCATCGCCCGGCATCGCTCGCGCATCGCGATCGCCGTGCGGGGCGTGGTGAGCACCCGTCGGATCCCCGACGCGAGCGCGTCGGGATCCCCGTGGCGAACGACGATCCCGGCGCCGCCGCCAAGCAGTTCGACCGCATGGGGGAACGCCGTGGCGACCACCGGGCGGGCCGCAGCGATCGCTTCGACGAGGACGCCGGAGGTCACCTGGTCGCGCGAGTCGTACGGCAGCACGACGACGTCGGCGCCCCGCACGAGCGCGCGCAGCTCCGGGCCCGACCGGTACGCGTCGTCGAACACCACGCGCGGTGCAACGCCGAGCTGGCGGGCCAGCGCGACGAGGCCGTCTCGGTAGCGCTCGCCCTCGTTGGCCCGTACCTTCGGATGCGTGCCACCGAGCACCGCGTACACCGGTTGGGGCACGAGGGTCCCGATCCGGGCGAAGGCCGTGATGGCGTGCTCGATGCCCTTGCCCGGTCCGAGCAGACCCCAGGTGAGCACCGTGGGTGCATCCACGAGCTTGCGAACCGCCCCATCGGGTTCGACAGCGGCACCGTGGGGGATGACGGCCATCTTGGTGGCCGGCACGGCGACGCTGTGCAACAGCCGGGTGCGGGCCGCTTCGCTCTGCACGACGACGACCTCGCTGTGGGCGACGATCGCGGCGAGCACCCGCAGCTGGCCGGGTGAGGGCGACGCCAGCACGGTGTGGAGCACGACGATGCGCGGCACCTCACAGCGGCGCAGGAAGCCCACCACGGCGGCGCCGTCGTCGGCGCCGTAGATCCCGAACTCGTGCTGCACGATCACGGCGCCGTACCGGGCCGCGGCCCGCAACGCCGCGGTCGGCGGGGCGTCGGGGTCCCAGCAGGCGACGACCTCGGGTCGGTCGGCGCCCGCCCGGCCACCTGCGCCGCTGCGGCGGCCCGGCGCGATCTCACCCGGCGCGACCCGGATCATCCCGACCGTGCGGCATCCTGCGGCGAGCAACCCGTTCCGCAACGACGCGGCGAATGTGGCGAGGCCGCACTGGGTAGGAGGGTAGGTGCCGACGAGCGCAACGTCGATGCCGTCGAAGGTGGCGGTGTCCACGTTCGGACCTCCTCGGGACGGTGGGTTCTTGCGCAGCACGGCCCCACCCTCGCCGCGCCGGTTCGTGCGGCCAAGGGGCGGATGGCTCAAGCACCACCGGTGCGAGCGGACCGCGACTAGGCCACAAGGAGTGGTCCGATGGGCTATGTTCACCACTCGTGGCGTTGTGTCCCGCCGAGACCACCCGTGCGGATCCCTTGGTAGACGCAGCGCTCGTCGCCGTTGGGGCCGTGCGTGTCGAGCTCAGGGTGCGCACGGTGGATCTCTTGATCCTCCCGGACCTGTTGCGGGGCCGTCCGGCGCTGTGGGTGCGCGCCGACGACGGTGGTTGTTCGGTGGTCGAGAACTGGCCGCGCGAGCACCCGTGCCTGCAGGTGGCCGTTGGCGGCCGCCGCTTCGTGCGGCCGGTGCGACCTGAGGTGATGACCGCGGTGCCGGTTCGGGCATCGAGCGTCGTGATCGGCGCGCTGGCGGTCGGACTGCGCACCGGTGTGCTCAGGGGGGTGCCGGTCGCCCGGTTGGGTGAGCTCGCCGACGTCGTCGGCCTCTCGCTGGAAGTGGTGCACCTGCGGTCGGAGCTTCGCCGGGCCGAATTCGAACGCGATTACCAGGCCGTCCACGACGGGCTCACGGGTCTGGCCAACCGGCATTCGTTCGCCGACCGCGTCGGCGAGGCGTTGGGTCGTGCCGGCGGCTCGGGGTCCGAGTGCAGCGTGCTGATCGTCGACGTCGACCGCTTCAAGGATCTGAACGACACGCTCGGCCACGACGTCGGCGACGAGTTGTTGCGGGTGGTGGCCACCCGCCTGCGCGGGATCGCCGATCCGCCCGATCTCGCCCGGCTCGCCGCCGACGAGTTCGCAGTCCTCGTCGAAGGGGCGGGCTGCGACGACGCGGTTGCGCTCGGGCGGCGCGCCGTGCGCCTGTTGGGCGAGCCGATCGAACTCGCCGGTCTCCGCGTGTCGCTGGCCACCTCCGTGGGGATCGCCTGCTATCCGTGGCACGGGTCGCAACCCCAGCAGCTGCTGCAGCACGCCGGCCTCGCTCTCGAGGCGGCCAAGGCGGGGCCCGAGGCGCCGGTGCGCCTGTTCGACCCGGCGGTCGCACAGAACACGGCCCGGCGGTGGTCGATCGCCACGGCGTTGCGGCAGGCGGTGGAGGGCCGGCGGTTCGACGTGGTGTACCAGCCGCTGGCCGAACTCGGATCGGGGCGCATCACGGGGGTGGAGGCGCTGTTGCGCTGGAACCACGACACGCTCGGCCCCGTGTCGCCGAGCGAGTTCATGCCGGTGGTGGAACACGTCGGTCTCGTCGATCCGGTCACCCGGTTCGTGCTCGGCCGGGCCCTCGAGCAGTCGGCGGCCTGGAACGACCAGGGCGTCGAACTGCACCTGTCGGTGAACGTGTCTGCCCGCAACCTGCTCGACGCCGGGTTCGACCGGATGCTGTTCGGCTTGCTCGAGCAGTGGCGCGTGCCCGCCGAGCGGATCACGCTCGAGATCACCGAATCGGCGCTCGTGCCCGAGGACGACCGGGTGCAGGCCGCGCTGGAACGGTTGTCGCTGCACGGCCTGGGACTGTCGATCGACGACTTCGGCACCGGGTACTCGTCGCTGGCCTACCTGCGGCGTCTACCGGTCACCGAGGTGAAGATCGACCGGTCCTTCGTCGCCGATCTGCTCGTACGGCCACGAGATGCGGTGATCGCGCGCTCGATCGTCGACCTGGCCGGCCGGCTGGACCTCGACGTCGTCGCCGAGGGCATCGAAGACGTCCGGGTCCTCGAGTTGCTCGTCGAGATGGGATGCCCGCAGGGTCAGGGATTCCTGCTGTCGCCGCCGCTCGCCGGCGACGAGGTGCCGGCGCTCGTGCACGCCCGCACCGCCCCGGGGGCCCGCCGGTAGCCTCCCGGCGTGCGCGTGGTGGCCGGAACGGCTCGGGGCCGTCAGCTGCTCGCCCCACCCGGTCGCGACACTCGCCCGACCGCCGATCGGGTTCGAGAGGCGGTGTTCAACGCGCTGCACAGCCGGGGCCTCGTCGAGGACGCATCGGTACTGGACCTGTTCGCGGGGTCTGGGGCGCTCGGCATCGAGGCCCTCTCGCGCGGCGCCGCTTCGGCCACGTTCGTCGAGCGGTCTCCCGAGGCGCTGCGGTGCGTGCGGGCCAACCTGGCTGCAACCGGTCTCGCCGAACGGGCGATCGTGGTCAACGCCGACGCGATCGCGTTCCTGCGGAACGTGATCGATCGGTTCGACCTCGCCCTGCTCGATCCGCCCTACGCGTTCGACGGCTGGGACGCGCTGCTCGCGACGCTGCCGGCCGAGGCTGCCGTGGTCGAGTCGGACCGGAACCTGAGCACCCCGCCCGGCTGGACGATGGTCCGCTCGGCCCGCTACGGGACTACCGTGGTCGGGCTGCTCGTGCGTGTGCACCCGGCATCCGCCGACGAGCCGTGACCCCCGAGATGCCCACCGCCCTGTACCCCGGAAGCTTCGACCCGTTCCACAACGGACACCTCGACGTGGTGAGCGTCGCCGCCGAACTGTTCGGCTCGGTGATCGTCGCCGTGCTCGTGAACCCGCAGAAGCCGGCCGCCATGTTCGAGCAGCAGGAGCGCACCGAACTCATCGAGGCCTCCGTCGCCCACCTGCCCGGCGTCGTCGTGCGGCACTTCACCGGCCTCGTCGTCGACGCGGTCGGCCGGCTCGGCGCCGACTTCATCGTCAAGGGGTTGCGCACGGTCGGCGACTTCGAGATCGAGCAGCAGATGGCCCACACCAACTACGCCGTGTCCGGGGTGCGGACGGTCTACGTGCCGGCCAGCCCTGCGCAGTCGTTCGTCGCGTCGAGCTTCATCCGCGACATCACCCGGTACGGTGGCGACGTCTCGGCCCTGGTCCCGCCGCCGGTGGCGGCTCGATTGCAGGAGCGCTTCCCTCGATGAGCTACTTCGGTGACGCCCAGTCGACGAACGATTCCGAGACGCTGCTGCGGCGCACCATCGACATCATCGCGACCGCGCGGACGATCCCGTTGTCGTCGTCACCGATGATCAATCGCGACGAGATCATCGAACTGCTCGAAGAGGCGCTCAACCGCCTGCCCGACGAACTACGTCAGGCCCGCTGGATGCTCAAGGAGCGCCAGGAGTTTCTGCACAAGACCCAGCGCGAGGCCGACGACTTGCTCGAGGCGGCCCGGGCGCAGGCCGAGCGCATGGTCCAGCGCACCGAGATCGTCCGCCAGGCCGAGATGCGGGCCCGCCAGGTCCGCGACGCAGCCGAGGAAGACGCTCGCCGCATGCGCCTCGAGACCGAAGACTTCGTCGATCAGCGTCTTGCCACGTTCGAGATCGTCCTCGACCGGGTGGCGCGCACGGTGGCGGCGGGTCGCGAGCGGCTCAACGGGTCGTCGCGCACCCAGGCGAGTGCCCCGCAGCCGGAACCGGATCCGTCTGGGCCGCTGTTCTTCGACCAGGACCGGTCCTGAGCGCCGGAACGCCATGATGGTCCCCGAGCTGACCGTTCCCGTCACCGAGCTGTTGCGGCATCCGGCCCTGCGCCGATCGGTACACGCAGTGGTGCCTGCCGAAGATGTCGAAGTGGGCGAGGTGGTGGTGCCCGACGGCTCGCCGGTGACCGTCGAGATCGTGCTCGAGAGCCTGTCGGACGGCATCGTGCTCACTGGCCGGGCGCGGGCGAGCTGGCAGGGAGTGTGCCGCCGCTGTCTCGGTCCGGCGACCGGCGAGGTGGTGGTCGACGACCTTCGCGAGCTCTACCAGCTCCGCCCGACGGCCCCGGATGCGTTCGCGCTCACGGGAGATCTGCTCGAGCTGTGGCCGGCCGTGCGTGAAGGCCTGATGCTCGAACTACCGCTCGCCCCGCTGTGCCGGCCCGACTGCGCCGGGCTGTGCCCCACGTGCGGCGTCGATCGCAACCGGACGCCCTGTGCCTGTGCGCCGATCGCTCGCGACTCGCGCTGGGCCGCTCTCGACGCGCTGCGCAACGAGGACCCGGCCGACGAACCGGGCTGAGCGACGCGACGCGCCGCGCACCGTGCGATGCCGGCCGCGCTCAGCGCAGCCAGGACGGGCGGCCGTTCACCACGAGGGCGACGGCGACGAGTGTGACCGCGCCCGCGCCGACCTGCAGCGGCGTCACCGGTTCGCCGTGCATCGGCCAGGCGATCGCAATCGACAGCACCGTGGCCGGGAGCATGTTGAGCGCCGTGATGCCGAGCGGCAGTTCGGTGATCACCCAATTCATGATCAGGTGTCCGAGGGCGCCAGGGCCGATGAGGACCACGACGAGCCAGAACACGTCGGCGGCATCGATGGCGTCGAGCGCGAGGCCGCTCACCAGCGCCATCGGGGTCACGGCGAACGCCGCCCAGACCATCACGCCGGTCAGGTACTCCGACGGCGACAGCCGGGCGCGGGTGCGCCGCGTGACGAGCAGGTAGGCCGACAGCGTCACGAGCGCCCCGCACGACAGGGCCAATCCGAGCGGCGTCGCCCGCACCCCGGCGCCGGCGCCGGCGACGGCAGCGCCCACCGACACGATGCCGAGCACGGTCCAGCCGAGACGCCAGGGGGTGGGTCGTTCGCCGAAGAACCGGATCCCGCCGAGCAGCACCGTGACCGGCTGCAGCGACCCGACGAGCGTGACCGTGGCGATCGATGCGTGCTGGATGGCGGTGAAGAAGAACGCCATGTTCGCCCCGAAGCACAGCCCGCCCCATCGGCTCGCCCAGACCTGCGCCCACGTGGGTCGCGACCCGCTGAGCACCTGCAGGGCGACCATCGTCGGGACCGCCATCCACATCCGCACGGCGGCGACGGTGAGCCCGGGGGCGCTGATCTCTTTCGACATCGGGGGCCCGAGACCCCAGATCACCACCACCAGTCCCAGACCGCCGAGTGCGAGCAGGTGGCGGCGCCGGGCGGCGTCCGGGCCGGGCACGGCGGTGGCAGTCACCGACGCACCCTACGCGTCCGGGTGATTCGTCGGCGTCGTGCGGGGCGGCTATCCTCACCGGGCCCTCGTGAGGAGATCGAACCATGCCGGTCCCGAAGAAGAAGAAGTCGAAGTCGAAGTCGCGCAGCCACCGGGCTGCCGCATGGAAGCTCGAGGCGCCGGCGCGCAGCACCTGCCCGCGCTGCAACGCGGCCAAGCGGCCCCATGTGGTCTGCCCGGCGTGCGGGTGGTACCGCGACCGTGTCGTGATCGACGTCGCCTGAGCCGGCAGTGACCATCCTCCCCATCGCGGTCGACGCCATGGGCGGCGACCGGGCCCCGGGCGAGATCGTGCGAGGTGCCCGCCAGGCCGCCGAGGAGCACGGCATCCCGATCCTGCTCGTCGGACGGGCCGAGGCGCTCGGCGACGTGGGCGACCTGCCCGTGCGCGAGTGCTCCGAGGTCATCGAGATGGACGACGACCCGGCCCAGGGCGTGCGGCGCAAGAAGGATTCGTCGCTCGTGCGTGCCGCCGAAGCGGTCCGTGACGGCAAGGCCTCGGCCATGCTGTCGGCGGGCAACACCGGCGCGACGATGGCGTCGGCCCTGCTGCGGATGGGCCGCCTGAAAGGGGTGAGCCGTCCGGCGATCGCCACGCCGATCCCGGTGCCGGGCGCCCTGCCGACGGTGCTGATCGACGCCGGCGCGAACGCCGAGGTGCAGCCCGACTGGTTGGTGCAGTTCGCCCAGATGGGCACCGTGTTCTCCCGGCACCGGTTCGGTGTCGCCTCGCCGCGCGTCGGTCTGCTGTCCATCGGCGAGGAGCCCACCAAGGGCACGCCGCTCGTGAAGGAGACCCACGCGCTGCTCGCGCAGGCGCCGGGGATCAACTTCATCGGCAATGTCGAGGGGCGCGACGTGATGACCGCCGACGTCGACGTCGTCGTTACGGACGGCTTCACCGGCAACGTCGTGCTGAAGACCCTCGAGGGCGCGCTCAAGACGATCGTGCGGGCGCTGCTCGACGCGTTCGCGGCCAAGCCGGAGTACGCCGAACCGTCCGCGGCGTTGATGCCGGCCCTGCTGCCGCTCTACGCCACACTCGACCCGGAGACCTACGGCGGCGCCATGCTGCTCGGCGTCGACGGCGTGTGCATCATCTCTCACGGTTCGTCGTCGGCGCGCGCCGTCGTCAACGCGTGCCGGGTCGCGCAGGAAATGGTCGAGGCCGATCTCGTCGGCTCGCTGCGCGCCGCCATCTCGGCCTGAGCCCGTCGGCGGTAACCTGCCGCCACCCCAACCGCCCCTGCCTCCCAGGAGATCCGATGCCCGCTGAGACGCACGTCGAGCACGGTCCCGTCAGTCGCGCCGAGGTGTTCGGGATCATCCGCGACCGGCTCGCCGACATTCTCGAGATCGAGCCCGATTCGATCAGCGAGGGCCAGTCCTTCGTCTACGACCTCGGGGCCGACTCGCTCGCGCTCATCGAGCTCGTGGAGGCCATCGAGGAAGAGCTCGGGGAGCGGACCGTCGGGTTCCGCATCGAAGACGAGGACCTCGAGGACCTGAAGTCCGTGCGCGACGCAGTCGACTACGTGTTCGCGCGGGTGAACGCCGCCTGAGCACGCCCGCCGATCTCGAGGCCTTTGCGGGCCGGATCGGACACCGGTTCACGGATCCGACGCTGCTGAGGGTCGCGCTTTCCCATCGGTCGTGGGTGAGCGAGCGTCCCGGCGAGGAGCCCAACGAACGGCTGGAGTTCCTGGGAGATGCCGTGCTCGGCTGGCTTGTGGCCGAGTCGGTGTTCCACCGGCATCCCGAGCTGACCGAGGGGCGCCTCACCGACCTGCGCAAGGCGGTCGTGAACGCCGGCGCGCTGGCGTCGGTGGCCGACGAGCTGGGGCTCGGGGAGGTGCTGTTCCTCGGCAAGGGGGAGGCGGCGGCCGGCGGCCGGGCCAAGCCATCGATCCTGTCCGATGCGCTCGAAGCGGTCCTCGCCGCCGTCTACCTCGACGGAGGCCCCGACGCTGCGCGGGACCTGGTGGCTCGCCTGCTCGGACCGGCGCTCGAACGCGCGGCCCGCTTCGGGGGCTCGGACCACAAGACCGCGCTGCAAGAACAGCTGGCCCGACGGGCCTCGGGGCCGCCCGCCTACCACGTCGCGGAGGACGGTCCGGACCATGCGAAGGTGTTCCAGGCCCGCGTGCTCGTCGGCGACGCCGAGCTCGGGTCGGGCACGGGCCGGTCGAAGAAGCAGGCCGAGCAGGCGGCGGCCGCTGAGGCCCTGCAGCGCCTGACCCCGGACGCACCCGGCGGGACGGGCGCCGGTGCCTGAGCTGCCCGAGGTCGAGGTCGTACGCCGCGGCCTCGAACGCGAGCTCGTGGGCCGCCGGATCGACAGCGCCACCGCCACCGGGGCGCGCACCGTGCGGCGGACCAGTGCCGAGGCGGTCGAATCCGGGACCCGGGGTCGCATCGTGGGTTCGGTCGGCCGGCGCGGCAAGTACCTCCTGCTCGGCCTCGACGACGGCGCGACGGTGCTCGTCCACCTGCGGATGAGCGGCCAGCTGCGCCTGGCCGCGCCGGGCACACCGGAGCCGCCGCACACCCACGTCCGGTTCGGCCTCGACGACGGCCGGGCGCTCCGCTTCGTCGATCCGCGCACCTTCGGCGAGGTCGTGGTGGTCCGCCCGGGCCGCTGGGCCGACGACGCGCCCGACCTGCTCGCCCTCGGTCCCGATCCGCTGCTCGACCGGTTCGGGCCGCACGGGCTCGCACAACGGCTCGCTCGGCGTCGCCGGGTGAAGGACCTCCTCGTCGACCAGCACGTGATCGCCGGCATCGGCAACATCTACGCCGACGAGGTCCTCTGGCACGCCCGGGTGCGGTTCGACCGGCCCGGCGTGTTGCTCGACCCGGGGGAGATCCGGGCCCTGCACCGGGCGATCCGCCGGGTGCTCGGCGCAGCGGTGGAATCCGGCGGCTCGACGTTGTCGGACGGGCAGTATGTCGACGTGGACGGCCGGGCCGGCCGATACCAGGAACGCCACGCCGTCCACGGCCGCGCCGGGCGGCCGTGCCCCCGGTGCCGCACGCCCATTCTGCGCACGGACTGGGGCGGGCGCTCCAGCTACTGGTGTCCGCGATGCCAGGGAACCTGAATGTCCCGGTTTCGTTAGAGGTTGTCGTCGTCTAGTCCGAACGACTCATCTTTCGGCCTAGGCTATTCGGGTGTCGACCTGGGAGCCGGAGCGGGCAGCGCAGGCCGAGGCCGGCATGCGAGCCCGGGCTGCCGCCGGGTTGTGCATGGGCGGTGGCCTGCTCGGGATCGTCGCCGCGGCGCTGCCGGGTGAACCAGCCCCGGGTGCCGACGCCCAGGGCGTCGTCATCGGGGTGATTGCGACGCTCGTCGGGCTGTGGCTCGTGTTTGTCGGCCGGCGGACACCTGGGGTGGTCTACGACGTGCTGGCATCGCTCGCGGTGGTCGGCACCGGCGTCCAGCTCCATCTCGTGGCCGGCGCGCAGCAGGTGGAGCGCGGGCAGTTGATCCCCAGCGAGTTGATCCTCGTCCCGATCGTGCTGTTCGTCGGGGCGCTCCGGCCGATCCGCAGTTGCGTGGCCATCGGGGTGGTCATCGTCGCGACCCTGTCGGCCGCCTACACGGCGCTCGACTGGACCTGGGGAAGCCTGCTGCTACGCCTGGGCATCGTCGCCGGGTTCCTGTGGATCAGCGGGGCGCTGGTCGTCCTGCTGCGGCGCCGGGTGCTCGCCCTCGTCGACGAACTCGAGCAGACGGCTCGGACCGATCCGCTGACGGGATTGGCCAACCGCCGCGCCTTCGACGACGCGCTCGCCCGCCACCTTGCCGCCGCCGAGCGCACGGGCACGCCGGTGTCGGTGATCGTCGCCGACGTCGACCATTTCAAGTCGTTCAACGACCGGTTCGGCCACGCGGCCGGAGACGAGGTGCTCGTCGGCGTCGCCGGCCACATCGCAGCGTCGATCCGCCCGATCGACATCGCCGCCCGCCTCGGCGGCGAGGAGTTCGCGATCGCCCTGCCCGGGGTGAGCGTCCAGGAAGCCGCCGCCGTGGCGAAACGGATCGCCAGTGCGTTGCAGACCGGGAACGCCGGGCGGCGGGTGACGTGCAGCTTCGGCGTGGCCGAGCACGGCCCCGACGGACCGGACGGGGTGTTGCGCAGGGCCGACGGTGCGCTGTACCGGGCCAAGGAAACCGGACGCGACCGGGTGGAACTCGCGCCGCACGAGCGCCGCCACTGACCGGCGATGCCGCCGAAGGGGTAGGGTTCGGGGTCCTTCGCCGCCCGAGGTCGACCGAGTGTTCCTGCGCCAGTTGACGTTGAAGGGGTTCAAGTCGTTCGCCGACTCGACCACCCTGCTCATGGAACCGGGCGTAACCGTCGTGGTCGGCCCGAACGGCAGCGGGAAGTCCAACGTCGTCGACGCGATCGCCTGGGTGCTCGGTGCGCAGGCCCCCTCGGCGGTGCGCAGCCAGAAGATGGAGGACGTGATCTTTGCCGGCACGGCCCGCCGCCCGGCGCTCGGGCGTGCGGAGGTGTCGCTCACCCTCGACAACAGTGACGGCCTGCTGCCGATCGAGTTCAACGAGGTGACGATCACCCGGCGCCTGTGGCGGTCGGGCGAGAGCGAGTACGCCCTCAACGGTGCCCCGTGCCGGCTGCTCGACCTCCAGGAGCTGTTGTCCGACAGCGGGGTCGGGCGCCAGCAGCACGTGATCGTCAGCCAGGGTCAGATCGACGCGGTGCTGAACGCCCGGCCCGAGGACCGTCGCGGGATCATCGAGGAAGCGGCCGGCGTGCTGAAGTACCGCCGGCGCAAGGAGAAGGCCGAACGGCGCCTGGAGGCCACCGAGGGCAACCTCGCCCGGGTCCAGGACCTGGTTCGCGAGGTGCGCCGGCAGATGCGGCCGCTCGAGAAGCA
>JBEIFW010000100.1:0-13249 GCA_040382215.1 Acidimicrobiales bacterium
CCACCCGCCAATGCGGCGACGCGGCCTTCCGCGCGGTGAGCGCCCCGATCGTGACGGCGGCGAGTGCGAGCGCCAGGGTGACCAGGTGAGGAATCGCCCAGGAGCTGCGCAGGTCGAACGCCGCTGCGCCCGAGAGTCCACCGCCGACGGCGATCACGTGCGCGGCCACGACGGCGGCGACCGTGCCGCTCAGGACGCGCCGGAGCCAGCCGTCCTCGATCGAAAGGTCCATCCGAGAGCCCGCCATGGCGGGCGGAATCGTAGAAGCCGTTCGACCCGGTGTCGGGGGGTCGTTCGGATCGTTCTCCCAGCGTGTGGGACCGGCCGCGCCCGGCGTTTGCGAGGGCGACTGGCTAGGTTGACCGTCCCCGCATGCGTTCCCCGTCCAACCCCCCGGTGTCCGGTCCCCCGTTGTCGGTGCTCGTGCCGTTGCTGCGCGACGAGCCGGCGCTCGCCCGTGTGCTCGGGCGGGCGACCGCGACGCTCGTGGTCCCGGAAGCGGCCCGAGCGCTGGTACTGGCCGGCCTCACGGCGCTGACCGGTCGCCGGCCGCTCGTGGTGTGTGCGGCCACGGGAACGGCAGCCGAGCGTCTCGCCGACGACCTCGTGCAGTTCCTGCCGGCCGAGGACGTCGAGCTGTTCCCGGCGTGGGAGACCCTGCCGTTCGAGCGGGTGAGCCCGTCGGTGGAGACGATGGGCCGCCGGCTGCGGGTTCGTCACCGGCTCTCGTCGCCCGAAGTGGTTCCGCCGGCCGTGGTGGTCACCTCGATCCGGGCACTCCTGCAGCGGCTCGGCCCCTGTGGGCCCGGGCTCGGGCCGGTCGTCGTGCGCCGCGGCGAGCAGCACGACCCGCAGGCGTTGCTCGAGCGGCTGGTCCACCTCGGTTACCGCCGTGAGGAGCTCGTCGAGCACCGGGGAGAGGTCGCGCTCCGTGGCTCGATCCTCGACGTGTTCCCGTCGACGGCCGAGACCCCGGTCCGCGTCGACTGCTGGGGTGACGAGGTCGACCGGTTGACGATGTTCTCGGTGTCCGATCAGCGCTCGACGTCCGACCTCGACGAGGTCGTGATCCATGCGGCCCGTGAGTTGATCCCCACCGACGACCTGCGAGCCCGGGCGGCACAGCTCGTGGGCGCCGAGCCGTGGGGCCGGGAACAGTGGGAGCGCCTGGCCGAGGGCACGCGCTTCGACGGCATGGAGTCCTGGTTGCCCTGGCTCGTCGAGGGCGAGCGGCTGCTCACCGACGAGCTCCCGCCGTCGGCCCAGGTCCTGCTCATCGATCCCCGGCGTTTGCGGGACCGGGCTGGCGAGTTGCTTGCCGAGGAGGCCGATCTGGCCCGCTCGCTCGCGACCACCTGGGGAGCCGACACCTCGACGTTCCCGCGCCTGCACCTCGACGCCGACCGCCTGCTCGGTGGGGTCGCCGCCTCGGCCTGGTCGGTGCTCGGCGTGCCCGACTCGCCCGACACGCCGGCAGTCGCGGCCGTCGGCTGGGCCCCGGCGGCCGGTGACGGTCAGGCGCTCGTGGGCCGGCTGGCCGGGCTGGTGCGGGACGGCTACCGGGTCGTCGTGGCCGCCGACGGGGTGGGAAGCGCACCCCGCGTGGCCGCTCTGTTGCGGGACCACGGGATCGAGCTTCCGGTGATCGACCCCGAGGCCGCCGATGCGGCCCGCCTGGACCGCACGGGCGGCCGGATCGTCGTGGCCCCGCTGCATGCCGGCGTGGTCCTCGAGGCGGTCAAGGTGGCGCTGCTCACCGAGGCCGACCTCACCGGCCGTCGTCGCGCCCATCGAAGGCCCCGACCGCGCCGGCGCGATGCGGTCGGCGCCTTCGAGGACCTGAAGGTGGGCGACTACGTCGTGCACCATCACCACGGCGTCGGGCGCTACGGCGGGATGGTCACCCGCACGATCGGCGGGGTCGAGCGGGACTACCTGCTGCTCGAGTACAAGGGTGGCGACAAGCTCTACGTCCCGTCGGATCAGATCGATGCCGTGCGCCACTACGTCGGTGGCGAGGCCCCGAGCCTGCACAAGCTCGGCGGCAGCGACTTCGAGCGGGCCAAGTCCAAGGTCCGCTCGGCGGTGCGCGAGATCGCGCAGGAACTCGTCGTGCTCTACCAGCGGCGGGTGACGAGCCCGGGCTACTGCTACGGACCCGACACGCCCTGGCAGGCCGAGATGGAAGCGGCGTTCCCCTACGTGGAGACCCCCGATCAGCTCAAGGCCATCGTCGAGGTGAAGGCCGACATGGAGTCCGAGCACCCGATGGACCGGCTGCTGTGCGGTGACGTCGGGTTCGGCAAGACCGAGGTGGCGATCCGCGCCGCGTTCAAAGCGGTGCAGGAGGGCAAGCAGGTCGCCGTGCTGGTGCCGACAACGTTGCTCGCGCAACAACATTTCCAGACCTTCTCCGAGCGCTTCGCCGGCTACCCGATCCGGGTCGAGGTGCTGTCCCGGTTCCTCACCGACGCCCAGGCCCGGGCCGTCGTCGCCGGTGTCGCCGCCGGCGAGGTCGACGTCGTGGTCGGCACCCACCGGCTGTTGGCCCAGAACGTGCGGTTCAAGGACCTCGGCCTGCTCGTCGTCGACGAGGAGCAGCGCTTCGGCGTCACCCACAAGGAGGCCATCAAGCAGCTCAAGGCGAACGTCGACGTGCTCACGATGACCGCGACGCCAATCCCGCGCACGCTCGAGATGTCCCTGACCGGCATCCGCGATCTCACGCTGCTCAACACCCCGCCCGCGGACCGCCAGCCGATCCTCACGTATGTCGGCGAGGACGACGAGCGGGCCGTCAGCGAGGCGATCCGGCGGGAGCTGCTGCGCGAGGGGCAGGTGTTCTACGTCCACAACCGGGTCCTCGACATCGAGGACAAGGCCGCCCGAGTGCGCGAACTGGTGCCCGAGGCCCGGGTAGCGGTCGCCCACGGCCAGATGGACGAAGGCACCCTCGAGCAGGTGGTCGTCGACTTCTGGGAGCAGCGCTTCGACGTGCTCGTGTGCACGACGATCATCGAGACCGGCATCGACATGCCGTCGGTGAACACCTTGGTGGTGGACGGGGCGCACCGCCTCGGCCTCGGCCAGCTCCACCAGCTGCGCGGCCGGGTCGGACGTTCCGGGGTGCGGGCGTACGCGTACCTCTTCTACCCCCGCGAAACCGCGCTCACCGAGGACGCCCACGAGCGGCTCCGCACGATCGGCGAGGCGACCGAGCTCGGCTCGGGGTTCAAGATCGCCATGCGCGACCTCGAGATCCGCGGCGCAGGCAACCTGCTCGGCGAGTCGCAATCCGGCCACATCGCCGCCGTCGGCTACGACCTCTACTGCCAGATGGTCACCGAGGCCGTCGCCGAGCTGAAGGGTGAGACGGTGACCGAACCGGCCGAGGTGAAGCTCGACCTCCCCGTCGACGCCCACCTGCCGTCGGACTACGTCCCGAAAGAGGAGCTCCGGCTCGAGGCCTACCGCCGGCTTGCGACGGTGAAGGACCACGCCGAGCTCGACGACATCCGGGTGGAGTGGGAGGACCGGTACGGGCCGATCCCCGCACCGGCGCAACGGCTGCTCGCCATCGGCCGCCTGCGCGCCGAATGCTGGCGCACCGGGGTGCGCGAGGTGACCGCCACCTCCCGGGAGATCAAGCTCAGCCCCGTGAAGTTGAAGGCGTCCGAGGAGATGCGCCTGCGGCGGATCGACCGGCGGGCCGTGTACCGGTCCGACGTCGCAACGCTGTTCGTGCCCCTCGCCCCGAAGGCCGATCCGGCGGACCACGTCCTGCGATTCCTCGGCGAGCTGTTCCCGGCCGGTGACGACCCGGCGTCGTTCGCCGATCCGGCCCGGGTGGTCACCAGCCGTCGTTGAGCCAGCGGCCCGCGGGGCGCGACGCGTGCCGGCGCCGGCGCAGAGCTCACGGTTCGATCACACCTGAGGATCAGGATGCCGGCATGGACCGCGACACGGGGGATCGGGCGCTCGTCACGAGACTGCACCGCCGGCTCGGCTTCGGGTTGGCGGCCGGGCAGCTCGACGCAGCTCTGGCACGAGGCGTGTCGGCTGAAGTCGACCGGCTCACCGACCCGGACCGGACCGGGGTGCCCGCCGCGCCGGACCCGTGGCGGGACGGGGAGCTCGGCTTCGAGCGGTCCGAGAACGCCGCGCGGGTCAACACGGCGATCGCCGGCTGGCTCGACCGCATGCTCACCACGCCCCGACCCGGCGAGGAACGACTGATGTGGTTCTGGCACGGGCACTTCGTGTCGTCGGCCGGCAAGGTGCGCGCCGCGATCGCCATGGTGAACCAGATCCGGGTGTTCCAGCGGCTCGGCACCGGCGCCTTCGACCGGTTGCTGCGCGCCGTCACCGTCGACCCGGCGATGCTCGACTATCTCGACGGGCGCACCTCGACCGCCAAGGCGACCAACGAGAATTACAGCCGCGAGCTGCTCGAGCTGTTCACTCTCGGGCGCGGCAACTACACCGAGGCCGACGTCGCCAACGGGGCCAAGGCGCTCACCGGCTGGACGGCCACGCTCGCGGACGGCAACGCCGCCTCGTTCGTGAAGGCTCGCCATGACCCCACCGTGCGCGCCTACCTCGGGGGGACGGCGGGCGACGTCGACGGCGTCGTCGCCCGGGTGGTGGCCCACCCGGCGTTGCCAAGGTTCGTGGCCGGCGAGTGGTGCCGGGCGGTGCTCGGACCGGGTGTCGAGCCCGCGGCCGTCGAACGGGTGGCCGAGGCCTATCGGGTCTCGGGGCTCGAGGGTCGCACCCTGATACGGGCCGTCGCCGCTGAACTCGCCGCCGGCACCGACGGCGGCCCGATCGTGCTCGAACCGGTGCGGTGGCTCGTCGCTGCGCAGCGGGCCACCGGCGCCGCCCTCGCACCTGCAGTCCGCCTCGGCCTGTTGCGGTCGATGGGACAGATCCCGCTGCGACCCCCCAACGTGTCGGGTTGGCCGGACGGGGCCGCCTGGCTCGACACCGCCGTCGTGGTCGGCCGGTTCAACGCCGCCGTCGCCCTCGCCGGCGCAACCCCCCGGACGTCGGCCGCCCTGCAGGCCGCCGACGCGGATGCCCTCGCCCGGGCCCTCGGCCTGCCCGGCTCGTTCGGCGAACTCACCCACCGACAGCTCGAGCGCTCGGCGGGCGCTGCCGACCGGCTCGCACTCGCCCTCGCCTCTCCCGAATTCCTGCTCGCCTGAAAGGACCCTGCGATGAGCTCGGTCTCCCGTCGCCGGTTCCTGGCCGGCACCGCCGCGGCCGCTGCCGCCGGGATGTTGTCGTCCTGCCGTGGCGATGCCCCCTCCGTCGGCCCGACCTCCGCCGCAGTGACGAGCGCCTCGTCCTCGACGACGGTTGCGACTGCAACGACCACGACGACGGCCGTGCCCGGGACGACCGCGGCGACACCCGCCGGGAGCGGCGACCGGGTGCTCGTGGTGGTGAACCTCTACGGGGGCAACGACGGCCTCAACACCGTGGTCCCCCTCGACGGCCGCTACCACGACCTGCGGCCCGTGATCGGCATTGCCGACGACATGCTCGTGCCCCTTCCCGGCACCACCCGCTACGGCCTGCACCCGGCGCTCGCCCCGCTGTCGGCCCTCGCCGCCGGGGGGCAGCTCGCCGTGGTGCACGCCCTCGGATTCCCGTCACCCAACCGCAGCCACTTCGCCGCCCAGGACGACTGGGCGTCGTCGAGGCCGGGTCAGGCCTTGACCGCCGGCTGGTTGGGTCGCTGGCTCGACGGCCTCGGCTCCGACGACGCGCACCCGTTGCGGGCAGTCGGGCTGTCGGGGAACGCGCCGATGGTCGTCGGGACGTCGACCCGGCCCACCGTGGTCACCAACCCGGCGGCGTTCTCGTTCCGGAGCAACGGTCGGCGCGACCTCGTGTCGCGTTGGGCCGTCACCGGCGGGACCGGACTCGAGGCGGCGGTCCGCGCCGCCAATGCCCTAGCGGTGTCGTCGGTCGAGACCTTCGCCTCGCTGCAGGCCGCAGGTGACCACGACACGAACGGCGACGACCCCGACGACGGCGAGTTCACGGCAGCGCTCACCACGGCAGCCCGGGTCGCGTCCGGGGCGCCCGGCGTCCGTGTCGTCCATGTCGCGCTCGGCGGCTTCGACACCCACTCGGCGCAACCCGTCACGCACGAACGGCTCCTGCGCGACCTCGCGACCGGGATCGTGCGGTTCCAACAGGCGGTGACGGCCGCCGGTGCTGCCGACCGGGTGGTGCTCATGACGGTGAGCGAGTTCGGCCGCCGGGTCGCCGACAACGGCTACGGCACCGATCACGGTAAGGCCAACGTGCAGTTCCTCGTCGGTGGCCCGGTGCGTGGCGGCGTGTACGGCGAGGCCGATCTGGGCCGGCTCGACGACGGGGACCTACGCGCCACCACCGACGTGCGCGCCTACTACGCAGGCGTGCTCGACTGGCTCGGTGCCGATCCCGTCACCGTGCTCGGCCGGAACTGGGAGGGCCTCGGTCTCCTGCGACCGTGATGTCGCCGGTCAGGCCGGGTCGGCGGCGAGATGGGCGTAGGCCTGGCGTAGCTCCCGCTTGAGGATCTTGCCGCTCGGGTTCTTCGGCAGCGCGTCGGCCACCGTCACGTACTTCGGTGCCTTGTACCCGGCGAGGCGCTCCCGGGCGAAGGCGACCACGGCGTCGGGATCGACCGTCTCGCCGGTCTTCGGCACGACCACCGCAGTCACCGCCTCGATCCAGTACGGGTGCGCGATGCCGAACACGGCCACCTCGGCCACGCCCGGGAACTGGAACAGCACCTCCTCCACCTCACGGCTGGCCACGTTCTCGCCGCCGGTCTTGATCATGTCCTTCTTGCGGTCGACGATCGTCAGATAGCCGTCCGCGTCCATCACGCCGAGGTCGCCGGAGTGGAACCAGCCGTTGCGGAACGTGTCGGCGGTCTTGGCCTCGTCGTCCCAGTAGCCGAGCATCGCCTGCGGGCTGCGGTGCACGATCTCGCCGATCACGCCGGCGGGGACGGGTCGATCGTCGTCGTCGACGAGCATCGTCTCGACGTTGATCGCCGGCTTGCCCGCCGACCCGGCCCTGGGCAGCTGCTCGTGCGGTCGCAGGATCGTGGCCAGCGGCGCCATCTCCGTCTGGCCGTAGAAGTTCCACAGCGCGACCCGCGGGAGGCGCTGCTGGATCTCCTTGAGCACCTCGACCGGCATGATCGCGGCGCCGTAGTACCCCTTGCGCAACGACGACAGGTCGACGGAGTCGAACAATGGCGAGCGCAGCAGGCCGATCCACACCGTCGGCGGGCAGAACAGCTTGGTCACCCGTTCGGCCTCGATCGTGCGCAGGATCGTCGCCGGATCCGGGCCGCCCACGATGATCGACGTCGCTCCGAGATACACGTCGGGGGTGAAGAAGCAGTGCAGCTGGGCGCAGTGGTAGAAGGGCAAGGCGTGGATCTCCACGTCGTCGGCGGTCATCCCGCCGTCGACGATGCACGACACGTACTGCGCGAGCAGGGACCGGCTGGTGAGCGTGACGCCATTGGGCCGGCTCTCCGTGCCCGAGGTGTACATGAGCTGCAACGGCTCGTCGTCGCCGATCACGATGCCGGGCTCGGTTGCGTCGCTGCCCTGCTCCCATGCCGCGACGTCCTCCCAGCCGTCGGGCGCAGCATCGCCCCGCAGCGGGATCCAGCCCCGCACCCCGCCGGTGACCCCGGCGCGCTCGAGGGCCTCGACGGCGACGGCGCCGAGCGCGTCCTCGACGACCATGCCGGTCGCGCCCGAGTGCCCGAGGATGAACGCGACCTCCTCGGCGTTGAGCATGAAGTTGATCGGGACGCTGATCGCCCCGAGGCGGGCCAGCGCGAACCACAGCAGGCCGAACTCGCGGCAGTTGTGCGACAGCACGGCGATGCGGTCGCCGCGACGCACCCCGCGAGCGGTGAGGCCGTTGGCGCAGCGGTTCACCGCGGCGTCGAACTCGGCGAAGGTCTCCCGGCGGTCACGCCAGACGACGCCGACCTTGTCGGGTGTGCGCGCTGCGGTGCGGCGCAGCAGCGTGCCGATCGAGGCCTCGCGGGCCTGCTCGACGAGACGGTTCGTTGCGGCGCTGGTGCTCACGGCATCACCCCAGGTTGGACGAGCGCGGATAGACGTCGGCGGGATCGGTCAGCACGTTGACGAGGTAGGGCACGCCGGCGGCGAAGGCCCGGTCGAGGGCCGGGCCGAGCTCGTCGGGCCGGCTCACCGTCTCGCCCGCACCGCCGAGCGCCCGCACCACGCCGTCGTAGCTGCAGCCCGGTTGGAGATCACAGGCGAGGTCCCAGCCGTAGACGGCCTGCATCGGGTGCTTCTCGAGACCCCAGATGCCGTTGTTGCCCACGACCATCACGCACGGCAGGCCGTGGCGCACCATGGTGTCGACGTCCATGAGGCTGAAACCGGCCGCCCCGTCGCCGAGGAGCATCACGACCTGGCTGGACGGTCGGGCGATGCGGGCGGCGAGGGCGTAGCCAGGTCCGTTGCCGAGGCATCCGTACGGGCCGGTGTCGAGCCAGCACCCGGGTTGCCGTACCTCGACGAACTTGCCGGCGTAGCTGGCGAAGTCACCGCCATCGCAGATGACCACGGCATCGTCGGCCAGCCGCCTCCCCAGTTCGCCGTAGATGCGCGACGGCTTGATCGGATCGGCGTCGGCGTCGAGCAGCGCCCGGTCGGCGGCTGCGGCGGCCGACTCGGCCTCCCGCAGGCGGGTGATCCAGCCCTCGTGGTCCGCCCGGGGCCCCGTGTGCGAGGCGAGCCCGGCGAGCACGGTGCCCAGGTCGCCGACCGCGGTGGGCACCTCGACATGGCCGGCCACCTGCGAGGGCGCATCGACGACGTGGGCCACGGCGGCCGCGCCGAACCGGCCGAAGCCGAGGCGGAAGTCGAGCGGGGTGCCGATCACCACGACGAGATCGGCGTCGGACTTGAGCAGGCCGCGGGTGCGGGTGAAGGCGAGGGCGTGGTCGGCCGGCAGGCACCCCCGGCCGAGACCGTTCGCGAAACACGGCACCCGCAGGTGCTCCACGGCGGCCCGCAGGTCGTCCCAGGCGCCGGCCCAGTAGACGTCGGAGCCGATGATGAGCGCCGGTCGCTCGGCCGCCGCGAGCAGCGCAGCGATACGGGCGACGGCGTCGGGATCGGGTTCGTGCACGGTCGGGGTGACCTTCGGCGCCGTGCCGGTGGCAGGCGAGAAGAACACGTCCATCGGGACGTCGAGGAACACCGGACCCCGGTGGGCGGACCAGGCGAGCGATGCGTACTCGGCGACCATGGCACCGGCCCGGGCCGGATCGGTGATCGTGCCGGCGGCCTTGGTGATCGACGCGACGATCGGCACGTGGTCGAGTTCCTGGAGGCTCCCGGCGCCCCACCGGGCCTGGGGTGCCCGGCCGCCGAGCACGACGAGCGGCGATCCGTTGAAGTGGGCCGACGTGATGGCCGAGATCCCGTTGGTGACCCCGGGCCCCGCGGTCAGAGCGGCTACGCCGGGGCGGCGGGTCAGCTTGGCCCACGCCTCCGCGGCGAACGTCGCCGTCTGCTCGTGGCGGGTGTCGACCACGCGCCATCCCCGGTTGCGGGCGGCGTCGTAGAGGGGCCAGATGTGGCCGCCGTTGAGCGTGAACAGCACGTCGACGCCGGCGGTCTCGAGCACGGCGAGCGCCTGGGTACCCGGATGTCCCTCGATCCTCGTGTCCATACGACCTCCCGACGTCCCCGACGTCCCCCGACGTTCCTCGGCGCGATCGGGATTGCACCCGACCGGGGGACAGCTTGGCACGGGGTGCTTCAGTCGCTCCCGGAGCCTCGAGCCGACCGCACCGTCGTCAGCCGGTCGGCCAGGGCACGCAGCAGGGGGAGGTCGCCGAGTTCGACGGTGCTCGCAGGAGCGGGCGTCGCCACGTCGACAGGGCGGCCCCAGTCGAAGGTCTCGATGCGCACCGTCGGGCCGCCGGGCGCGAGCAGGTCCACCCGCCGCGGGAGGGCCTCGGCGTCGAGCCAGACGAGGACCGGCACGGTGCGGTCGCCTCCGGTGGGCACCACGAGCGCGTACCGGGTGGTCGCAACCCCTCGCACGGTGTCTGGCCCCTCGTCCCGGGCGGAACCGGCGATCCGGCCGAGCGAGGCGAGGACGGAGGGGAGATCGAGTTGGCCGAGGCCGGGCTTGCCGGCCGACCCGGGCCGATCGAGCGCGGGCAGCCCGATGGTGTCGGTGGCGACGCGGACCCACGGCCGGTCGGCGGGCATGCCGAGCAACGGGCCGAGCGAGCCGGGTCGCAGGTAGGCGGTGGGGCCGTCGACGATGGCCTCGACGGTGCCGGTCAGCCCGATGCCGGCAGGCAGGGTGCCGGCAAGGCCGGCGAGGCCGGCGAGGCCGGCGAGGCCGGCGAGGCGGCCGAGGTCGACGGCGACCCGGGCCCGCTCGGCGGCGGGGTCGATCGAGCCCGTGACCACGACACCGCCGTCGACGCTCACCTCGACGGACGCGCTGCGGGATACCGCCAGGGTGGCGGCGCGCAGCATGGCGAGCGACCCGCCGGACGCCCCCGCCCGAACCGGGGCGTCGGTCGCCGGGGTGGCCGCAGCGCCGATGACGGGTCCCTCGGCCGCCGAGCCGCAGCCGATTGCCACCACGAGTGAGAATGTGGACACCAAAAGTGTCGTCAGGCGGTGTGACCGCAACGGTTCCTCCGGACGTGACGGCGGTTGCGTCCCGTAGTCAACCAGCCCGCTGGCCCGATCCGGCGTCGGTTCCTTCGACCTGTCCGGATTCCGCCCGCACACATGGTGTCCATGCTGGCGTAACCTTCGCCCGATGCAGCTTGCGGACGACCTCGGCGCGCACGGGCGAACCGCCCGGCCGGCGCGCCAGCTCGCCTGGTGGAAAGAGCTCGGCATCATCATCGGCTTCTACGCGCTGTACACGCTGGTCCGGAACGTGTTCGGTTCAGCCGGCCTGCAGCCGGGGCAGGAACCGATCGAGGCGTTCGACAACGCCCGCAAGGTCATCGATCTCGAGCGGTCGGTCGGTCTCTTCGTCGAACCCCACCTGCAGTCGCTGTTCGTCGGCGTACGCGGCTTCATCTGGGTGATGAACGTCTTCTACGGCTCTGCGCATTTCGTCGTCACGCTCGTGGCGTTCGTCTGGTTGTTCCGGCGTTCGCCTGAACGATTCCCGACGTGGCGCAACACCCTGGGGTTCACGACAGCGTTCGCACTGGTCGGGTTCTCGTTGTTCCCCCTGATGCCACCCCGCCTGCTCGATGACACGGCAAGCCTCTACGGCGGTGGCCGGATCGCCGCGGAGCGCAACCTGTCGCCCTACGGGTTCGAGGACACGCTCAAGACCGTCGGCGGGCTGTGGAACTTCGAGTCGACGGCGCTGAAGAAGGTGTCGAACCAGTTCGCTGCCATGCCGAGCCTGCACTGCGCCTGGGCGCTGTGGTGCTCGTTCGTGATCTACCCGCTGGTGCGCCGGCGCTGGATGCGCTGGCTGGTGGTCGCGTATCCCGGCGTCACGCTGTTCTGCATCATGGTCACGGCCAACCACTACTGGCTCGACGGGGTCGGCGGGATGGTCGTGCTCGGCGCCGGCTACGTCGCAGGGCGAGCCGTTGCGCAGCGGTTCGCCGCCTGGCGAGGCGCCGGTCTCGCCGTGCTCGCACCACCGGCCTGATCGCTCCGTCGCCGAGCGGCGAGCGCGTTCCCGGCGGGCCATCGGCGACGTGCCTTTGTTCGCAGGGGCTCAACACCGGGCGTCCGGTTGCCGATTGCGGAGAGGAATCCCGCAGGAGCGACCATGAACCTTCGATCCCTTCTTCGCCCCGCGCTCGCTGCAGCGTGTCTCCTCGCGCTGGCGACCCCGGCGGCGGCGAGCTACGAGCCGACCGGCACGGTGACCGTCTCCAATCCTGCGCCGGCCCCGGGCGGCGCGGTCACGGTGACCGGATCCGGCTACGCCCCGCTGTCGCAGGTCACGATCACGATCGGCACGGCGCAGACGGTGCTGTCCACGGTGATGACGACGGCGGCCGGCTCGTTCAGCACGTCCGTCACCATCCCGGCGAGCCTGGCGGGGTCCCAGACGCTCACCGCCACCGGACTGAACCCGGTCGGGTCGACCCGGGTGCTCGCCGCAACGCTCAATGTCGGTGGCACGCCGCTGCCTGCGACCGGCTCGGACACGACGGTGCTGCTCGTCGCCGGCGCGGTCGTCGTCGTGGTCGGTGGTGGTCTCGTCGTCACGTCCCGCCGCCGCACGCCGGCCCGCTGATGGCGCAGCGCGTCGCCATCCGCCCCGACCGGACCGCCGCGCCGACGGCGCCGATGGTCTCGGTGGTGCTGCCCTGCCTCGACGAGGCGGGTTGCGTCGCCGAGGTGGTCGGGGAGGCGTTCCAGGCGATCGCCGACGCCGGGCTCACCGGCGAGGTCGTCGTCGCAGACAACGGCTCACAGGACGGATCCCCCGAACTGGCCGCATCGGCCGGCGCGCGGGTCGTGCACCAGCCGGTGCGCGGGTACGGCGCGGCGCTCGCTGCTGGGTTCGCCGCCGCTCGGGGGGAGGTCGTGGTGATGGCCGACGCCGATCGCACGTACCCGCTCCATCGCATCGGGGAACTGGTGGCACCGGTCCGCGACGGGCAGGCCGATCTCGTGCTCGGGGCTCGATGGACGGGAGCGACGGCGCGCACGATGCCGTTCCTGCACCGCTTCGTCGGCACGCCGGCGCTCACGTTCCTCGTCCGGCGCGCGGGAGGACCGGAGCGCCTCACGGACAGCCAGTCCGGCTTCCGGGCGTTCCGCCGCACGGGGCTCGGGGAGCTCGATCTGCGCTCGACCGGCATGGAGTTCGCGTCGGAGATGTTGATCGCGGCAGGGCGCTCGGGCTGGGCGGTCCGGGAGATCCCCACCGGCTACCGGGCCCGCATCGGGGAGTCGAAGCTCGACACCTTCCGCGACGGCTGGCGGCATCTGAAGACGATCCTGCTACTGGCGCCGGATCTGGTGCTCGTTCTGCCGGGCTTGCTGGTGCTTCCTCATCAGGACACCGAGTGCGTTGAAGGTCAGGGGGGTCTGGAAGTTGTTGGCATCCGGGTCAGCGGCGGGGGTGTTCTCAGCGACGGACGACATCTATCCCCAGCCCCCTGGTTCGGTTCTTGAGCCAACTCCATTAGTCATTTCCTAGGTCAGCCGCTGCGTGTTCGAAG
>JBEIFW010000101.1:0-12963 GCA_040382215.1 Acidimicrobiales bacterium
GCGGGGGCGCCTGCGGGTGTGGTTAACGTGACGGGGGGGGAGGCGTCGGGGGATTGGTTCGTGAAGGTGTGGCCCTGCGGGTCGGCGCGTCCGACGGCGTCGAACCAGAACCTGGTGCGGGGGGAGACGGCGCCGAATCTGGTGGTGGCACCGGTGGGGACGGCGGGGAAGGTGTGTTTGTTCACCCAGTCCGGCGCGCATCTGCTCGCCGACGTCAGCGGCTACTTCACCTGAGCGGGCATCCGTGCGGCTGGTGCCGTGCCCGTTCGCATGGGCCGTTGCCGCGGTGGTAGCAACCGATCGGGGAAGCCGCGCCGGGGAGGATCGCTGTGCAGTACCGACCAGATGCCATCGAACTGCTGCACGATGTCGCCGTCCTCTTGGAGGACCGGGTGCTCGCCGCTGTGTCCGGACCGCTCCAGCACCAGGTGCGTGTGGCGGCGAACCTGGTGCGGATCGTCGAACGCGAGGTCCGGCTGGCGGAGGCCGCCACGGTGGCCGAGCGCGATCGTCTGTTGCCGTTCGTCGACTCCTCCTGCGCACTCACCGACGCCCGCGCGCAGCTTGCCGACCGCCTCCTCGGAGCCGGCACGATCGAGCCTGACGAGTTGGCCCGGATCCATGCGGCGATCGTGGCGACGTTGCGAGAAGACCTTGCGATCTCGAAGCCCGGCTATGACGACTGGACGGGTGCGTGATGGCGACGCTGGAGGATGGCCTGGCCCGTTGGCTGACGCAACAGTGGGGTGCCGAGGTGCAGGTGGACGGGATCTCCGAGAGTTCGGCCGGGGCCCGCCGCCGCAACGTGCTGTTCGACGCCCACGTCGGCGATCGCACCGTCGGGCTCGTGGCCACGATCCTGCCCACCGTCGAGATCCAGGCGCTCGACCCCGTCGCCGAGGGCGAGGTCCGCACCGTGGCCGAGCAGGGCGGCGTGCCCGTCCCGCACGTGCACGGCGCGACCCTCGACGATTCCTGGGTCGGCGGTGCGTTCCTCGTGAGCGACCGCATCGACGGCGAGACCATCCCTCGGCGCGTGCTGCGCCAGGCCGCTGCGCTCGGCCATGGCGACCTCGTCGTCGCCCAGCTCGGCGACGCACTGGCTCGGTTGCACGCGATCGATCCAGCACTCGCCCCGGCCGGGTTGACCCGCCCACCGGACTCGGCGCCGGTCGCTGCGGCGATCGCTACGGTCGAGCTCGGCATCGAGAGCCTGCTGCGGCCGGAGCCCGCCTTCGCCTACGGGTTGCGGTGGTTGCGAACGCACCGACCGGAGGAGCCCGCTCGGTGCACGATCGTCCACAACGATGCCCGCAACGGCAACCTGATCGTCGGTCCCGACGGTCTGCGAGCGCTCCTCGACTGGGAGGGTTCCCGGATCGGCGATCCCATGGAGGACCTGGCCTGGCCCCAGACCCGGATGTGGCGCTTCGGAGCCGACGACCGCATCGTCGGTGGGCTCGGCGGGGTGGCGCCGTTCCGGCGTGGCTACATCGAGGCCGGCGGCACCTGGGACGACGACCGGATCCGTTGGTGGCGCGTGCTGTCGACATTGCGATGGGGGCTCGGGCTCGCCGGTCAGGCGGCCGCTCATCTCGACGGGCGGTTCCGCTCGATCGTCATGGCCGGCAGCGGCCGGCGGGTCAGCGAACTCGCCTACGACACGATGATGCTGATCCGCCCCTGAGGAGACCGGTCAGCGGGGACCAGCCATGTACTCGTGCCATTCCTGCTCGCTCCAAAAGGGGCGAAGCTCGCCGACGATGAAATCCGACGCCCAGCGGACCAGTTCGATCCAGGGCAGCTCGGCGCTGGCGTGCTCGGTGAAGGCCATTCCGTCGATCAACAGCGCAACGTCGTCGAGACCGAGCACCATCGTCGACTCGTCGAGCAACTGGGCGTAGGCGATCCGCTCGGACAGATCGGCGATCGCTGCGATGTTCCAGCGCTGCTGCTCGACGGAGAACACCAGCTGGTCGGTCATGATCCCGAGCAGTTCGGCGAGCGCAGCGAGGGCGTCGGACTCGAGGGGTACCGGTCTCGGCAGCAGCACGGCGCCGATGGTGCCACGGCCGAGGTGGCCGCCGTCGGGTCGGCCCGGCCGGGCCGGCGCGAAGATGACTCGATGCGCATCGTGCTGACCGGCGGGCCTGGCGGGGGCAAGACCACGGCGGCCGACCTGTTCCGCCGGGAGATCGGCGAGCAAGTCGTCATCGTGCCCGAATCGGCCACGATGCTGTTCGCCGGGGGGTTCCCCCGCGTGGGTGACGAGGCGGCGCGGCGGTCCGTGCAGCGGGCGATCTTCGAGGTGCAGCGCAGCCTCGAAGACATCCAGGCGGCGCTCTACCCGGATCGGGTGCTGCTCTGCGACCGGGGCACCGTCGACGGCGCGGCCTACTGGCCCGACGGCACCGCTGAGTTCTTCGCACGGGCCGGGACCACCCTCGATGCCGAACTGGCCCGTTACGACGCCGTGCTCCACTTCGAGACAGCGGCGGTCGGCGGCTCGAGCATCGAAGGAGGGAACCGGTGGCGGACCGAGAACGACGACGAAGCGATCGCGCTCGACCGCCGGTTGCGAGCATTGTGGTCGGGGCATCCGGGCTTCCACCTCGTGCCCCACCACTCGTCGTTCCTTCGAAAGATCACGATCGGTCTGTCGATCCTCGAGAGCATCGTGGCGGACCGCCGGTCGAGGTGAAGGTTCGCATCAGCGAACGTTGGTGAGCTCCAGTCCGTTGGAGTCCGTGATGCGCAGGGTGAGGGTCTCGTTCGAGTCCGCCTTGCAGGTGAAGGTGTCGCCGGCGCGCATCACGAGCGGGTTCTCCGGAAGCGTGCACTCGAGGACCTTCACGCCCTTTGCCACCCCGTCGACCACGGTCTGGGTGGCGCGTTGGGCCGCTGCGACGTCGAGCAGGCGGGACGGGGAGGAGGCATCGGTGACCCGGATCGTGTCGCCGCTGATCGAACCGGAGACCTCGGCGTTCATCGTGCGGGTCGCACCGGTGAAGGACACCACGCAATCGACCAGGAACGGACCGTCTTTGAACTCCACGTCGTCGCACTTGACGTCGCTCACCTTCGCCGTCACGCCCTGCGAGGTGAAATTGTCCTCCAGCGCTTTGGGGAGCAGCTCCTGCAGGGTCTTCGTGGGACTGCCGGACGAGGTGGCGATCGCGATACCGACCCCGGCGACGAGCACGACTGCGACGATGCCCAACACGATCCAGAGGGTTCGGCGGGGTTTCCCGGCTGCGGCCGGCACGGTGGGCGGGGTGAGCGTGGTGGGCGACGGCGGCGGGAGCGGGGGGGTCGACTCGGGGGTGGTCACGCAACGACCGTACTCCGGCGCGCCATCTTCCCGGCGATGGACCTAGGGTCCGACGCAGCGGCCGCGTGTCATTGCCGACGCAGAAGCCGACCGGGACGAGCGCCGGTGTCCACACCGTTGCGGCGCGTCACCTCGCCGGCCACGACCGTGGCGACGTAGCCGGTCGCCTCCTGGAGCAGTCGGCGGCCGCCGGCCGGCAGGTCGTCGACGGCGTGGGGCCGGTGCAGGCGCAGGCCGTCGAGGTCGATGACGTTGAGATCTGCCCGCAAGCCGGAGGCCACTCGTCCCCGGTCGGTCAGGCCGATCAGGGCAGCCGTCTCGCTGGTCTGGCGCTTGACTGCGGTGGCCAGATCGATCTTCGGCCCCCGTGCTCGGTCGCGGATCCAGTGGGTGAGCATGGTCGTCGGTTGCGACGCGTCGCACACCAGCCGGCAGTGCGCGCCGCCGTCGGCGAGGCCGAGCACGGTGCCGGGCGAGGTGAGCATCTCGTACAGCGCCGAGTGGTCACCGTCGGCGTAACCGAAGAAAGGAAGCAGCAGCAGGTTGCGCCCGTCGTGTTCGCAGCACAGCTCGTAGACGAGCCGGAGCGGATCGACGCCGCGGGCCGCCGCCATCGCAGCGACGGAGCGCTCGGGGCCAGGCTCGTAGTCGACGTCGTCACCGAGGGTGTAGAGCCGGTCGAGGTTCAGCGCCACCAGCTCGGCCACGCCCTCGCCGGGCGCGTTCGGGATCGGATCGGTGTCGGTCTCGGCGAGGATCGCCTCCCGGATCGCTGGGCGCAGCAGCTCGGTGATGAGCTCGTCGGAGGGAAGGGTCGCGGCCAGGCGCCGGTAGGTGGGCCGGCGCAAGAACGGGTGGTACGTGGGGAAGCCGAGCAACACGCCGAACGGGCGTCCGGCCACCTGTGCTGTGATCGGCACGCCACGGGTCGCGAGCGACAACGAGGTGTCGAGCTGCCGCCGCCAACCGGTGGGGTCCGGGCGGGTCTGGAGCAGCAGCCACGTGGCGGGCAGCCCGGTGGCCTCGGCCAACTCGCCGACGAGGCGCACCTCGTCGAGGGGGTGCTCGTCCTCGGGCGTGATCGTGCCGAGCGCAAACTCGAGCAGGCCACCGCCACCGGCGCGCACGCCCCGGGCGATGGTGAGCAGCTCGTCGAGCGCGGCATAGGTGCCCGGGACCGGTCGGCCGTCGCGGGCCTTGTGCCCGAACGTGCGCGACGTGGAGAACCCGAACGCCCCGGCCTCGATCGACTCCTGCACCAGCCGGGCCATCGCGGCGGCGTCGGCGGCGGTGGCGGCCTCGTTCGCCGCGCCCCGCTCGCCCATGACGTAGGCCCGCACCGCGCCGTGGGGCACGAAGGTGGCGACGTCCATCGACCACCGCCGACCCTCGAGCGCGTCGAGGTACTGCGGGAACGACTCCCAGGCCCACTGGATGCCTTCATGGAGGGACGTGCCGGGGATGTCCTCGACTCCCTCCATGAGTTGCACGAGCCAGCTCTGCTGGCCCGGGCGCACCGGCGCAAAACCCACGCCGCAGTTGCCCGCCGCCACGGTCGTGACCCCGTGCGAGGACGACGGCTCGAGCAGGTCGTCCCAGGTCACCTGGCCGTCGTAGTGGGTGTGGACGTCGACGAACCCGGGGGTGACGACCCGACCGGTGGCATCGAGACGCTCGACGGCCGGGGCGTCGATGCCGGGTCGGACCTCCACGATCCGGCCGTCTCGCACCGCCACGTCGGCGGCGAACGGTGCCGCCCCGGTGCCGTCGACGACCGTTCCCCCGCTGATGACGAGATCGAACATGGACCGACCCTAGCCAGGCCGGCCGATACCCTTCCCCGGCGATGCGATTCGAGGTGCGCGGGGAGCCGGCCGACATCGACGCCGACTGGATGACCCAGGCGCTCGAGCGCGGCGGCGTCGCCCGCGGGGCGACGGTGACCGACCTGCGCTTCGCCGGTTTCGTCGGCACCGGCCAGATGAGCCGCAACGGCCGCTTCGCTCTCGACTGGGACGATCCGAACGGGCGGCCCGCCACCGTGATGGGCAAGTTCCCGTCGCTCGACGACACGTGCCGGACCGCAGCGTTCCAGGGCGGCGCGTACCGCAAGGAGTACCTCTTCTACGCCGAGCTCGCCGCCACGGTCGGCGTCCGGGCCCCGCAGTGCTGGTTCGCCGGCTACGACGACGAGCGGGCCGACTTCGTCCTGCTGCTCGAGGACCTCGTCGAGTCGCGTGGCGGCGATCACCTCGCCGGGATCACCGCCGACGAAGTCGGCCTGGCCGTCGAGCAGGCCGTCGCGCTCCACGCCCGGCGATGGGGCGACGCCCGCCTGGCCGCCCATCCGGCGTTCCCGGCAACGGCGCCGGAGCGGGCCGAGCGGTTGACCCAGGGCTTCCCCGTGGTCGCGCAGGCGTGCCTGGCCCAGCATCCGGGCCGGTTCGACGCCGAGGTGACGGCGCTCATCGAACGGTTCGGCTCGGTGATCGGCCGCTGGTCGCTCGGGTCGGGGTCGCCGACGACGCTCGTGCACGGGGATTTCCGGCCCGACAATTTCCTGTTCGGCCGCACGCCTTCGGCGCCGCCGCTGGCGGTCGTGGACTGGCAGACGTACTACGCCGGCCTGGGCCCCACGGATGTCGCCTACCTGCTCGGCGGGTCGTTCGAACCCGACGCCCGTCGGGTGCTCGAGGCCGACGTCCTCGCCGACTACCGATCCCGGCTCGTCGCCGCCGGGATCGACTACCCGGCGACGGACTGCTGGCGCGACTACCGCTGGGGCAGCCTGCACGGGGTGATGATCGCCGTGACGGCACTCGTGGTCGCCGCCCGTACCGAGCGGGGCGACGAGGTGCTCACGCTGATGGCCGAACGCCACGCCCGTCACGCGCTCGAACTCGACGCCCTGGCGGTCGTGGCGTCGGCCTGAGGCGATCCCTCAGCGGCGCAGGTCGACGGGGTGCCCCTCCCAGGACTCGATGCGGTGGGACGCCTGCTCGAGCAGGTGGTGGGCCAGGTCCATGAGCGCCCGGGCGGCAGCCACCTCCTCGCCGATGGCCGGCAGGTCCGGATCGACGGGGTTGCGCCGGGAGCGCCCCCAACCCCGCAACTCGTCGGGGGCGCCCGACAGCACCGCGTCGGCCCGGCAGCGGTCCTCGTCCTCGCTGAAGGCCACTTCGACGGTCCACACCTTCTGGATGCCCATGGCGCTCCTCCTCGCTCGCTGCGGCAAGCCTCGAACCGCGCCGGGTCCGCTCCCAGGGTCCTTCGTCCCGGTGCCGTGGCCTACGTTCCCGTGCGTGCTCCGGTTGTGTGCGTTCACCCAGTGCTGCCCGACCCATCTCGCCGAGGGCACCTGGAAACACCCCGAGGACGGCACCTCGGTCGGGTACCGGTCGCTGCGGTACTGGCTCGACCTCGCCCGCACGCTCGAGCGGGGCGGGTTCGACCTGCTGTTCCTCGCCGATGTCGAAGGCTTCTACGACGTATGGCGCGGCTCGCGCGACGACGCCGTACGCCACGCCGCGCAGGTGCCCTGCAACGACCCGGCGGTGCTGGTGCCGGCGATCGCATCCGTCACGACCCACCTCGGCGTGGCGGTCACGCTGTCGACCACCAACCACCTCCCCTACCGGGCGGCCCGGTTGTTCTCCACGCTCGACCATCTCAGCGACGGCCGGGTCGGCTGGAACATCGTCACGTCGTACCTGCCCGACAGTGAGGCCAACGGCTACGGCGCCGTGCTCGGTCACGACGACCGCTACGACCGGGCCGAGGAGTACCTCGAGGTCCTCTACGCGTTGTGGCAGCACAGCTGGGACGACGACGCCGTGGTGCGCGATGTCGCCGCGGACGTGCACACCGTCCCGACCAAGGTGCGCACGATCGACCACCACGGCCGGTGGTTCGACGTGCGAGGTCCGCACCTGTGCGAGCCGTCGCCGCAGCGCACGCCGTTCCTCTTGCAGGCCGGCGCGTCGGATCGGGGTCGCGACTTCGCCGCCCGCCACGCCGAGGCGGTGTTCGTGGTCGGTAACGGCCCCGCCGACGTCGCCGCCGTCGCCCGCGACCTTCGGGCCCGTGCCGCCCGCTTCGGGCGTGATCCGGGGGAACCGAAGGTGTTGGCCGGGGTGCGTCCGGTCGTGGCACCGACCGACGACGAGGCACAGCGACGCTGGGCGACGGTCGACGCCCTTCGCTCGGTCGAGGGCACCCTGGCCCGCTACTGCGGGTACCTGGGGATCGACCTCGCCGCCTGGCCCGACGACACCCGGGTGCTCGACGTGCCCACCGAGGCCATCCGCTCGATCCTCGCCACCGTCACCGGCGGCGACGGGTCGATGACGGTCGCGCAGGCTCGGGAGCGCATCGCTCGGGGCGGCGGCCGCCCGCAGATGTGCGGGTCGCCGGCGACGGTCGCGGACGAGATCGAGCGCTGGGTGGAGCAGGCCGGGCTCGACGGGCTGCTGTTCATGCCGGTGCCCCAACCGGTCGGCTTCGTCGAACTGTCGGATCTGCTGCTGCCCGAGTTGCAGCGTCGCTGGCTGCACGAGCGGCCCGACGCCGGCCCGGTGATGACGCTGCGGGAGCGCTTCAGCGGCCGGGCCCGCCTGGGGCCCAGCCACCCCGGGGCGCTCAACGCCAGTCGATGATCACGTGCTCGGTGCCGAACCACATCGTCGAGCGGGCGAAGTCGATGAAGTTCCGCTCGTCGTCGACGGCACGCCGGCTCGCTGCGGCGGCTGCGGCTCCGGACCGGCCGGTGCCGAGATCGACCCAGGCTTCGGCGTGGCCCGTGTAGGGCTCGGCCACGGTGCCACGCGCCGTGCGCAGCGCAGCCTCGAAGGGGGTCTCGTACCGGTGGACTTGTTGATAGCGCAACAACCCCGCCGCGAGCGCCTGGCGCCGGATGATCGGACCGTGCTGCACCCGCCAGTACCGCTGGGCCTCCTCGAAGCTCAAGTGGGCCTGGTGGCGCAACGGGAAGTGCAGCTTCGCAATCCCGGTCCGCGGCCGCGCCACGACTTCGGCGGCCGGGTTGATCTGCGGGAACTCGTGGGACAGCCACAGCGGTGAGGCGGCCAAATCGATGAAGCGGCGCTCGTCATCGAGCAGGGCCCGGCCGGCGGCGCGGCCCTCAGGGGTGGCCGACGCAGCGGCGAAGTCCTCCTCGGACTCCCACCACAGTTCGGCGACGCCGTCGTAGGGCGGCTCCATCACGCCGTCTCGCGCCGTGGACATCCGCTGCTCGGCGGCCGGGTCGTCGATGCGATGACTCTGCACGTACCGGGCGATGCGCAGGGTGCTGCGCATACTCGCGACGAGCGGGGCGTGGTCGTCGAGCCAGGTGCGCTGGAACGCCTCGAGGCTGAGCTCGGGGCGGCGGCGCAGGCAGAACACGAGGCGGATCATGGAAGGCTCCCTTCGGCCGCGAGTCGATCAGGACCCGTCCCCGATCGCGATGCGTCCGTCGAGCATGCGTAGCACCCGGTCGGCCCGGGCCGAGACCCGCGCGTCGTGGGACACGACCACGAGCGTCACGCCCCGCTCGCGCCGCAGTCGGTCGAGCAGGTCGAGTACCAGGGCGCCGGTGTGGGAATCGAGCCGTCCGGTCGGTTCGTCGGCGAGCACGATCGTCGGCTCGTTGACCAGTGCACGGGCGATGGCGACGCGCTGACGCTCGCCGCCGGAGAGCTGCGGGGGGTGGGAGCGGGCCCGCTCGGACAGGCTCACCGAGGCGAGCTGCGCGGTGGCGACCGCCCGGCGCCGGCGGGCCGGGCGCACCGTGCCGAACAGCGGCACCTCCACGTTCTCGATCGCGCTGAGCGACGGCACCAGGTTGTCGAGCTGGAACACGAGTCCGATGTCGCGGGCGCGGTAGTGGTCGAGGTCCCGGCGTCGCATGAGGTCGTGACCGGCGACGGTCAGCTCGCCGGCGTCGGGCCGGTCGAGCGCAGCGATCAGGTTGAGCAGCGTGGACTTCCCGCAGCCCGACGGCCCGACGATGGCGACGAGCTCGCCGGCCTCGATGTCGAGATCGACGTCGTCGACGGCACGCACCCGCCCGCTCTCGAACGCCTTGCCGAGCCCCCGGGCTCGGATGATCGGCTCACTCATACCGCAGCGCCTCCATCGGCAGCAGGCGAGCGGCCCGTAGCGCCGGGTAGGCAGCGCCGGCGAGACCGACACCCACCCCGACGAGCAACGCCTGTCGGAACACCGAGACCGGGTAGGCGGGCACGATGAAGCCCTCGACGGCGGGGAGCAGGAGCACGAGCCGGGACGCGCCGATGCCGGCGAGCGATCCGACGGCGGCGGCGAGCAAGCACAGCAGCAGTGATTCGAGGACCACCATCGCAAGGACTCGCCGGCCCGTCCATCCGACCGCACGCAACACGCCGATCTCCCGGGTGCGTTCGAAGATCGACATGACCATGGTGTTCATCACCCCGATGCCGCCGAGCAGCACGGCGAGCAGGGAGATGGCGGCGTTCGCACCGTCGAGGATCGCGAATCCCTGATCGACCTTGCCGTACTCGCCGGCGCTGGCGATCGTGACCAGCCCGGCGACGTCGGCTTCGATCCGGGTCGCGACGGCGACGGGGTCGGTGCCGGACGCGACGTAGACCGAAGCGACCGAAACGGTGGCCGGCTTCGCGGCGATCGTCTGGACCGTGGCCAGCGGCGCATACCCGCCGCCGTCCTCCCAGACGACCCCGGACCGGTAGGTGCCGACGACCACGAAGGAGCGCTCGCTGATCACGACCCGGTCGTCCACCCCGACGCCGAGATCGGCCGCGGCGCGCGTGCCGAGCACGATCTCGTCGGTCGCGCCCGGGGCGAGCAGGCGGCCGGCCACCAGCGCCGGCGGGTGCCGGGCGAGCACCGGGTCGTCGATCCCGATGAGGAAGAAGTACGGGTTGCCACCCGCGGTCGTGATGTGGAGCAGCAACGGGCGGACGTCGGCGACGCCGGGCACCTCGGCGAGCGGCGCAAGGCGCTCCACCGGGATCGTCGAGAACGACAGATCGGCGGCACCCTCCTGGGCCACGACGAAATCGGACCCTGCCGTGCGCAGGAACCCCGAGGCGGTGTCCTTGAGGCCTGAGGTGATGGTGCCGAGCGCGACGACGGTGGTGATGCCGAGGCTGATGCCGAGCAAGGTGAGCGCGGCGCGCACCCGCTGGCGCAACAGGTTGCGCACGACGAGACCGAAGAAGGTCATCGCGGTCAGGCTCCCCCGGCACGACGGGCCCGGACCAGGGCCCTTGGTCCACGGTGCAGCCCGGTACATCCGGCCTAGCGTCCGCGCCGTGACCGATACCGGTGGCTTCGGGGCGGTGCCGGCCGGCATCACCGGGCTCAGCGCGGCGGAGGCCGAACGACGCCTCGCGGCGTCGGGTCCGAATCGGCTGGTGCCCGACCCGTCGGGGCGGGGTTGGCGTCGCCGTCTGGGTCCGCTTGCGGATCCGATGGTGGCGCTGCTGCTCGTCGCCGTGCCCACCTACCTCCTGCTCGGTGAGACGCTCGACGCCGTCGTGGCCTCGGTGGCACTGGGGCCGGTGGCGCTCGTGGGCTGGTTGCTCGAGGGCCGGGCCGAACGGACGCTGCGCCGCCTACGGGAGCTCGCAGCCACAAGGGTGACCGTGCTGCGCGACGGCGAGCGCTGTGTGGTGCCGTCCGAGGCCGTCGTGGTGGGCGACGTGCTGTGGGTGCGCGAGGGCGACGTGGTGCCCGCGGATGCCCGGGTGCTCGACGCCACCCAGGTGTCGGTCGACGAAGCTGCGCTCACCGGCGAGTCGCTCCCGGTGGCCAAGGGCGACGGCGGCGACCCGGCGCTGTGGGCCGGTACGACGGTGGTCGCCGGGCGGGCGCTGGCCGAGGTCGTCGTGACCGGAACGGCGACGCGCTACGGCCAGCTCGGCACGCTCGTGGCCCGCACCACCCGCCCGGCCACCCCGTTGCAGCGGGCCTTGACCCGGCTCGTCGCCGTGCTCGCCGTCGTCGCGGTCGTGTGCTGCGCGGCGGCGATGGCCGCCGAGTTGCTGCACGGCAGCGGGTGGGGCGAGGCGGTGATCGCCGGGGTGAGCCTGGCCATCGCCGCGATCCCCGAGGAGTTCTCGATCGTCTACACGCTGTACCTCGCGCTCGGCGCATGGGAGCTCGCTCGTCACGACGCCCTGGTGCGCAACCTTCCCGGGGTCGAGACGCTCGGGTCCACCACGGTGATCTGCACCGACAAGACCGGCACGCTCACCGAGGGCCGGCTCGACCTGGCCGTCGTGCTGGCCGTCGACGGCCGCACCGAGGACGCGGTGCTGACCGACGCCGTGCTGGCCTGCGAACCCGACCCGTTCGACCCGCTGGAACGGGCGGTGCTCGAGCGGGCCCGGTCCCGGGGGATCGACGTGGACGCCCTGCACGCAGGGACGCTCGGCGCCGACTGGCCCTTCGATCCGGTCGACCGGTTCGTGACCCACGTGTGGACCTGGCCCGACGGGACCGCGCGCGCCGCCGCCAAAGGCTCGTTCGAGGGCATCGTCCGCCACGCCAGCGTCGGCGCCGACGTGGCCGAGGCGCACGACCGCCTGGCCGCCGGCGGGGCCCGGGTGCTGGCGGTCGCAGCGGGGCCGAGTACCGGCCCGACCGGGGCGCGCAGCAGCGACGAGGCTGCCCTGGTGGTCGTCGGGCTGATCGCGTTCCACGATCCCGTGCGCGCCGGCGTCGCCGAGGCGCTGGCCTCGTGCCGGTCGGCGGGGATCCGGGTGATCATGCTCACCGGCGACCACCCGGCGACCGCTCACGCCGTGGCCGAAGGGCTGGGGCTGCCCCACGGTGACGGCGACGGCAACGACGTGGTCGCCACCGGCGCCGACCTCGACGCCGCGCTCGACCCCGGCGCGCTCGACGCCCTGGTGGCCCGGGCCAACGTGTTCGCCCGGGTACGGCCCGAGCACAAGCACCTCCTCGTCGAGTCCCTGCAGCGGCACGGCGAGGTCGTCGCCATGACCGGCGACGGGATCAACGACGCACCCGCCCTGCGGCAGGCCGACATCGGCGTCGCCATGGGCCGGCGGGGCACGGCCGTCGCCCGGGAGGCGGCGACGGTGGTGCTGCTCGACGACGAGTTCGCCACCATCGTCGACGCCACCCGCAACGGCCGCCGCATCTACGACAGCCTCACGCGGGCCTTCGCCTACCTCGTGGCCTTCCATCCCCCGCTGCTCGTGGCCGCCCTGGTCGTGCCGTTGCTGGGCGAGGATCTCCTGCTGCTCCCCGTGCACCTCGTGATCCTCGAGGTGCTCCTGCACCCGATCGTGTCGCTCGTGTTCCAGGCCGACCGGGCCGACGCCGATGTCATGGACCGCCCGCCCCGCCCGGCGTCGTGGGCCTTGAGCCCGCGGGCGCTCGCCCGCCCCTACGCCGTCGGGGTCACGCTGGCCGCCGGTGTGGTCGGCACCTACCTCGGCTCGCTCGCCGGTGGCTGGCCCGTCGAACAGGCCCGGGCCCTGGGCTTCGTCACGCTGCTTGCAGCGCAACCATTCCTTCTGCTCGGTGCCCGCCGGCCCGAGCGCGCCTGGTGGCGCTGCCCGCTGGCGCCGACGGGCGCGTTGGTGGTGGCGCTCGCC
>JBEIFW010000102.1:0-12934 GCA_040382215.1 Acidimicrobiales bacterium
CCCCGCCCCCCCCCCGGCGCCCCCCCCGCCCCCCGGTGTGCCCCCCCCCGGGGGGGGGCCCGGGGTTCCCGGCCCCCCCGCCCCCGCCCCACGGCGGCACCGGCCGTGGCGTTGGTGTGCTCGTCGACGAGCACGAGGTGCCCGGTCTCGCGATGCACGTGGTAGGGGTCGGCGACGATCGCCGAGGCGAACGTGAGCTTGATGCCACCGATGTCGTTGAGCCCCAACCGCTCCACCGGTCGACGATCGAGGACGTCGAGGTCGATCCGATCCACGACCGCCTCGACGGTCGCACGAACCGTCCGGGTCCCGTGCTTGGCCAGGTAGGTGGCTCCGGGCTCGAGCGGCTGCTCGACCATCCAGCAGACGTCGGCCACGACCGATCTCGTCACGACCGGGGCGACCGGCGCGTCGCCGACCACCAGCGTGTCGCCGCGGCCGACGTCGAGGTCGTCGGCGAGCTCGACCGCCACGGCGTCGCCGGTGTCGGCGCACTCGGCCCGCTCGCCGTTGCGCTCGATACGCACGACGGTCGAACGCAGCCCGGTCAGCGCCGAGACCACCGGGTCCCCGACGCGCAACGGTCCGCCGACGATCGTGCCGGCATAGCCCCGGTAGTCGCCGGCGCGGATCGTCCACTGGACGGCGACCCGTGCGCCCACGGGGATCGGAGGGGCGGGGTCGATGTCCTCGAGGATGGCGAGCAGCGGCGGCCCGTCGTACCAGGGCGCCGCGTCCGAGCGGGCGACCACGTTGTCGCCGAGTAGGGCCGACACCGGCACCGCCTGAACGGCCGGTCGTTCCCCGAACCGCTCGAGGATCTCGGCGACGTCGAGCAGGATCTCGTCGAAGCGCTCCTGCGACCAGCCGACGAGATCCATCTTGTTCACGGCGACCACGACGTGAACGACGCGCAGCAGGGAGGCGACGGCTAGGTGACGGCGCGTCTGTTCGACGACCCCGTGGCGGGCGTCGACGAGCACGATCGCCACGTCGCTCACCGACGCGCCCGTCACCATGTTGCGCGTGTACTGCGCATGCCCGGGCGTGTCGGCGAGCACGAAGCTGCGCCGCGGGGTGGCGAAGTAGCGGTAGGCGACGTCGATCGTGATCCCCTGCTCCCGCTCGGCGCGCAGGCCGTCGGTGAGCAGGGCGAGATGCAGACCGTCGCCGTCGCCGTAACGACGCGACGCCCGGGACAGGGCGGCGAGCTGGTCCTCGAAGATCGACGTGGTGTCGTGAAGCAGGCGGCCGAGCAGGGTCGACTTGCCGTCGTCGACGGAGCCAACCGTGGCGACGCGCAGTTGGGTGGCCGACATCAGAAGTACCCCTCGCGCTTGCGGTCCTCCATGGCGGTGTCGCTGAAGGTGTCGTCGGCCCGGGTGGCGCCTCGCTCGGTGATCCGGGCGGTGGCGACCTCGGCCAGCACCTCGTCGATGGTCGTGGCCGTCGAGCGGATCGCGCCGGTGCAGCTCGCGTCGCCGACGGTGCGGTAGCGCACGATCTCGTGCGTCGAGCGCTCGCCGGATTCGAGGACGACCGGCCCTCCGACGGCGAGCAGCATGCGCTGACGTTCGACGACCTCGCGCTCGTGGGCGAAGTAGATCGAGGGCAGCGGAATCCGGTCCCGGGCGATCGCCGACCAGATGTCCCGCTCGGTCCAGTTCGACAGCGGGAACGCCCGCAGGTGCTCCCCGGGTGCGATCCGCGCGTTCAGCACGTTCCAGGGTTCGGGGCGCTGCAGCCGCGGCTCCCACTGACCGCGCCGGTCACGGAACGACAGCAGCCGTTCCTTGGCCCGCGCCTTGTCCTCGTCGCGGCGGCCGCCGCCGAACGCCGCGTCGAAGCCGTGCTCGGCCAACGCGTCGAGCAGCGTGACCGACTGCAGGCGGTTGCGGCTCCCGGTGGGGCCCGGGTCCGGCACCCGGCCACGGTCGATCGAGTCCTGCACCGAGGCCACGAGCAGCTCGACGCGCAGCGACGACACGAATTCATCGCGGTAGGCGATCACCTCGGGGAAGTTGTGACCGGTGTCCACGTGGAGCACCGGGAACGGCACGCGGCCGGGCCGGAACGCCTTGGCCGCCAGGTGCAGGAGCACGGCGGAGTCCTTGCCGCCGGAGAACAGCAGGACGGGAGCCCGGCACTCGGCGGTCACCTCGCGGATCACGCCGATGGCCTCGGCCTCGAGCCGGTCGAGCGCCTGGTCTGTCGCGCGAGCGCTGTCGGTCATCGTCATCTCGTCTCCTCCGGTGCTCACGCGTGCAACCCGCACTCGACCTTGCCCGTGCCCGACCAGCGGCCGGCCCGCCGGTCCTCGCCCGGCGCCACCGGCCGGGTGCAGGGCCAGCAGCCGATCGAGGCGTATCCCCGATCCATGAGCGGGTGCCGGGGCAGCTCGTGCAGCCGCTCGTAGAGCGCGAGGTCCTCGTCGGAGAGCGTCGCCAACGGGTTTACCTTCACGAGGTTCCGGCCGGCGTCCCACGACACGATCGGGGCGTTGGACCGGCTCGGGCCGTCGGCCCGGCGGATCCCGGTCACCCAGGCGGACTTCCCGGCGAGCGCCCGGTTCAGCGGTTCCACCTTGCGGACGTGGCAGCAGCCGTCGACGTCAGTCTTCCACCGGTCGTCGGGCACGACGTCGGCTGCGGGAGTGACGACCCGCAGCGTCACGCCGAGCCGCGCAAGCTGTCCGGCGTACCACTGGGTCTCGGCGAACAGGTACTGGGTGTCGATCAGCACGACGTCGACGTCGGAGGACACCGACGCTGCGAGATGGACCAGGACGGCGTCCTCACAGCTCGTCGTCACGACGAGGCCGGCACCGAACCGCTCGTGGGCCCACCGCATGACCTCGGCCGGGTGCGCGCCCTCGAGGCGACGGTTGACGTCGTGCAGCTCGTCCAACATGGGCCGCACCCTACCGAAATCACGACTATTCCGATCAACTTTGTCCGAAAGCCGTGGCTACCGTTCCCGTGCAAACGCGATATATCGTGACATTACCGGCCGAGCAGCGGCCGCGAGACAGGAGGCCTGCCATGCGACGAGGTCCAGGACCCTGGCGCCATGACGATGCGGGGTTCCGCCCCGGCCCACCGCCCCCCTACGGCGACGGGCGGATGCGCCGGGGCGACATCCGCACCGCCGTGCTCGCCGTGCTCGCCGAGGGCGACGGTCACGGCTACGACGTGATCCAGCGCCTCGAGGACAAGGCCGGAGGCCGGTGGCGACCGAGTCCGGGCTCGGTCTATCCGACGCTCCAGCTCCTCGAGGACGAGGGGCTCGCCCGCTCGAGCGAACGGGACGGCAAGCGCGTGTACGCCCTCACCGAGGCTGGCAGAGCCGCCGCCACCGACCGGTTGGAGGGCGCCGGCGGCCCGCCGTGGATCCGGGGCGGCAAGGAGTTCGGCGAACTGCGCCACGCCGTCGGCCAGATCGCGCTCGCCGCAAAGCAGGTGGCGATGGCCCGCTCGCCCGAGAAGGTCGAACGGGCCACGGCCATCCTGCGGAACACCCGCAAGCAGCTCTACGTGATCCTCGCCGAGGACTGAGCAGCGCCGACGGGCCTCGGACGGCGCTCGCCGGCTCCCGCGAGCACCGTTCGAGGGACGTCACGGGGCGCGTCTCGGGACGGTGGTCCCTGCCCGACGGACCGGCGGCGGTCGACACTGTGCGGGTCGAAAGGGGTGCGCCGTGCCCGAGCCCAATCGGAGCGATGCGGGTCCTCCGGGCGCAGTGCTGCGCACCGTCCAGCTGCCGCATGGGCGGGTCCTCACGATCCGCCCTGGGGGGCCCGCTGACGCCGACGCCCTCGACGAGTTGTACGTCGCGTTGCCGGAGGAGGACCGCTACCGCCGGTTCTTCACCGCAGGCCGGCCGCCACGTACGTTCCTCGATCGGTGGACCCACGTCGCCGAACGTGGCGGCCTGCTGCTCGTGGCCGAGGTGGACGGCCCGACCCCCGGCTCGAGCCCTGGCTCGAGGTCCGGCGCTGCGCCCGCTCTCGTCGCCGAAGCCGGGTTCAGTCTGCTGCCGAACGGCAACGGTGAGCTGGGGATCACGGTGGCGAGCAGCTGGCGAGGCTGGCTGGCCCCTTACCTCCTCGATGCCCTGCTGAGCGAGGCGGCCGCTCGGGGCATCGGCGCGATCGAAGCCGAGGTGCTGCTGGACAACCGTCCGATGCACGCCCTGCTGCGCAGCCGGGGCCCGGTGGTGGCGGCACGCCCGGATCGCACGACCACCCGCCTCGTCATCGCCACCGCCGGTCGGGTGCCCTCCTGGCCACCCCGGCACCAGCGGCCCCGCCTCCTGGTCGAGGCCCGCGGGGCCCGCTGGCACGGGGAAGCCGGTGCCGCCGCCCACGGGATCGAGGTGCTCACCTGTGCCGGCCCCGGCGGGCGGCCGGGGCCAGGTTGCCCGGTGCTGCGCGGAGCGCCGTGCCCGCTCGTCGACGACGCCGACGCAGTCGTCGTCGCGCTCCCCGACGACGACGCGACGGCGCGGCTGCTCGACGCGCACCGAGCGACGCACCCCGATCTCCCGATCTTCGTCGACGGCGTCGACACCGACCTCGACCAGTGGCTGCGAGCCCTCGCCCAAGCGGAGCATTCGTGAACCCGGCGATCGTTCACCGGACCGAGCCGGCCACCTACTGGGCCACCGCCCGCGCCCGCCTCGACGGCCTACCCGGCGGGCGAGGGCTCAACCTGGCGCACGAGGCCGTGGACCGCCACGTGCTCCACGGCCAGGGGAACCGGACCGCGCTGCGCCTTCTGGCACGAGGCGGTCAGCGGCGTGAGGTGTCCTACGCCGAATTGCGAGAGGCCAGCAACCGCTTCGCCGGTGCGCTCGACGCGTTGGGGGTGGTGGCCGGCGACGCGGTGTTCGTCCTGCTCCCCCGCCGGCTCGATCTGTACGTCGCCGTGCTCGGCGCGCTCAAGCACGGTGCGGTCGTGTGCCCGCTGTTCTCGGCGTTCGGCCCCGAACCGATCGCCCAACGTCTCACGCTCGGCCACGGTCGCGTCCTCGTCACCACCGCAGCGCTCTACGAGCGCAAGGTGGCGGCGAATCGTCCCGCGCTCACCGAACTGCGCCACGTGCTCCTCGCCGACGACGACGCGACCATCGAGGACACCAACTCGCTGCCTGCGCTCTTGGCCGCTGCGGCCGCGGACTACGAGATCCCCGCCACCGAACCGGGGCAACCTGCGTTGCTGCACTTCACGAGCGGCACCACCGGTGCGCCGAAAGGAGCCGTCCACGTTCACGAGGCGGTCGTCGCCCACCACGCCACGGGCACGGACGTGCTCGACCTGCACGGCGACGATGTGTTCTGGTGCACGGCCGACCCAGGGTGGGTGACAGGGACGTCCTACGGGATCGTGGCTCCCCTCACCTGCGGCGTGACCTCGGTGGTCGACGAAGCGGAGTTCGACGCTCGCCGCTGGTATTCGATCCTCGCCGACGAAGCGGTCTCGGTCTGGTACACGGCGCCTACGGCGGTCCGCATGCTGATGAAAGCCGGCACCGACCTGCCCGAGTTGCACCGACCCCGCCCGCAACTGCGGCTGGCGTTCAGCGTCGGCGAACCGTTGCACCCGGATGCGGTGCGCTGGGGCACCGACGCGCTGGGCCTGCCGCTGCGCGACACGTGGTGGCAGACGGAGACCGGCGGGATCATGGTCGCCAACGATCCCGGCCTCGTGGTGCGCCCCGGCTCGATGGGACGGCCGTTACCCGGAATCGAACTCGCCGTCCTGCGCTGCACCGACGACGGGGAGGTCGTGCTCGACGCGGACGACCGAGCCATACCGGTCACCGATCCCGACGCCCAAGGGGTGCTGGCCCTGCGTCCCGGGTGGCCGTCGATGTTCCGGGGGTATCTCGACAACCCGGACCGGTATGCCAGAGCCTTCGTCGGGCCACCCGACGACCGCTGGTACGTGAGCGGGGACGTCGTACGCCGCGACGGCGACGGGTACGTCTGGTTCGTCGCTCGCGCCGACGACGTGATCAAGAGCGCCGGGCACCTGATCGGGCCGTTCGAGGTCGAGCAGGTCCTCACCGAGCACCCCGACGTGGCCGAGGCCGGCGTCTACGGAGTGCCTGATCCGGTGGTGGGCGCCGTCGTCCACGCCGTGGTCGTTCCCCGGTCCGGGGTCGAGGCCGACGACGCCCTGCGCCAACGGGTGATCGCCCATGCCCGCAGCCGTCTCGGTGCAGCCGTCGCACCGCGCCAGGTGTCCTTCGCCACCGACCTGCCCAAGACCCGCAGCGGCAAGGTGATGCGGCGCGTGCTGCGGGCCCGCGAGCTCGGCCTGCCCGAAGGGGATCTCTCGACGTTGGAGGGAGGATCGTCGTGACGGACGATGAGTTCAGACTGGAGCTGTTGCACCGCATGCTGTTCGTGCGGGCGTTCGAGGAACGCTGCGCCGAGCTCTACCAGCAGGCGCGCATTCGCGGGTTCCTCCACCTCTACACGGGCGAGGAGGCCGTCGCGGTCGGGGTCTCGGCCGCGCTGCGGGACGACGACGCCGTCGTGGCGACCTACCGGGAGCACGGTCACGCCCTCGTGCGCGGGGTCGATCCGGGCGCGGTGATGGCGGAGATGTTCGGCTGCCAAGAAGGGTGCTGCAGAGGACGCGGCGGCTCGATGCACCTGTTCGACGTGTCCCGCCGCTTCTTCGGCGGAAACGCGATCGTTGCGGGCGGGCTCCCAATCGCCATCGGCCTCGCCCTCGCCGACCATCTGCGCCACGACGACCGCGTCACAGTGGCGTTCTTCGGTGAAGGCGCCGTGGCCGAAGGCGAATTCCACGAGTGCCTCAACCTTGCGGCACTGTGGAAACTGCCGGTGCTGTTCTGCTGCGAGAACAACCAGTATGCGATGGGCACCGCCTTGGCCCGCTCCGAATCGGTGACCGACCTCGCGCTCAAGGCTGCGGGCTACGGGATCACCGCCTGGGCGGTCGACGGGATGGACGTCGACGCCGTGCACCGGGCGGCGTCCACGGCGGTGCCTGCGATCCGAGCCGGTGCGGGACCGGCGTTCCTGGAGTGCCGCACCTACCGCTTCCGAGCGCACTCGATGTACGACCCCGAGCTCTACCGGCCCAAGGACGAAGTCGTCCGCTGGCGGACCGAGCACGATCCGATCGACCTGCTCACCCGGCGCCTGCAGGCCGAGGGGATCCTCGACGACGCATCGGAGGCCGCGCTGCGCACGAAGGCCGACGCGGCCGTGGATGCAGCCGTGGCCTTCGCCGAGGCCGGTACCCCCGAGCCGGTCGAAACGCTGACCGAGCACGTCTACGCGCCGACCCTCGGCGGCCGGCCGTGAGCACCACGTGCCGTGAGGCGATGCGCGAGGCGCTACGCGCCGCGCTCGCCGGGGACGAGCGCGTGTTCCTGATGGGTGAGGACGTCGGCGCCTACGGCGGGTGCTTCGCGGTCAGTAAGGGACTCCTGGCCGAGTTCGGGCCCGAGCGGGTGCGCGACACCCCGCTGTCTGAGTCGGCGTTCGTCGGCGCCGGGATCGGGGCGGCGATGGCGGGCCTGCGGCCGATCGTCGAGATCATGACGGTCAACTTCAGCCTGCTGGCCCTGGACCAGATCCTCAACAACGCCGCCACGTTGCGACACATGTCCGGCGGCCAGATCGGCGTCCCGCTCGTGATCCGGATGACCACCGGCGCCGGCCGGCAACTCGCCGCCCAGCACTCGCACAGCCTCGAGGGCTGGTATGCCCACATCCCCGGCCTGAAGGTGCTCACCCCGGCGACGGTCGACGACTTCCGCTGGATGCTGCCGACGGCGCTCGACGACCCCGATCCGGTGTTGATCTTCGAACACGGAGGCCTCTACGGCACCGAAGGCGAGGCGACCGCAGTCGGTCCGCTCCCGATCCACACTGCCGCGGTGCGTCGCGCCGGCCGTGACGTCACGGTCATCACCTACGGAGGCTCGCTGCCCAAGGTGCTCGACGCCGCCGAGGTGCTCGCCGCCCGGGGGGTCGACATCGAGGTGATCGACTTGCGCTCGCTGCGCCCACTCGACACGGCGACGTTGCTCGAGTCCGTGGCGCGCACCCACCGCGCCGTCGTGGTCGACGAGGGCTGGCGGACCGGGAGCATCTCGGCCGAGATCTCGGCCCGCCTGACCGAAGGCGCATTCTTCGAACTCGACGCGCCCGTTGCCCGGGTGTGCACGGCGGAGGTGCCGATCCCGTACGCGAAGCAACTCGAGGACGCGGCGCTGCCCTCGGTCGACAAGGTGATCGCCGCCGTCGAGGAGGTGCGGCGCGTCGATGCCTGAGTTCGTGATGCCGTCCCTGGGCGCAGACATGGACGCCGGGACCGTGATCGAGTGGCGCGTCGGCGTCGGCGACGTGGTCCGCAAGGGCGACGTCGTCGCCGTCGTCGAGACCGACAAGAGCGACCTCGAGGTCGAGTCGTTCGTGGTGGGCACCGTGGCCGAGTTGCTGGTCCCGATCGGCGTCCGGGTCGCCGTCGGCACCCCCCTGGCCCGACTCACGTCCACCAGCGCTCCGTCCGTCCCCCCGCCGTCCGTCCCCCCGCCGTCCGTCCCCCCGCCGTCCGTCCCCCCGCCCTCGTCGTTCGGTGCGCAGGAAAGCCGTTCGGAGCGGCGGTCCGACGCACAGAACGCAGGCGCAGGGGCAGGGGCAGGGGCAGGGGACCAGGGCGTCGGGGCGGGGGGCGACGCCCGGCTCACATCACCGGTCGTGCGCCACTTGGCCGACGAACTCCATGTCGCAGTGGCCCGCCTGCAGGGAACCGGTCCCGGCGGGCGCATCTCCCGGCGGGACGTGGAACAGGCGGCCCTCCGGGCCACGCCGACCCGGCCCACCCGCGAACGGGTGACCCCCCGGGCCCGACGTCTGGCGCGAGCCCACGGCATGGACTCGGCTGCGCTCGCCGCCACCGGACGGATCGTCACCGGTGACGACATCCTCGCTATGGTTGCCGCGGCAACGACACCGGGCACGACGCCGGCCGAGCGGCCCCCGGTTGCGCCGCCTGCGCCCCCTCGACCTGCCGACGGCGGCGACCGCATGCGGCGCGCCATCGCCGCCACGATGGCGCGGGCCTGGACGGAGATCCCGCACTACCACGCAGCCATGCGCATCGACGTCGGCGCGACCATCGCTCACCTCGCAGTCCGCAACGAGGGCGTGCCGCCGGCGCGGCACGTGCTCGCATCGGCCGTGTTCCTACGGGCGGCCGCGCTTGCGCTGCGCGCTGTTCCGGAGCTGTGCGGGTGGTGGCGCAACGGCGCGTTCGTCCCGGGCGACGGCATCCACGTGGCGACCGTGGTGGCATTGCGCCGAGGTGGCCTGCTCGCGCCGGTCGTGCGCGATGCGGCCGACAAGGACCTCGACGCGGTCATGGCGGACCTGCGCGACCTCGTCACCCGAGCCCGTAACGGACGGCTGCGGGCCTCCGAAGTGGACGGTGCCACGTTCACGGTCACCGACCTCGGGGAGACGGGCGCAGACTCGTTGTCGCCCATCATCCATCCCCCGCAGGTCGCGATCCTCGGTCTCGGGGCAGTGCGCCCCGAACCGTGGGCCACCGCCGACGGTCTCCTCGGCGTGCGTCCCGTCCTGCATGCGACACTCGCCGGGGACCATCGCGCCACCGACGGGCGTATCGGCTCCCGCTACCTGCTCGCGCTGTCCGATCGTCTTCAGGAGGTGGGCTGGTGACCACGGCCCTCGACGCTGTCACCGCAGCCCTTTCGTCGGTTGCTCCCGACGTCGACCTGAGTCGACTCGACGACGACCTCTACGAGGAGCTCGGCCTGGACTCGATGGACCTGCTCAACCTGGCTGCGGCGATCGCCGAGCGCACCGGCGTGGAGATCCCCGAGCGCGACTACGGCGAACTGCGCACGCTGCGGGCCGTCGCGGAGTACGTCGCGGCCCGCCAGCACTGAGGCCCCCACGCCCACCCGGTCGCTGTCGATACCCCATTGGGTATCATCGACGGGCGACCGGCCCGGCCCGAGGAGGACGACCGACGTGGAGTTGCCGCCCGAGACCATCGAGGATCTGCTCAAGCGTCTCCGGCGCGCCGAGGGTCAGGTACGAGGCGTCCAGCAGATGCTCACCGAGGGTCGCGACTGCCGCGACGTGGTCACCCAGATCTCGGCGGTCAACAAGGCGTTGGAGCAGACGGGTTTCCTCCTCGTGGCCGCCGGTCTGACCTGGTGTGTGTCACACCCCGAGCAGGCTGCCGACGAGGGGTACTCCCTCGGCGACGTGCAGCGAATGTTCCTGAAACTGGCCTGACGGGCCCAGCGTTCACCGGTCTCGACCCGACCGGAGCCCGGTCGCCTGCGCCGTGCCGAGCACGAGCACCGCGACGGCGCCGAGCAACGCCGGCAGCACGGTGCCGGCAGCCCGGTACGCGAGCGAGGCGGCGAGGGCGGCGTCGAGCGGGGCCTCGAAGCGGTGCAGGAGAGCCGGGAGCGCCGCTTCCACCAGACCGAGTCCGGCAGGAAGCAACGGCACCCAGGTCACAACCGTCGCGCCGACGGCGCACAGCAAGGCCACGACATACGGCACGTCGAGATCGGCCGCCCGGCCTGCGCCCCACAGGACCGCACCGTCGGCCAGCACCCCGGTCGCCGACACCGCTGCCAGCAAGATCCGGCGCGGCGCAGGACCGACGAACGCGAGCGCCTGCTGGTGCCACGCCTGCACCACCTCGGTGTCGACCGCGCGGCGTCGCGCGGCCCGCAATACCCGAGCCACGGCCGCGGCGCTCCGGCGAGCCCGGCCGGGTCGCATCGCAAGCGCCGCCGTTGCGACGAGCACCGCTGCGATCAACGCCGCGACGACGAGCAACGGCCAGGTCTCCGCCAGCGTGACCTGGCCGAACGCCAGCGCACCGAGCAACGCGGCGATCGCCACGACGTAGAAGGTGCGCTGCGCGAACCACTCGCTGAACCCGAGCACCAACACGGCGTGCTCCCGGGAGCGCCCTCGCCTGCGAAGCTCCCGCTCGGCGAGCACGAGACCTTCGGCGGGCGCGGCCGGGGTGACGGCGCCGAGCCCGTAGAGCGTGAGCGCCACGCCCGCCGCAGCAGGAAACCGCCCTCGGTCGAGCAGCCGGATCTGCGTCGAATACGCAGCGACGCGCACCAGCACCGCCACCACGGCGACCAGCAACCACGACGCGTCCAGGCGCTCAAGCGCCCCGAACGCTTCTGCGAGACCGCCGGCGGCCTGCACGACCGCCACCGACGCCCCGACACCGACGGCCGCCCCGAGCGCGAACCGCCACCGGGACCGACGCACCGCCGCACCGGCCGCTTCCGCCACGACCGGCGCCGCCTCGCCGACTCCGACAGCGGTGGGTCCACGGCGCACCGGGGAATGCTGCCCGGCTGCGGCGTCGCGCACCAGGGACGATCGTCCCCGCGACGTTCACCCCGGCACGAGCACCGCTGTCCCCGTCGTTGCGCCTGCCCGCAACGACGCGAGCGCCTCGTTTGCATCCATCAGCCGGACCGGTCGCGGGTCCGTGGTCAGCTCGAGCTGGTGCGCCAGCCGGAGGAAGTCCTCGACGTCGGCCCGGGTGACGTTGGCGACGCTGCGCAGCGAGCGCTCCCAACAAAGGTCCCCGTAGTCGAAACCTGGGATCTCGTCGAGATGGATCGCGTTGATCGCCACCACCCCACCGCGCTCGAGTGCCCGGAGGGCTCGGATCACCACGGAACCGACCGGCGCGAAGGTGATCGCCTTGTCCAGCCGGAACGGCGGGTCGTCGTCGTACCCGCCGGCCCACGCTGCGCCGAGCGCCCGGGCCCTGGCTTGTTCGAGCGGGTTACGGGTCGCGACCGCGACCTCACAGCCCCAACGGGTCGCCACCTGGATGACGAGAGACGCCGACGCGCCGAAGCCGTACAGGCCGAGCCGGTCCCCCGGCTCGACCCCCGCCACCCGCAACGACCGGAACCCGATCACCCCACCACACAGCAACGGTGCGAGACCGACGGGGTCGACGGGGTCGACGTGGTCGCCGAGCAGATGGACGTACCGGTGGTCGGCCACGACGACGGACGCGAAGCCACCGTCACGGTGCCACCCGGTGAACCGCGCATCGGCACAGAGGTTCTCCTGGCCGCGGGTGCATGCGCGACACGAGCCGCGCGTGACGGCCAACCACGTCACGGCGACCCGACGTCCGATCACCGTCGCAGGCACCCCGGCGCCACCGGCGAGCACGATCCCAACCACCTGATGTCCCGGCACGAGCGGCAGCGACGCCGCGAGGTCGCCCTCGGCGAGCTGCAGATCGGTCCGGCACACCGCGCACGCTTCGACCGCAACGGCGACCTCGCCCGGTCCGGGCACCGGGTCGGGTCGCTGGGCGAGCTCGAGAGGACGTTCACCGATCGGCGCCGGGCGCCGCAGTTCCATCGCCAGCACCCTGCCATCGTGGCCCGGGACGAGGGGCCCTGGTCGGCACCCGGCCATCCGTGCGACAACCGAGTCATGGAGGCCGCCGTCCTCGACCGGGCCCAGCCGCTGGCCACCACCCACATCTCGTGGCTGGTGGTCCACGACGGGCTCGTCTACAAGCGAAAGCTGCCCCGCCGGTTCGCCTTCGTCGACCAGCGCAGCCTCGAGTCGCGCCGGCGGCTCTGTCAGCAGGAGGTCGCGCTCAACCGGCGCATCTGCCCGGACGTGTACCGCGACGTCGAGCCCGTCACCGACGCCGACGGCGCAGTCACCGACTGGGCCGTCGTGATGCGGTACCTACCGGCCGAGCGCTCGCTCGCAACGCTCATCGGACACCGCGCACCGGTCGAGGCGTGCGTCGACCGGCTCGCCCGGCTGATCGCAGCGTTCCACGCCGGTGCCGTGCGTTCCCCGGCGATCGACGCTGCCGGCTCGCCGGCGGCC
>JBEIFW010000103.1:0-12732 GCA_040382215.1 Acidimicrobiales bacterium
CCTGCCGCCGGGGATGCCCCCGCGCCCGGCCGGTCCGCCCGCCGGCGGTCCACCGGCTGGTGGAGTTCCCCATCGACCCGCTGCGGCCGCAGCGCCGGCGGCGCCGGCAGCGCGTCCCCTGCCGCCGGGGATGCCCCCGCGCCCGGCCGGTCCGCCACCTGCCGGTGCTCGTCCGGTGTCGCCGACGGGCAAGCCGATCCCGCCGCCCCCCGTCGCCCGGCCCTTGTCGCCGTCGGGCAAGCCGATCCCGCCGCCCCCGGGTGGCGGTCGGCCCTTGTCCCCGACCGGCCGTCCGATCCCGCCGCCCCCGCGTGGCCCGGGCGGTCCGGGTGCGCGCCCCGGCGGCCCGGGTGGTCCGGGCCGTGGTCCCGGTGGCCCGCGCCCGGGTGGTCCAGGTGGCCCGGGCCGTGGTCCCGGTGGCCCGCGCCCCGGCGGTGGTCCCGGTGGCCCGCGCCCGGGTATGGGTGCCCGCCCCGGCGGTGGCTTCGGTGGCCCGCGTCCGGGCGGCTTCGGCGGTGGTCCGGGCGGCCCGCGCCCCGGTGGTCCCGGCGGCGGCCCCGGCGGCCCCGGCGGGCGTCCGAACTCCCAGCGACGAGCGCCACGGCGCCCCGGCCGTCGGCGTCGGAACCAGGAGGAGATGACGCCGCAGATGCTGACGTCGTACTCGGCCCGGGATCTCCCGGTCCCCGAGGGGACGATCATCGTCGAGCGGGGGGCGACGGCACAGGAGTTGGCGCCCAAGCTCAACCGGCAGTCGGCTGACGTCATCCGATTCCTGTTCAGCCAGGGCGAGATGGTTACCGCGACGCAGTCGCTCACCGACGAGCAGATCGAGCTCTACGCGCTCGAACTCGGTGCCGATGTGCTGCTCGTCGATCCGGGTCAGCAGCAGGAGATGGAGCTGCAGGCCCTCTTCGACGACGAGGACGACGACGACCCCGAGCACCAGGCGGGGCGTCCACCGGTGATCACGGTGATGGGCCACGTCGACCACGGCAAGACGAGCCTGCTCGATCGGATCCGGTCGGCCAACGTCGTCGCCGGGGAAGCCGGTGGTATCACCCAGCACATCGGTGCGTATCAGGTCCTGCACGAAGGCCGGCCGATCACCTTCATCGACACGCCCGGCCACCAGGCGTTCACGAAGATGCGCGCCCGCGGCGCGCAGGTCACCGACATCGTCGTGCTCGTCGTGGCCGCCGACGACGGCGTCATGCCCCAGACGATCGAGGCGATCAACCACGCCAAGGCCGCCGAGGTGCCGATCGTGGTGGCGGTCAACAAGATCGACAAGGCCAACGCCGACCCCCAGCGGGTGATGAGCCAACTCGCCGAGCACGAACTCGTGCCCGAGAGCTGGGGTGGCGACACGATCATGGTCGAGATGTCCGCCCTGCAGAACCTCGGTGTCGACGACCTGCTCGAGCAACTGCTCGTGGTCTCCGAGCTTGAGGAACTCACGGCGAACCCCACGGGGCGGGCCAAGGGCATCGTGCTCGAAGCCAACCTCGACGTCGGCCGGGGTCCGGTGGCCACCGTGCTCATCGACAAGGGCACCTTGAAGATCGGCGACCCGATCGTCGCCGGCCAGGCCTGGGGTCGGGTGCGGGCGATGATCGACGACAAGGGCAAGCAGGTACGCGAGGCCGGCCCTTCGTCGCCGGTGCAGGTGCTCGGTCTGTCCTTCGTACCGGGGGCCGGTGACGAGTTCCGCGTGGCGCCCGACGAGCGCACCGCCAAGACCGTCGGCGAAGCCCGCGAGCAGACCAACCGCTTGAAGAACCAGCGTGGCGACGCCCGGGTGCACAAGGGTGTCCGCCTCGAAGCGGTGTTCGACCAGCTGCAGAAAGGCGAGCTGGCCACACTCAACCTCGTGCTCAAGGCCGACGTGCAGGGCTCGCTCGAAGCGCTCACCGAAGCGCTGCGCAAGCTCGAACGCGACGACGTGAAGCTGGCGTTCGTGCATCGGGGCGTCGGCGGCATCACCGAGAACGACGTGATGCTGGCCGCCACCACCAACGCCACGATCATCGGCTTCAACGTCCGGCCCGATCGCAAGAGCCGGGAGCTCGCCGAGGCCGAGGGCGTCGAGGTGCGCAGCTACGACGTGATCTACCAAATCCTCGACGACATCGCGAAGGCGATGGTGGGCATGCTCGCCCCCGAGTTCGAGGAGATCGTCACCGGCGAGGCCGAGGTTCGCGAGATCTTCCGGGTGCCGCGCATCGGAGCCATCGCCGGGTGCTACGTCCGTCATGGGGCCATCACCCGCGGATCCAAGGTGCGGTTCCTGCGGGAGGGCACGGTCATCTGGAAGGGCGCCATCGCATCGTTGCGGCGCTTCAAAGACGACGTCCGAGAAGTCCGCGAAGGCTTCGAGTGCGGCATCGGCCTGACCGACTTCCAGGACCTCAAGCAGGGCGATCTCATCGAGACCTACGACGAGCGGGAGCTCGCCCGCACCTGATGCACGCCTGCGTGCTGCGGATGGAGATCCTGGTCGGCCACAGCCGATCCTTGAAGGACAAACGCCAGGTGGTGCGGGCCCTGCTGGACGGGGCCCGCACCCGGTTCGGGGTTGCGGCCGCCGAGGTCGACCACCAGGACACCTGGCAGCGGGCCGGGCTGGCGTTCGCCGTGGTGGGCGCCGGCGCCGGTCACGTCGAGGGGGTCCTCGACGCCGTCGAGGCCTGGGTGTGGTCGCATCCCGAGATCGCGGTGACGATCCACGAGCGGGTGTGGTGGGAGGACCGGTAGCGTCTCGGGTCCATGTCCCGCCCTCGCCGCCCCCGCCGGCCTGCGTCGCCGACGCAGGTCCCGCGCACTGCTCGGCTCAATGAGCTCGTGCGCGAGATCCTCGGTGAGCAGCTCGAGCGCATCGGCGACGAGCGGCTCGAGATGGTGTCGATCACCGCGGTCGACGTCGACGCGGACCTGAACCGGGGGATCGTCTACTTCGATTCGCTCGCCGGCGCCGACGGCGACGAGGAGGTGCTCGAGGCCTTCGCAGAGCTACGGGTGCGACTCCAAGGGGCGCTCGGCCGCCAGATGCGGGCCCGCAAGACCCCGATCCTCGACTTCCGGCCCGACGAGGTGCTGCGCTCTGCCGAGCGGATCGACGACCTGCTCCGCTCGTTACCCCCGGTGCGCGACCAAGACGAGCAGCCCGACCAGGATGGCACCCCTGGCCCGGCGTAAGCCCCCTGCGGTGCACGGGCTGTGCGTCGTCGACAAGCCCGCCGGCATGACCAGTCACGACGTCGTGGCGGTCGTGCGCCGAGTCCTGGGCGAGCGGCGCGTCGGTCACGCCGGCACCCTCGACCCGGACGCCACCGGCGTACTCCTCGTCGGGGTCGGCTCGGTCACGCGGGTGCTGCGGTTCGTACAGGAACTCCCCAAGACCTACACCGGAGAGGTCGTGCTCGGGATCGAGACCAGCACCCTCGACGCCGCCGGCGAGGTGACCGCCCGTTACGACCTGTCGGGTGTCGGTGTCGAGGACGCCCGCCGCGTGGCTTGCGAGCACCTCACCGGGCCGATCCTGCAGGTGCCGCCGATGGTGTCGGCGCTCAAGGTCGGCGGCTGGCGGCTCCATGAGCTCGCTCGTGAGGGCATCGAGGTCGAGCGGGCTCCGCGACCGGTCACCGTCCACCGCTTCGATGTCGAACCCGGGCCCGAGCCAGGCGTCCTGGCGATCGAGGTCGTGTGCTCGTCGGGCACCTACGTGCGCTCGCTCGCCGCCGACCTCGGCCGGTTGCTCGGCGGCGGCGCCCACCTGCGCCACCTGCGGCGCACGGCGATCGGCAGCTTCACCGTGACCGAGGCCCGGCCGCTCGACGACCTCGTGTTGCTCACGCCGGCCCAAGCGATGCGAGACCTGTCGGCGACGGTCGTCGACGATCGGGGGGCGCTCGACGTCGCGCACGGCCGGCCGCTGCCCCGGCCGAGCGGCGACGGTCCGTGGGCGGTGGTCGGACCTGACGGCGCCCTGCTTGCGGTGTACGAGGCGGCCGGCGATCGGGCGAAACCGGCCGTGGTGCTCGCCGCCGGGTAACTTCGCCGCCCGTGCTGGTCCTGCGCGACACCGATCCGGCTGATCCCCCCGCCGCCGGCTCAGTCGTCACCATCGGCGCCTACGACGGCATCCATCTCGGTCACCGAGCGGTGATCGACCGGGTGCGGGTCTTGGCCGGCGAGCGGGGGCTCACCTCGGCGGTGGTCACCTTCGACCGACATCCCGCGTCGGTGGTCCGCCCGGCGTCGGCGCCTCGGCTGCTCACCGACCCCGAGCAGAAGCTGGAGCTGCTGGCTGCGACCGGCGTCGACCGCACCGTGCTGGTGCGCTTCGACGAGCGGCGGGCGTCGGAGACCCCGGAAGACTTCGTCGCCGGGGTGCTCGTGGGGCGGTTGGCCACCAAGCTCGTCGTGGTCGGGGAGGACTTCCACTTCGGCAGCCAGCGGCGCGGCAACGTGGCGCTGCTGCGCGAACTCGGCCCCCGACACGGGTTCGAGGTCGCGCCGGTGGAGCTGCTCGCCCGTGTCGACGGCGTCGATGAGCCGGTGTCGTCCACGGCGATCCGCCGAGCGCTCGCCGGGGGAGAGGTGGATGTGGCGGCCCGCCTGCTCGGCCGCCCGTTCGAGGTGCGTGGCACCGTTGTCACCGGCGATCAGCGGGGTCGCACGCTCGGCTTCCCGACGGCCAACGTCGAGATCCCGAACCAGATCTGCCTGCCCGCCGACGGGGTGTACGCCGGCTGGTACGAACGTCCCGACGGCTCGGTGCACCCGTGTGCAGTGAACCTGGGCCGCCGCCCCACGTTCTATGCCCACGCCGACCACTCGCTGCTCGAAGCGCACCTGCTCGATGCCGACGTCGACCTCTACGGGGAAGCGGCCAAGGTGCGATTCGTGGCGTTCCTGCGCAGTGAACGCAAGTTCGCCGGCATCGACTCGCTGGTGATGCAGCTTCGCAGCGACATCGCCGCGACGCGTCGAGCCCTTGGGGCATGAGCAGCCGGCCGGCGCGGTAGCGTCCTCACATGGGGGAGCGGGACGGCGTCTCGGCCGAGGGTGAATGCGTCGAGTTGCTCTCGCAGTTGATCCGTAACGCCTGCGTGAACGACGGCACGGTCTCCTCGGGGTTCGAGCAGCGGTCGGCCGACGTGCTCGCCGGGGTGCTCGAGGGAACCGGTGTCGACCTGCAGCGCTTCGAGCCGGCGCCGGGGCGTACCTCGCTCGTCGCCCGGGTGTCCGGCCGTGAGCCCGGCGCGTCGTCGCTCGCGCTGGTCGGCCACACCGATGTCGTTCCCGTCTCGATCGACGGCTGGCGGGAGGACCCCTTCGGCGGCGAGGTGATCGACGGGGAGGTGTGGGGCAGAGGTGCGGTCGACATGCTCAACCAGACGACGGCGATGACCGTCGCGGTGCGCCGTCTGCTCGCGACCGGATGGCGGCCCCGGGGTGATCTCGTGCTCGCGCTCGTCGCCGACGAGGAAGCCGGGTCGGTGCACGGCGTTGAATGGCTCCTCGAACACCAACGTGAGCACCTGTGGGCCGACCACGTGCTCACCGAGGTCGGCGGTCCGGTGCGGCGCCATGGCGACGCCGTCCACGTCGACGCCCACGTCGGGGAAAAAGGCGGTGCCGGGTTCGTCGTGCACGTGCACGGCACGCCTGGGCACGGTTCGATGCCCTACGGCGCCGACAATGCGCTCGTGCGCGCCGCTGCGGTCGTGCAGCACCTCGCCGCGCTCCCGCCGTTGCGCGACCTGGGCGGGCTGTGGCCCTCGTGGGTGGCGGCGCAGGGGTTCGACCCGGCGCTGTCGGGCGCGCTGGTCGATCCCGACCGGGTGGACGCCGCGCTGGCGTCGCTCCCGCCCGACACCGCCCGGCGCGCGCACGCGTGCTGCCACGCGACGTTGTCGCCGAACGTGATCCGGGGTGGCGGCAAGCGCAACGTCGTCCCCGACCACGTCGTGGTCGAGGTGGACATGCGGCTGCTCCCGGGCGACGACCCCGAATCGGCCCTCCGACGGGTGGAGGACTGGTTGGCACCCTTCGGGTCCCAGGTCGTGCTCGAGCGACAACGGCGCGGCGAGGGCACGGTGTCGCCCACCGACACCGAGCTGTGGCGGGTGCTCGGAGCTGCAGCCGCTGCGGTCCATCCGGGCGCCACGCTGCTGCCGGCCCTGTTCGTCGCAGCGACCGACGCCCGCTTCTACCGCCGGCAAGGCGCGGTCGCCTACGGCTTCAACGTGCTGTCCGACGCGATCACCCCGGAACGGTACTGGTCGATGTTCCACGGCAACGACGAGCGCATCGACGTCGAGAGCCTGCGGCTGTCGGTGCAGGCCTGGGAGCTGGTGCTGCGGGGGTTCCTGTCCTGAGGGCTACGACGTCGGCCAGATCAGGCTGCCGTCGGCGGCGAACACGCCCCCTGCCGAGGGCCTCGTCGAAGGTGCCGTCGGTCTTGGGTCGGGCGCTGAACACGCCCGCTGCCAGGTACACGTCGACCTGCTTGACCAGATCGGTCCCGTCGACCACGCCGACTCCCTGACCCTTGGGGGTGGAGTCGGCGACGATCCTGGACTCGACCTTCCAGCGGTATCGCTCGCCGGCGTCGGACAGGAAGTTCTTGTTGCCGCCGGCGGTGATCAACTTGAAGCTGATCGTGACCGCTTCGTCGGGGTTGGAGATCGCGTCGGCCATGCCCTTGCGGGTGGCCCGCACGAAGTCCTGTGCGGCCGTCGGGTGCTCCGTGAGGAACTTGCGGTTCGTGTAGATCACCCCGAACGAGGCGGGGATGCCCTCCTTGGCCGGGTCGAACACCCCGTAGGTGACGCCGGCGGTGTCGAGCTGGCCCGGCTCGTTCGACTTGTAGACCGGCAGCGCGTCGATCGGCAGCTTCCAGTGCGCTTTGGGATCGAAACCGTCGAGGATCACCTCCTTGGTGTCCGCCTTGTGCTTCACCCCGGCCTTGGCCAGCATCGCCACCTGTGACGGCGGGAGCGCGCCCTTCACGCCGATCGTCTTGCCCTTCAGGTCGGCCAGGCTCTTGATCCCGTTCTCCTGCTTGTAGAGCAGGGCGTCGACGCCGACCTTGCCGTCGTGCACCACGGCGACGAGATCGGCGCCGTCCTTGTTGAATGTGAGCATCTCGACGTACGAGCCCGCCGAGGCGAACTGCGCCTGGTTGGCGGCCACGAGCGGGTAGTTGGCCGTCGAGAACGACGAACGGATCTCGACGTCGAGACACATCGTCGTGAAGTACCCCTTTTCCTTGGCGACGACCACGTCGACGATCCCGGCCGCAGCAGCGAAGTCGAAGCCCGAGAGATAGGTGATCTTGCCGGCCTTGCGGTTGGCGGCGCACCGCTCGGGCGAGATCCCCGACGCGCTCACCCCGGCCGACGTCGCCGGCGCAGCCGGCGCAGTTGTCGACACCGTCGCGCCGCTGCTCGACGCCGGGCTGCTCGCGGTCGCCGCCGGGGTGCTGTCGTCGCCGCAGGCCGCGAGCAGCGACCCGGGCAGCGCCACGAGCGCGAGTGCGGTGTACCGAAGGGGTCGGTTCATGTCCTGAACCTACCGACCGGGTTCCGGCCGACCCAATCCACTCGCCCGCTCCGCGAGCCCGACGAGGCCGAGCCCGGCCAGCCCGAGCGCGCCCATCGTGAACGTCGCCCCCCACACCTGAGGCGCGGCGTTGAAGTTGATCCCCTGCTTGATGGCCCATCCGAGGCCCTCGTCGACGAGCGCGAACCACTCGCCGAGCGCCGCGCCGATGAGCGACAAACCGATCGCGGTGCGAGCGGCGGCGAACAGGTACGGCACGGCGTGCGGGACCCGTAGCCGCCACAGCTCTTCCCACCAGCGGGCATCCACGCTGCGCAGCAGCTCCAACGTGTCGGGGTCGACGGAGCGAAGGCCGCTCGCCGCGCCGAACAGGAACGGCACGAAGCACACGAGCGCCGTGATCACCACGATCGGACCGAGCCCCGGGCCGAGCCAGAGCACGATCGCCGGCGCGTATCCGATGATCGGGGTGACCTGGACGAGCGTCGCCACCGGTGCCACGGCGCGGTCGATGACCCGCAGATGCGCCATCGGCACGGCGATCACAGCACCCGCCAGCGCCCCGACGGCGAGCCCGATCCCGGCCTCCCGGGCCGTCGCCCACCCGTTGCGCACGAAGAACCCGGGGTTGGAGGCCATGTCCGACACGATGCGCGACGGGCGGGGTAGTGCGAAGGCCTTGATGTCGAACACGACGACCGCCAGCTCCCACAGTCCGAGGAACCCGGCGATCCCGGCGAGACCGGCGAGCGGGGTCAGCAGGCGGGCGGCGCGGCTCACGACGCCATCGCCCGGTGGAGCGCCCGACGGATCGTGGCGACGTGCCCGAGGAAGGCCACGGAGTCCTCCTGGGCTTCGTGGCGGGGGCGTTCCAGCCCGATCGTCTCGACCGCAACGATCCGGCCAGGCCTCGGAGCCATCACCACCACCCGGTCCGAGAGCATCACCGCCTCGGAGATCGAATGGGTGACGAACACGATCGTGGACCGGTGATGGGACCACAGTCGCAGGAGCAGGTACCGCATCTCGGCCCGGGTGATCTCGTCGAGCGCGGCGAACGGCTCGTCCATCAGGAGTACCGGGGCGCCGAGGGCGAAGGCCCGCACCAGGCTGACGCGTTGGCGCATCCCACCGGAGAGCTGTCGGGGCCGGGCGTCGAGGAAGTCTCCGAGTCCGACCTCGCGCAGCAGATCGTCGATCGCTGCATCGTCGAGGACCGGGTGCCGCTCGGCCCCCCGGTTCACCCGAACGAGCAGCCGGGCGTTGTCGCGCACCGAACGCCAGTCGAGCAACGCCGGGCTCTGGGGCGCGAGTGCGAACGACTTCGCGGCGCGTGCCACCACCGGGTCCTGCCCGTCGACGCGCAACGAGCCGCGGTCGGGTGCGAGAAGGCCACCGACGAGTCGCACGAGGGTCGACTTCCCACAGCCGCTCGGGCCGATCAGACTGACGATCTCACCGCGGGCGATGGACAGCTCCACGTCGGCCAGCGCCACCACCGGGCCGCGCCGGGTGTCGAAGGCCTTGGTCACCTGCTCGACCTCGACGAACCCGGGCATCGCGGTGACGGTAGTTCGGAGCAGGTCGCTGCTAACCTTCCAGGGTCCGTCGCGGCCCCGGCTGCGGTGCGATGCACGTCCGGCGTCGCCGGGGGTGCGCTCCTTTCTCGAACGTTCTCGGAAGGACGTCATGCCGAAGCAGTCCACCATCGAGGCGAACCGCCTCCACGCGTCCGACACCGGATCCCCGGAGGTGCAGATCGCCCTCCTGACCGATCGGATCAACCAGCTCACCGAGCACCTCAAGCTTCACAAGAAGGACCACCACTCTCGGCGAGGCCTGCTCATGCTGGTCGGCCGGCGGCGACGGATGCTCGACTACGTGCGAGCCACCGACGTCGAGCGGTACCGGGCCATCGTGGCCAAGCTCGGCCTGCGACGCTGACACTCTCCCCGACGGGCGGCCTTCCGGCCGCCCGTCGCCATAGGTAACCCGCTCCGGGCAGACCGGATCGGTTGCCGGTCGCCTCGGCCCCGCCCCGGTGGGACCCCGCCGACTGGGAACCGGCCGTCCGCCCCGACTCCGCCCGGATCGACCGGGCGCGAAAGGACCCGCATGTCCGACCAGATCCGCCACGCCGCCGTCTCCGGCCCCGTGACCGGCACCGCCAAGACCTTCACCTTCGAGACCGGCAAGCTCGCGACGCAGTCGATGGGGGCCGTGCTGGCCACCATCGGCCAGACGACCGTGCTCGCCACCGCCAATGCCGCCAAGTCCGTGCGCGACGGCATCGATTTCTTTCCGCTCACCGTCGACGTCGAGGAGCGGGCCTACGCCGCCGGCAAGATCCCCGGCTCGTTCTTCCGCCGGGAGGGCCGCCCGACCGAGTTGGCGATCCTCACCTGCCGCCTCACGGACCGGCCGCTGCGGCCGGCGTTCCCGGACGGCTTCCGCAACGAGACCCAGATCGTGCTCACGATCATCGGGGCCGACCAGGTCAACCCGCACGACGTCGTGGCGATCAACGCCGCGTCGGCTGCGCTGATGGTGTCGGGGATCCCCTTCGACGGGCCGATCGGCGCCGTGCGCGTCGCCTACAGCCAGGAGGGGGACTGGATCCCGCATCCCACCTTCGACGAGGGTGACGCCGCTACGTTCGAACTCGTCGTCGCCGGCCGTGAGCTGGACAACGGCGACGTCGCCGTGATGTTGGTCGAAGCGGGCGGTACGGAGAAGGCGGTCACCTACATCGCCGCCGGGGCCCCCGCCGTCAACGAGGACGTCATCGCCGAGGGCCTCGAGTCGTCCAAGAAGTGGATCAAGGAATCGATCGCCCTGCAGCGCCAACTCGTGGCGCAGGCCGGCTCCCGCCCGCCGATGCGGTACACCCCGGTGCTCGACTACGGCGACGACGTGTTCGCCGCCGTCGAGGCCCAGGCCGGTTCGGCGCTGTCGGCTGCGGTGGCGATCGCCGGCAAGGCCGAGCGCAACGCCGCCACCGACGCTGCGAGCGCCTCGGCGGTCGCAGCGCTGGCCGGGCAGTTCCCCGGCCGTGAGAAGGAGATCAAGGAGGCGGTTCGCAGCCTCACGAAGAAGCTGGTGCGCAAGCGGATCGTCACCGAAGGGGTTCGTATCGACGGCCGGGGGCCGCGAGACCTGCGGCCGGTGTCGGCCGAGGTCGGCCTGCTGCCCACGGCCCACGGCACCGGGCTGTTCCAGCGCGGTGAGACCCAGGTGCTGAACGTCGCAACGCTGGCCATGCCCCGCATGAACCAGTTGCTCGACACCTTGACGCCGGACACCACCAAGCGCTTCCTGCACCACTACAACATGGCGCCGTGGGCCAACGGCGAGGTGGGCCGGGTCGGCTCGCCGAAGCGGCGTGAGATCGGCCACGGGGCGCTCGCCGAGCGGGCCCTGCTGCCGGTCGTGCCCTCGCAACAGGAGTTCGCCTACACGCTGCGGCTCGTGTCCGAGGTGCTGTCCTCCAACGGGTCGACGTCGATGGGTTCGGTCTGTGCGTCGTCGCTGTCGCTCATGGACGCCGGTGTGCCCATCAAGGGCGCCGTCGCAGGCATCGCCATGGGCCTCGTCTACGAAGGCGGCGCCTACACCACCCTCACCGACATCCTCGGTGCCGAGGACGCGTTCGGCGACATGGACTTCAAGGTTGCCGGCACCGCCGAGGTGGTCACCGCTCTGCAGCTCGACACCAAGATCGACGGCATTCCGGCCGATGTCCTTGGCGCTGCGCTCCAACAGGCGCGTGAGGCCCGCCTGGCGATCCTCGAGGTGATGAATGCCGCGATCGCCGGACCCCGCACCGAGTTGGCGGCGTCGGCCCCGAAGATCGTGAGCTTCACGATCCCGATGGACAAGATCGGCGAGGTGATCGGGCCGAAGGGCAAGGTCATCAACTCGATCCAGCAGGAGACCGGCGCCGACATCGCCGTCGACGACGACGGGGTCGTCGGAACCGTCACCATCGGCTCGATCGACTCGGCCAAGGTCGCCGAGGCCCGTCGCCAGATCGAGCTGATCGTGAACCCGCCCACCGCCAAGGTCGGCGAGATCCACAGCGGGCGCGTGGTGAGCATCACGAAGTTCGGGGCGTTCGTGAACATCCTCCCGGGCCGCGACGGCCTGGTCCACATCTCCAAGCTCGGCAAGGGCAAGCGGATCAGCAAGGTGGAGGACGCGCTCGAACTCGGCCAGACCCTGCAGGTGCGTGTCGATGACATCGACCCGAACGGCAAGGTCAGCCTGTCGCCGTGCGGTGAGGAGTGGGAAGCCGCCGGCGGCATCGCCAACGAGCCGGCGGTGGCGCTCGCAGCGTCCGACGGCGTGGAGACCGTGTCGTTCGAGGAGTCCTTCGACGCCGAGATCGCCGGGCAACTCGGCGACCTGGGCCCCGGCGGCATTGCCGGTGGTTCCGACGGCGGCCGGGGTGGTCGTGAGCCCCGCGAGGCTCGCGACGGGGGCCGGCGCCGCCGCCACCGGTGAACCCGGACGGCGCGGGCGTCGCAGCGACCACGCTGCCCTCGGGGTTGCGTGTCGCGTCCGAGAACGTCCCCGGCGCCCGCTCCATCTCGGTCGGGGTGTGGGTGGGCGTCGGCAGCCGAGACGAACCCGACGAACTCGCCGGGGTGTCCCACTTCCTGGAGCACCTGTTGTTCAAAGGCACCGCCGAGCGGTCCGCGCGCGACATCTCCGTCGCCATCGATCGGCTCGGCGGTGACCTGAACGCGTTCACGGGCAAGGAGACGACGTCGTTCTATGCCCGGGTGCCGGCTGGGCACCTGCGCGACGCGGTCGCCGTGCTCGGTGACGTACTCACCCGACCGGCATTGCGGGACGACGACATCGACAACGAGCGCCAGGTGATCCTCGAGGAGTTGGCGATGGACGCCGACAACCCCGAGGACCGTGTCCACACGCTGGTCGAGGCGTCGCTGTTTCCCCGCCATCCGCTCGGTCGGGAGACCGCTGGGCTCGTCGAGACGGTGGAGGCGTTGCGCCCCGACGACGTCCGGGCGTTCTTCGGCCGGTGGTACCGGCCGAAGAACATGGTCGTTGCGGCGGCTGGTGCGCTCGAACACGTCGAGCTGCTTGCCGCCGTCGTCGAGCAGTTCGGTGCCGCCGAAGGCGGCGAGCGCCCCG
>JBEIFW010000104.1:0-12697 GCA_040382215.1 Acidimicrobiales bacterium
CCACACCCAGACCGGTGGCTCGACGCTCACCGCCCAGCAGCCTGAGAACAACATCGTGCGCGTGGCCGTGCAGGCCCTCGCCGCCGTCCTGGGTGGCACGCAGTCGTTGCACACCAACGGCTTCGACGAGGCATTGGGCCTCCCCACCGAGAACGCGGCGCGCATCGCCCTGCGCACCCAGCAGATCATCGGCTACGAGTCCGGGATCACCGACACCCCCGATCCGCTGGCGGGCAGTTACTACGTCGAGTGGCTCACCGACGAAGTCGAGGCCAAGGCCTGGGAGTACATCGCCAAGATCGACGAGATCGGTGGTGCCGTCGCCGCCATCGAACAGGGGTACCAGGCCGACGAGATCGAGCAGGCGGCCTACGAGTACACCAAGTCGATCGACGACCGGGAGCGCACGATCGTCGGCGTCAACTCGTTCACGATCGACCACGAACCCGATCCCGATGTGTTCCCGATCGATCCCGAGCTCGAACGGAGCCAGGTCGAGCGCGTCCGGTCCTGGAAGGCGGACCGGGTCCAGGGCGCGGTCGAGGCGGCCTTGGGCGACGTGCAGGCCGCAGCTCGCGGTACACAGAACCTGTTGCCGCCCATGAAGATCGCGCTCAAGGCCGGCGCCACGCTGGGCGAGGTCAGCGATTCGCTGCGCGCCGTGTTCGGGGTGTATCAGCCCGGTCGTTGACTGCGACGCGCAACCTGGTCTCAGCGTTCCTGCAAGGTCCTGTGTCGGCGCTCCCCGCCGAGCGCCACTTGCCGATCCGACTCGTGCGGAGGTTGGCCCTCCGCTGATCGGTAGGAGGATCACTCATGCGTGCAGTGTCAAGTGGACGCAAACGCTCGGTCGTGGCCCGGTCGCTGGCGGCGTTGCTGGTGGCGGGTGTGCTCGGCGCAGCGGTCGGCAGTGTGGCTGGTGCCGGTGGCGACGACGGCGCCATGCCGTTCCGGCCGAAGAGCGCTCCGGGCAATCCCGGAGGCGGTAAGGGGTAGCGGTGTAACGACCGCAGCCGGTGAGGTTTCACCCTGTGCCGCAACGCATTCACGATCCGTGAGTGGTTCGTTCGCCCCATTTCCATGATGGTCCGACGGCCTACGGTTGAAGCGTTTCGGTTGGCGGGATCCGGGATGGTGTCCTTGATGGAGTTCGGCAAATCCAGCGGCAGGCGTTCGGGTGAGCGAGGCCCGAGGCGCCGAGGGTGGCGGGTGGCCGTTGCGGTGGCGCTCGCCGGTGTGCTCAGCGCCGGCGGCGGCGTCGCATACGCCGTCGTCGGTCTGGCTCCGACGCAGCAATGCCTTGCCCGGTCCCTCGGCAAGCCGTTCGCTCCATTCGGCGACGGTGCCGACTACTTCCTCGTCCCCGGCGGGGATTTCAACTCGCCGGGGGACTGGCTCGGTTGGCGCCTCTTGGGGTCCGTGCCGGTGGTCGCCGACCAGCCTCGGGTGCCGGGCGTCGACCTGGCCGGTTACAGCCTGCAGGTGTTCCCGGGCTCCTCGGCACGTTCGCCGGGGTTCTGCGTGCGTTCGGAGGAGAACCTGCTGCGGTTCTTCGTCCAATCCCAGGGAGACGCGCCCCTCGACGTGGTCATCTCGACGGTCGCTCGTTCGTCGATGCTGAATCGCACGATGCGGTTCAGCGTGCCGGCTACGCAGCCGGGACGCTGGCGTCTCTCACCCGCGATCCCCCTCCCGGAGTGGCACGCGGCGGACGGCACGGTCGACATCACGATCCGATTCGAGGTTCGCGGCGGCACCAAGACCGGGCTGTCGTCTTGGCTCGTCGACGACGTCTTCGTCGATCCGTTCAAGCCGTACTGACCGGTCGGGGGTGCGGCCGGCGTCCGGGGATGCGGTGGGGCGGTGCTCAAGATTCGGTCATGCTGCCTGCAACCTGCGGTCCATGGTCCTTCGTTTGTCTGGTCCGCCCTCCCGGCGGTGCCGATCTCTGTATCGACCGGAGCGGATCAAGCGACGTAAGGAGGGGCGATGGCGTGGACAGTCGAGCGCATCGGATTCCTCCGGCGCGTTCAGACGAGCGGCTCGTGAGCACCGGATCCGGGCCCGGGCGGGAGGATCCCGGGAGAATCGATCGCGTCCGACCGCACGACCAGGCGCCGCCCGAGCGCAAGCCGTTGCTCGACGAGGCGGTCGAGGTCGCCGAGGCGCTCGCAACCTCCCGGAGCCGGCGCGGCCTGCGGCGGGCGCCGGTCCGCCATCTCGCCAGCGGGCTGGTCACCGGTGGCTCGTTCCTCGTCGCGCTCCTGTGCTGGATCATCGTCGACCCACCGTCGCCGGACGCAGTCCGTGTGTTGGCACTGTGCATGCTTGTCCACGCCGTCGCAGCGCTGGTCGAGTTCGAGATCGGTCCCGGCGTTGCGGTGCCCACGACCCCGGTGCTGCTGGTCGCCTGTTTCCTGCTTCCCCCGCCGTTGGTGCCCGTCGTCGCGTTCGCCGGCCAGCAGTTCGCCTCTGCGTTGACGCGCGCTCGGCGTCCCGAGGACGCCGAGGATCCGCTCGCGGTCGTCGGCTCGTCGTGGCATGCGTTCGGCCCGGCGCTGGTTTTCCAGCTCTTCCCGGTCGGTTCCCCGAACCTCGGCGACTGGCCGGTCGTCGTCGCCGCCCTGGCCGCCCAGATGGTCTTCGACGGCGGCGTGGCGTGGCTCCGCTCGTGCTACGGCCAGGGTGTGCCGAGCCGACAGCTGCTCGACGCGCTGCGGTTCACCTTCCTGATCGACGCGCTGCTCGCGCCGATCGGTTTCGTCGCTGCGCTCGCCACGCCCGACAGCCCGCTCGCATTGCTCTTCTTCATCCCGCTGATGCTCCTGCTCGGCTTGCTGCAGCGGGACCGCCGGAACCACATCGATCGCATGGTCGTGCTCGCCGAAGCCTACGGCGAGACCCACGAGCGCGCCCGGCGCGATCCGCTCACCGGCTTGCGAAACCGGCTCGCATGGGAAGAGGCGCTCGCGTCCTGGGCGGGATCGAGAGAATCGATCGGCGTCGTGCTCGCCGACGCCGATGGTCTGAAGAAGGCGAACGACACGTTCGGTCACGAGATGGGTGATCGGCTGCTCGCTGCGATCGGCGGCGAATTGGCCAAGGTCGCCCCGGCCGCGGAGGGCATCGTCGTGGCGCGTCTCGGCGGCGACGAGTTCGGGATCCTGCTACCCGGCACCCATGCGGCGTCGGCCGATCGCGTCGGGGTCCGGCTCCGGGCGGCGTTCCGAGCGGCGGCGCCGCTCGACGGACACGTACCGGTCTCGGCCTCGGTCGGCATGGGTCTGGCCAGCGATGGCTCCAAGCTGCACAGCGCGATCGAGGAGGCCGACCGTGGGGTCTACGAGGACAAGACGAGCCGCAAGGTGCAGCGGCGCTGAACGGCGCGGGTCGCCGGCCACCCCGAGCCGGGGCCGTCAGCGGCGCACGACCCCCGGTGTGCCGGCAGTGATGGCGACGGTCGCGTCGGTGCTGACCGTGCCGTCCGGGCGGGTCACGTCGTCGACGACCTGGTACTCGCAGGTCCACGCCGCCGGGGTGACCGTGCATCGTGCGTAGCCGCGCTTGTCGCCATTGAAGTACTTCACGGCGGGGAACAGCGTCCTGGCGAGCGCGGCGATGCTGGCAGGCAGCAGGCCGCGAGACGAAATCGAGGTGCCTACCAGTTCGCTGGCCACGACGGTCTTGGAACCCCCGCGCTCCACGCTCATATCGATCGCACCCGCGAGGTGTATGTCGCCGGTGAGCACTACGAGGTTGCTGACGTTTCGATCGGCGACTGCGCCGAGGAACCGGTTGCGTGCCGGTGCGTAGCCGTCCCACTGGTCGTAGTTGAGGATTCCCCCGTTGGGCAGCCGCAGATCGCCCATGACGACCTCGTTGGCAAGCGCCTTCCAGGTGGTCGTGGCGGTTGCGAGGGTGTCGAGCACCCAGCGCTCCTGATCGGCGCCCCACATCGTGCGGCTCGGTTCGGCGGCATCGGGACACGCTGGTCCGGTCTGCAGCGGGACGTCACCACAGGCCTGGTCCGTGCGGTATTGGCGCGAATCGGTGAGCACCAACGTCGCCAGGGATCCCCACACGAAGGACCGGTAGATGCGGAACTCACCCGAGCCCGGTGGGTCGAGGCGGACCGGCTGGTGCTCCCACCACGCCTGGTACGCAGCGGCTCGCTGGGCGAGGAACTGCTCGCGGGTCGGCCCACCGGGCCGCCCCTCGCGCTCGGAGATCGTGGCGGCGTAGTTGTTCTCCACCTCGTGGTCGTCCCAGATGACCAGCCAGGGGCAGGCCGCGTGCGCGGCCTGGAGGTCCTTGTCGCCCTTGTACTGGGCCCAGCGAGCCCGGTACTGCTCGAGGGTGACCGGGGCCCCTCCGACGTGGTTGCGGACCTTGCCGGCCCCGAGCAGTTCGTCTTCGTAGATGTAGTCGCCGAGGTGGATCACGACGTCGAGATCCGACGCAGCAGCGTCGGCCCAGGCCCGGTAGTAGCCCTCCTCGAAGTGCTGGCAGCTCGCGAAGGCGAGCTTGAGCCGATCGACGGCTGCGCCCACCGCCGGGGCGGTGCGCGTCCGCCCGATCGGGCTGGTCCACGAGCCGGCGCTGAACCGGTACCAGTAGGTGGTCGCCGGCTTGAGGCCCTGGACGTCGACGTGCACGCTGTGCCCGAACTGCGGCACCGCCGGCACGAGACCCTCGTAGAGACGCTTCTCGAACCCTGCGTCGGTGGCAACCTCCCAGCGCACGCCGACGACGGTCTGTGGCATCGGCCCCTCGAGCGGGGCGAGTCGGGTCCACAGCACCACCCGGTCGGGCAACGGATCGCCCGAGGCGACCCCGAGGGCGAACGGGTTGCCCGGCACCCCCGCGGCCGGTGGGGTGGCGATCCCGCTCCCGCCGCCGGCCGGCACGCTGGGCGACGGGATGGTCGGGCCGACGATCCCGGTGCTCGACGGCCCGGTCGGCGACGCCGAGGTGGACGAGGCCGACGAGGACGAGTTGTCGCTACAACCCGCTGCGGCGACGGCGAGCGCGCCGGCGAGGAACGTACGACGGTTCAGACGACCGGGTGCCACGGCCGGCGACGCTAGCCACCGATCCGGTGCCGACCGGGGTCGGGGCCGTCGAGGGTCAGTTCGGGATCGAGGTGTGCTTGAATTCGTTGAGCTGCGGCCACGACAGCAGCTCAACGATGCGCTCGATGTCGCGGCGTGACGCAGCCGCGTTCCCATCGGGACGGTGCATCAGCCGGACGAAGGCGGCGTGATCGCCGACGATGAACGTGGGGACGCCCCACACGTCGTGGCTCTCGGCGTAGCCCGTGTGGAGATCGCGTACCTGGGCACGCGGCCGACCGCTGTCGACCTCGGCCCACACGGCGTCGGCGTCGATGCCGTGCTCGAGCAGGATGCCGGTGAGCCGATCCCGGTCGCGCAGGTTGCCACCGAGTTCGTGGCGGTAGCGGAACAGGGCGCGATGCAGCGGCAGGAACCGGTCGGCGGCCACGGCTTGGACGGCGAGGGCGACTTCCTGGCCGAGCAACCCGCTGTCACCCTCGGGCACGTCCCACACCGCAGGCTCGTCGGGGCCCACGTGAGACTGACCGAGCGAGAACGGCAGAAACGTGACGTCCCAGTCGGCGCCGTCGAGCATGGCGTCGACGACGTGCTCGTGGACGTTGCGGGCGAAGGGGCAGCGGTAATCCCAGGTCAGGGCGAAGCGCAGCGACACGACCGCACCAACGCCGCGGGCGCGCGTCTCATTCCCGGCCCGCTGCAGCGCGCCAGGGAAGCGCACGCCGGGCCACGGCGGCGAGCGCCGCACCGACCACGACGCCCCCGGCGACGTCGGAGGCGTGGTGGATCCGCACGTGGACCCGCGACGTGGCGATGACGGCGGCGAGCGGCCACCACATGGCCCGGCCCTTGGGGACGGTGGTGGACAGCAGGCTGGCGGCGACCACGGCGGCCGTAGCGTGGCCGGACGGGAAGCTCGACGTGGACGGCGTGCGCAGCTGGTGGGGGCGCTCGCCGCCGTGGGTCGGCCGCGTCCGGCGGAACAGGCGCTTGAGCCCCTGGTTCACCAGGAGCGATTCAACGCCGAGGCAGAGCGCGACCTGCAGCATCGCCCGGCGCCGCCGGGGGCTGACGATCGCGACGACCAGCGCAAGGACGTGCCAGATCCGGCTCCAGTCGCCGGCCCAGGACGCTGCGTAGAACAGCCGATCGGCGAAACGGTGACCTCGCAACCGGTCGAACGCAGCGTCGGCCGCAGCGTCGAACCGCGCGACCGGCGTGGTCACGCCGGGGCCAGACGTTGGCCGATAGCGATCGGCGCCTCGACTGCGGCCCGGTCGGGATCGCCGCCGAACGCCGGGCACCACAGCTGGAACGAGCAGTAGTTGCACAGCGGGCCGGTGCGCGGCTTGAACTCCCCGCTCGTGCAGGCCTTCTCCACGGCCTGCCACACCGCGGCGGTGCGCTTGGGGAGAAAGCGGATCGACTGCTCGGTGGGGTAGGCGACGATCTCCGTGCCGTTGCCGAGGTACAGCAGACGGATGCGGGCCGGGCGATGGCCGAGGACCTGTTCGCACAGGAACGCGTAGAAGTGGACCCCGGCGAGCTTGCCCTGCTCGCGCTGGGCGGCCGGGGGCTTGCCAGTCTTGTAGTCCGTCACGACGAGCTCGCCGGCCGGACCGAGCTCGAGCCGGTCGATGATCCCGCGCAGGGTGAGGTTGCCGACCTTCGCCTCCATGCGCAGCTCGAGGCCGATGGCACGGATCTCGTTGGGGTTCTCGAGCGCGAAGTACCGGTCGACCAGGGCGGCACACTCGGCGACGAGGCGCCCCTCGGCCACCTCGTCGAGGCCCAGCAGTGCCCATTCCTGCCCGGACCGGGCCTCGTCGATCGCCCGACCGAGACCCTGATGGGCGCTCTCGGCGGTGCGTGCCCCGGGGGCCTCGGCGAACAGCAACTCGAGTGCCCGGTGCACCAGGGTGCCCCGGATCGCGGCCACGCTCGGCGGTTCCGGCAGGCGTTCGATCGCGCTGAAGCGGAACGCGAGCGGGCACGAGGTGAAGGCATCGACCCGGGAGGGCGACAGGCTCGACGGGACCGGGTAGCCCATGGGGCCGATGGTAGGCCGGGGGTGCGGCACGGTTGGCGATACGTTCCGGCCCTGCCGTTCCTTCCGGCCTCGGCCACCGCCGGTGCCGCCGTGTTCGTGCGCACGCGCTGCGCCCGTGCGTTCGCCGACGGCCGCCGGCGCAGTGTCCGCCGCCATCCCCGATGCGCTGACATCGTTGCGTCGGTGCGCGCGACCCGGTCGGCTGCTCGACCGCGCATCGTCCGGGTGGCCGCTCGTCGTCGGTGGGATGCTCGAGGCCGTCTACGACCTCGTCCTGCTGTTGGTCCACGATCCCCAAATCCTCCACAACGGCGCGACTGGGAGTACCAGCACCCGGAGGTCGGGCGGGTGCGTCAGGCCCGGCCGGCGCCGCGGTTCGAGGGCGCCCCGCGCGAACCGGTCGGGTCCTTCCCCCGGCTCGGCGAGCACACCGACGAGGTGCTCGCCTCGCTCGGATACGACGACGACACGATCGCTGCGCTGGCCGAGCGCACGGTGATCACTCGAGCCGGGGTGCCCCGACCGAACTGAGCGCCGTTCTCGGCGGTAGCGTCCGACTCGCTTCGTTCGGAGGAGGTACTCATGAGTGGACCGCTCGACGGGTTCCGGATCGTCGACCTCACCCAGGTCGTCTCCGGGCCCCTGGCCACGATGTTGCTCGCCGACCAGGGGGCCGACGTCATCAAGGTCGAGCCCGTCGTCGGCGGCGATCTCACCCGGGTGACCGGCGTCCCGATCGACTCGCTCACCCCATTTTTCGCCAACCACAACCGCGGCAAGCGGTCGCTGGCCGTCGACCTGACGACCCCGGAAGGGGTCGAGGTGGTGCTGCGCCTCGTCGACACCGCAGACGTGTTCGTCCAGAACTTCCGGCCTGGGGTGTGCGATCGGCTCGGTCTGGGGTGGGAGGCGCTGTCGGCGCGCAATCCGGATCTCGTCTACGTGTCGATCTCGGGCTACGGACCGACGGGCCCGTACTCGGACCGCAAGGTGTACGACCCGGTGATCCAGGGGATCACCGGCCACGTTGCGGTACAGGTCAATCCGCAGATCCCCTTCACCGACGTGCACCGCACGATCGTGGCGGACAAGTCCACCTCCTACACGGTGGCGCAAGCGATCACTGCGGCGCTGCTCGCCCGGGCGCTCGGCCGGGCCCGGGGCCAGCACATCGGGGTCGCAATGGTCGACGCGGCGCTTGCGTTCTTCTGGTCCGACGGGATGATGCAGCGCTCGTTCCTCGACGATCCGATCTCGGCCCGGTCGCCGAGTCTGGCCCAGGCGATGTCGGTGAGCCGGTGCCGCACCGGCGAACTGATCTACTTCGCAGCGAGTGATGCCGACCGCCACGGGCTGTACCGGGCGGTCGGACATCCCGAGTGGTGCGAGGACCCGCGCTTTGCCACGGTGGCCGGGCTGGTCCAGCCCGGGAACTTCGAAGCGCTCGGCCAGCTCCTCGAGGCGGCGTTCCAGGAGTGGGACGCCGAGGACCTCGTCCAGCGCCTCCTCGCCGAGGACGTCGCGTGCGGCCCGGTGAACACGATGGAGTCGCTCGTCGAGGATCCGCAGATCGTGCACAACGGGTCGATCTGGAACTTCGAGCACCCCTCGGTGGGCCGGGTCCGACAGGTCCGTCCGGCGGCCCGCTTCTCGGCCACGAGCCTGGAACCGACGCCGAGCCTGCCGCGCCACGGTGAGCACTCCGCGGAGATCCTGGCGTCGCTCGGCCAGGACGACGCGACCATCGGGTCGTTGATCGAGCGGGGGATCGTCAAGCAGGCGTAGGTGGCCGCCGCGGTACCCGGTGGGTGCTGACCACGACGTGCACGGTGGTGGTCAGCACCGCCGGGAGCGGAGCGGACGGGCCCGACCACCGGTAGGGCGTCATGTGCACGAGGTGCTCCACGTCGGCACCGGCGACGGTGAGCTCGTAGCGCACGTCGACCCGGTCCGCCAACGTCCACCCGGCGACCTCGGATTCGGTGAGGTGTGCCCGTTCGTCGTGGGGCACGGCGTCGACGTAGCGAAGCTGCCGCACGGCGTCGAGGTGCTCGGCGCCGGGCGACGCGATGACGGCCGCACCGTCGGGCGACAGGACCCGGGCGAACTCCGTCCAGGCCCGGGGAGCGAACACCGAGACCACGGCGTCGAGCGTCGCGTCGGCGATCGGGAGCCGGTGCGACGACGCGACGGCGTAGTCCGCTGCGGGGTCCCGCCGGGCGGCGAGCCGCACGGCCGGCTTGGCGACGTCGACGCCGAGGCGGGTCAGCTCGGCGCGCCCGACGCCGATCGCCCGGAGGTAGGTGCCTTCCCCACATCCCGCGTCGAGCACGACGCCGCCTGCCCGAACAGCGGCGCCGACGGCGGCCGCTACGGCCTCGTGTACCGGGCGGTAGTGGCCGGCGTCGAACAGGGCCCGCCGGGCCTGCACCATCTCCGGTGTGTCACCCGCGGCCCCGCCGGCCTTGCGGCCGGCGGGGAGCAGGTTCACGTAGCCCTCCCGGGCGCGGTCGAACCGATGTCCCCGAACGCACCCGAGCCCCCCGGCCAGTGGCTCGAGGGGCTCGGCGCACGTCGGGCACCGCCACCGGCAGCGCCGATCGGTCAGTCGGCCACCCAGGAACCGTGGAACCCGTACGGCACCCGTTGCGGCAGGGGGACTTCGGCGATCGGGGCCGAGGTGTCCCGGCTGTCGAACACGATGAAGCTCGACACGCCCGAGGGCCGGTCGTGGGCGTAGGTCATGACCCACCCCTCGTCCTCGGCGGCATCGTCGGAGGCGGGCACGAACACGGGCTCACCGAGCACCTTGCCGCGGCCCGGGTCGAACTCGGTGCGTGCCCCGGACACCAGGTCGTACTGCACGATCACGGAGTCGGCCTCGGCAGCGAGGTCGCGCTCGCCGTTGCTGCTGCGCGGGCTGACCACCCAGCCGTACCGATACGGCAAGCCGGCCCGGCGGTCGTCGACGCGGGGGAAGCCGTGACCGACGTCGTCGATCTGCTGCTCGGTGACCGATCCCGACTCGAGATCGAACGTCCAGCGCCACTGCACCGACGGCGGGAAGTCGTCCGCGCTCTTGCGCCACATGGAGGCGTGGCGACCGGCGTCGAGCACCACTCGGCCCTGGTCGTCGACGTAGGCGTTCATGGTGTGGAACACGTAGCACGGGTCGATTTCGAACCAGCGGGTGTCGGACCCCTTGCCCTCGCGGGGCATGATGCCGACGCGGGCCGGATACGTGTCGCTCCAGGCCATCGGCATTTCGCCGCGGATCGCTCGTTCGAGATCGAACACGACCGGGAGGTCGAGGAAGATCGCATGGTGCCGGGTGGCGCAGAAGTCGTGCACCATCGTCGGCCCGCCCATGTCGATCGGCTCGCTCTGTACGAGGCGGCCGTCGGCCGAGATCCGGTGGTAGGTGAGGTATGGCGCACCGAGCATCGTGTACCCGAAGGCGATCATCTCGCCGGTTTCCGGGCACAGTTTGGGATGAGCGGTGAACTGCGTGGCGAGCGCACCGCCGTAGTCGATCGTGCCGACGGTATCGAGCTCGGGGGTGACCTCGGTGGGGAACGCTCCCTCTTCGAGCGCCAGGATCCGCCCGGCATGGGCGATCACATGGGTATTCGCCGTCGAGACCGAGAAGTCCATCATGTTCTCGGTTGCCATACGGTCGGCCCCACCGAACACCTTGGTGCGAACCCAGCGGTTCCGGTACCACTCGGCCCTGCCGTCACGGATGCGGATGCCGTGCAGCATGCCGTCGCCGAGGAACCAGTGGGGCGTGACCTTGCCGGGCAGCGGGTTCGCCCCGTTGCGGATGAATCGACCCGACAGTTCCTTGGGCAGAGCGCCGATCACGGCGAGATCGACCGCGGTGACCTCGTCGGCCACCGGCGCATAGTTGCCGGACATGTGCCAGGGCAGACGCCCCGTTTCTTCGATGACCGCCATGGTTCTCCCCTTTGCCGGCCCCGGTTCGGGCCCACCGGGAAGGCTAGGTCAGGCCCGGACCGTCTCAGCGATGCGGAACGCCAGGTCGATCGACTGTCGGCCGTTTAGCCGGGGATCGCACACCGACTCGTACCGGCGGTCGAGGTGGTCCTCGAGCACCTGCTCGGCGCCGCCGAGGCATTCGGTGACGTCCTCGCCCGTCAGTTCGACGTGCACGCCGCCCGGCCAGACGCCCTCGTCCTTGCAGGCCCGCACGAACCCGTCGAACTCGGCGCAGATCTGCTCGAAGTCCCGGGTCTTGAACCCGGCCGCCGAGGTGAAGGTGTTGCCGTGCATGGGATCGCAGGCCCAAACCACGGGGTGCCCGGCCTGGCGGACCGCCCTCAGCAAGGGGCGAAGCCCGGCGGTCACCTTGCCGGCCCCCATGCGGGAGATCAGGGTGAGCCGCCCCGGCACCCGGGCGGGGTTGAGCCGCTCACACAGGTCGAGCACGTAGGCGGGGTCGGTCGAGGCGCCGATCTTCACGCCGATCGGGTTGCCGATGCCCCGGAAGAACTCGACGTGGGCGCCGCCGAGGTCGCGGGTGCGTTCACCGATCCACACCATGTGCGCCGAGCAGTCGTACCAGCCACCGGTGAGCGAATCCTGGCGGGTCAGGGCCTCCTCGTAGCCGAGCAGGAGCGCCTCGTGGCTCGTGTAGACGTCCACTTCCTGCAGGGTGCGGGTGGTCTCGAGGTCGATCCCGCAGGCCTGCATGAATTTCAGCGCCCGCTCGATCTCGGTGGCGATCTGTTCGTAGCGCTCGCCTTCCGCAGAGGAGGCCACGAACTCCTGCGTCCACGCATGGACCCGGGACAGGTCGGCGAATCCGCCCTTGGTGAAGGCCCGCAGAAGGTTCAGCGTGGCCGCCGACTGGTGGTAGGCCTCCACGAGGCGGGACGGGTCGGCCAGCCGTGCTGCGGCAGTGGGTGTGGGGTCGTTGACGATGTAACCCCGGAAGCTCGGCACCTCCGTGCCATCGGCGAGACGCTCGGTCGGGGAGGAGCGGGGCTTGCCGTACTGGCCAGCGATACGCCCCACCTTCACGACCGGGACCCCCAGGGAATACGTCAACACGACGGCCATCTGGAGGATGACGCGCAGCTTCTCCCGAATCTGCACGGCGCTGAAGGTCTCGAAGCTCTCGGCGCAGTCGCCTGCCTGGAGGAGGAAGGCATTGCCGGCGACGACTTGACCGAGGGCGGCCGTGAGCCGCCGAGCCTCGCCTGCGAACACGAGCGGGGGGAAGCCGGCGATCTGCTTCAGCGCATGGTCGAGGGCGCCATTGTCGGGCCAATCGGGCTGCTGCGAGGCGGGCAGGCTCCGCCACGACGTCGGGCTCCAGGTCGTCGGCATGGAGCAAAGCGTGGCGGTTCGGTGCGTCGATCGCAACGCCGCTGCCGTGACCCCGACCCTGGACGTCGAATGCCGCAGCGCCCGGGGGTGGCGCTGCGGCATTCGCCGTGCGATCGACCCGCCGTTGGGGGGAATGGCGAGGACAGCGGCTGGCAGGAGCCGGGTGGCTCAGGCTGACAGGATTGGCGTACTCGCCTTGAACATCGGTAAAGAATGTTGAATC
>JBEIFW010000105.1:0-12596 GCA_040382215.1 Acidimicrobiales bacterium
CCGAAGCCGCCGCCGCCCAGCGCCGGCGCCGCATGCTCGGCGGTCTCACCACCGTCTCGGTGATCCTGGCCGTCGCCGCCCTCCTGGCAGCCCTCCTCGCGGTTCGCGCCAGGGACCAGGCCGACGGCGAGCGCAATGTCGCTCGGTCACGACGCATCTCGCTGCAGGCCGACCGGGTCCGTACGAACGATCCGGCGCTCGCTGCAGAGCTCGCCCTGATCGCCTATCGCACCGCACCCACGCTCGAGGCCCGCTCGGCCGCGCTCGACAGCACCGCCGTGGCCACGCCACGGCGGCTGCTCGGCGGTGCCGGTTCGACGGCGCTTGCCGTCTCGGCCGACGGGCGGCGTCTGGCGTTCAGCAACGCTGCCGAGGGCACCGTGCAGTTGGTGGCGATCGACGGCGCCGGAACCCCGGCACGGACCGAGGTGCTGAAACTGGCGAGCTCCGACGATCAGGCCTTCACCCTTGCCTTCTCCGGCGACGGCGCCGTGCTCGCCGCCGGAGGACGTTGGAAGGGGGTGCGGTTGTGGGCGCTCGACGGACCGACCACAACCGTCCTCCCGCCGATCGAGGCGCCGGCGGTCCAGTCCCTCGCCTTCCGGCCGGCCAGTCGGGAGCTCGCCGTCGGTGGTGCCTCCGCAACGGTCGCCCGATGGGACCTCACCCGGCCGGATCGGCCGGTCGCGCTTGCCGGCGTCGGCGGCGCCGACACCACCAAGGCGGTCGCCTTCGACGCCGACGGCCGACGCCTCGCGGTCGGCGGGAACGACGGCTCCGTGCGCCTGTACGACGTCACGACGACGGCGCCGACGTTGCTCGCCCAGGACGCACCGGCACCGGGCGACGAGGCGAACGCCCTGGCGTTCCATCCCGACGGCTCGCAACTCGCGGCCGGCTACCGGCGGGGCCGGGTCGTGGTGTTCCCACTGACGCCGGGCGGGTTCGGCCAGCCGGCAGGGCCGACCACGTCGTTCCCGACATGGGTGAACACCCTGGCGTTCAGCCCGGACGGCACCGAGTTGACCGCCGGCAGTTCCGACGCGACCGTGCGGTCGTGGCGCACCCGGGACTGGGCGGACCGGCGCAAGCTGACCTCGACCGCGCCGATCACCGGCGTCCGCTACCTCGACGCCGGAAGCAGCCTCGCCACGGTCGGCACGGACGGGGGTCTGCGCCTGTACCGGCTCGATGCGACGCCGATGACCGGCGGCAACGGCACGATCTACGGCCTCGCCTTCTCCGGCGACGGCAGCCGCCTCGCCGTGTTCCCCGGGCGCACCGCACCGCGCCTGTGGGACACGAGCGCCCTGCCTCGCGCCCGGCGCATCAACGACGCGCTGCCGCTCGACGTGAAGGGGCGCCCGACCGGTGTCGGCGCGCTGCTCCCCGACGGCCGCACGGCCATCGCCGGCACCAGCGCCGGGCCGAGCGTGGTGTTCGACCTCACCGACACCACCCGACCTCGGCAAGTCCCGGCCTTGCTCGAGGGGCCGACCGATCTCATCGAGACGGTGGCCTCGTCACCCGACGGGCGGCTCGTCGCCGTCGGCAGCGACGATGCGACCATCCATCTCTGGGACCTCTCGAACCCGGCGACCCCTCGCAAGCTCGACGCCGTGCTGAAGGCCGACAGCATCGTCCTCGGCGTCGCATTCGACCGGTCGAGCCGGCTGCTCGCTGCGGCGAGCGCGGACGAGAAGGTGTACCTCTGGGACCTCCGGGACCTCGCCTCGCCCGAGCAACTCGCCGTGCTCGGTGGCTTCGAGAGCTACGCCCAGGCGGTCGCGTTCAGCGACGACGGCACGCTGCTCGCTGCCGGCGGCGCCGACTCCACCGTGCTCGTGTGGGACGTGTCCGACCCGAGCGCCCCCAAGCAGGTCGGTGCGCCGATCACGGGACCGCAGAACTACGTCAACTCCCTGGCCTTCCGGCCAGGGACCCGGCAGCTCGCCGGCACGGCCGACCGCGTCACCTGGCTGTGGGATCTGACCCGACCGGCGAAGCCGGAGGTACTCGCCAAACTGAACGCATCGACGTCGACGCTCTACTCGGTGACGTTCAGCCCCGACGGCCGGTTCTTGCTCGCCGGAGACGACGAGGGCACGGCCTACGTGTGGACGGTCGACCCCGACGCCGCCCGGCGGTCGCTGTGTGCCGGCCGGGGCGACGCGCTCACCGACAAGGAATGGTCGCTGTACCTGAACGACGTGCCCCGCGGCGACGGATGCCCGCCGAGCGGCTGACCCCGGGTGCCGGCCGGCCCTGATCGCCTAGGGCACCAGTTGCACCTTCAACGCACCGGCGGCCCGGTCGTTGGCCGTGCGGCACGCCTCGCGCAGCTCCGACAGCGGGAACCGGTGTGTCACGGCGACGGCGCCGGGAAGCGCGCCCGCCGCAAGCAGCCCGAGCGCCCGGTCGAAGGAATGGACCGGGGCCTCGTCACCGACCTGGTCGACGGCATGGCAGAAGGTCCCCACCAGCGACAGCTCCTTGGCCCACACCGGTGCCAGGTTCACCTCGCTCGGCCCGGTCGCCCCGATCAGCACCACCGAGCCGCCCTGACCGCACAGCTTGGCCGCCTGCGTGACGGCCGCGCCGGTGCCGACCGCCTCGATCACCAACGGATACCCGCCGTTCAGCATCGCTCCGGCGCGGCGCCCCGTCACGAAGCCGCCGCCGAGGCGGGCCAGTTCGCCGAGCCAGCCGTCGTCGCGCTCGTCCGGGCGCACGACATGGTGTGCGCCGAGCCGGCGGGCGGCCTCGGCCTGGTGGGTGTGGCGGGCCAACACCGTCACCTCGCTCGCCGGGAACAGCCGCCGAAGCGCGGCGACCGCCGTGAGCCCGATCATGCCGGCGCCGACCACGAGCACCGGCGCGCCGGGCGGCGGAGGCGAGCGCAGCACGCCGTGGACCGAGATCGACAGCGGTTCGGTCATCGCCGCCTCGTCGTCGTCGACCCCGTCGGGCACCACGTGCAGTTGGCTCGGATGCGCCACCAGCTCCTCGGCCCAACCCGATCCCAGCCCCTGCGTGAAGCCGTGCCCGAACCCGTGCGTGACGGCCCGCGAGGTGAAGCGCAGACAGGTCGACCACGCCCCGACGGCGCAGCGCGTACACGGGCTGAGGCCTCGGGCCGCGCAGGCGATCCCGGGATCGACCGCCACCCGGGTCCCCACGGCGAGCGGGCAGTCCGTCCCGGCCTCGACGACGGTGCCCATCATCTCGTGGCCCATCTCCATCGGGAACGAGGCGAAGTCACCGAGCACCTCCGACCCCGACGCGGACGGATAGACGAGATGCAGATCGCTCCCGCAGATCCCGGCCCGGTCGATCCGCACCCGCGCCCAGTCCGGCCGCGGCAGCGCCGGCGAGTCCACCTCCACCAGCGAGACCGGGAACGTGGGATCGGCCAGGTCGTACCGGGCGACGCGCATCGCGGGACCTTACGCGCCCCCGCACCGCGAAATTCCGTTGACGGCCCCGGACGGCCCGTGGTGTGATGCCCGAGCTCCGGTCCGGGGCACCTACGGAAGGACTCCGATGTCGTCGACGTATGCGCTCAACCGCACGGCCCGCCCGGCCGTCGTGGCGCGCCCGTGCGACGCAGGGTCCTGCGTGGTGTGGAACGTGCAGCCGGGTCTCAAGGGCCACGACCGCTTCGCCACCACCATGAAGCGTCCGCCCCGGCGGCTCGATCGGTCCCCGACGTAACGCACGTCGGAGCGAACCACGAGGCCGCCGGGGCACCGCCCCGGCGGCCTTTCTTGTTTTTCCCCGACCGATCACCCCGGATCCCCTGCCGACCCTCACCCCACACCCCCTCCTCCAGGAGTACCGATCCATGCCCGTCACCCAGACCATCGACCAGTTCGGCCGGGCGCTGTCCGCTGCGTTCGACGCCGACTGGACGCGAGCCCGCTGCCGCACCGGCGACAGCGTGCTCACCGAGCTGTTCTTCTCCGACGAGCCACTCGACATCGCCCGGGCAAAGGCGATCTGCCAACACTGCCCGCTCGCCGAACCATGCCTCGCCGGCGCGCTCGCCCGCGCCGAGCACAGTGGGGTGTGGGGCGGGGAGCTGTTCGCCAACGGCCACGTCCTCGCAGCCAAGCGACGCCGGGGCCGTCCACCCAAACACCCCAGACCCGAGCCGGTGGTCGACGAGTGCCGACCCCTGAGCGAGGTGCTGAGCCGCATCGCATGAGCGACGGCCAACTCCGTCCGTGACGCGTGACGCATCGGCGAGCGCGCCACGACACCCCCGCTTCCGGCGGGCCGGCAGATCCCCCCGGCCGGCCCGCCGGTAGCGTGGTATCCGTGCGCCAAACCCTCCCGGCTACGGCCCTGGCGCTGCTGCTCCTCGGCGCCTGCGGTGACGACGCCACGCCTCCCGGCACGTCGTCGGCCGGGGAGTCGGGCATCCCGACGGCGCCAGCGCTCAGCGGCAAGGCCCTCCCGGGTGTCGAGCTCCGTCGGCTCGACGCCGGATCCGCCGTCCGGTTCACCGACCTGGCGGGACGCCCGGCGGTGGTCAACCTCTGGTTCTCCACGTGCGTGCCCTGCAAGCAGGAGATGCCGGCGTTCGAGGAGGTCCACCGCAGCCTCGGCGACACCGTGCGCTTCGTCGGTCTCAACACCGGCGAGGGCGCATCGCCGGCCCGGCGGTTCCTCGCCGAGCAGGTGACGGTGACCTACGAGCAATGGCACGATCCGCAGGCCGACGTGGCCTTGGCGCTGCGTATCCCGAGCTTCCCCGCGACGCTGTTCGTCGGCGCCGACGGGCGGCTGCGCACGGCCCACTACGGCGCCCTGAGCGCCGACCGGCTCCGCTCGCTCGTCGAGGGGCTCACCCGATGACGCTGGCGTTCGTCGACGTCGATGTTTCGTACGCGCTGCTCGTCGGCATGGTGGTCACGGTCAACCCGTGCGGGTTCGCCATGCTGCCGGCCTACCTCTCCTACTTCTTGAACCTCGACGGGGAACGGACCGGCTCCGTGGTGGCGCGAGTGGCGCGCGCCCTGGTCGTGAGCCTGTCGCTCTCGCTCGGCTTCCTGTCGGTGTTCCTGGTGCTCGGCACCACGATCCATCTGGGCGTCGACGCGCTCTACGACGCTGCCCAGTGGGCGACCCTGGTGATCGGCATCGGACTCGTCGTGCTCGGCGTCGCCATGCTCTTCGGCTATCGGTTGCCGTTTTTCGTCCCCAAGCTCGACAAGGGCGGCCGGAGCCAGTCGGTCGGGTCGATGGTGGTGTTCGGCGTGAGTTATGCCGTGGCCTCGCTGGGTTGCTCGCTGCCGACGTTCCTCATCGTGCTGTTCGGCTCGGCAAAGCGGTCCGGGTGGGCGTCCGGTGCGATCAGCTTCGCGTTCTACAGCCTCGGCTTCGCGTTGGTCCTCACCTCGTTGACCGTCTCGCTCGCGCTCGCCCAGGGCAGCCTGCTGCGGGTCCTGCGCCGCGCCATGCGGTTCGTGGACCAGGCTGCCGCCGTCCTGCTCGTGCTCGCCGGGCTCTACGTCGCCTGGTACGGCTGGACCGAGGTCCAAGGGACCGGATCGTCGGTCACCGATCAAGGCTTCGACATCTCGTCCCGGCTCACCCGCTTCCTCGACGGCATCGGCGTCGGCACGCTGTCGGCGGCGCTCGGTGTCGTGGTCGCCGGTGCGGTGGTCACCGTTGTCTGGCGCCGCCGGCAGCGCCCCTCATGAGCCGCTTCGCCGAGTTGCTCGCCCGGGACGACGTGACCGAGCACCTCGAATTGCGGAGCCGTTTCGGGTTCATGGCCTTCCATGGCGGCCGGCTCGAGGCCATGACCGACGTGATCGCCTCAGCGGCCGCGCAGGCGTCGGGCGCCTCGTACTACGGCGTGCTGTTCCCCGACGGCGTCGACCACCTTCCCTCCACCCAGGTCGACCCGGTCCATTCGCCACGGCTCACCGCGTTCCTCGAGCACGTCGAGGTGGTGGTGACCGTCCACGGGTTCGGCCGGCAGGGATTCTTCACCTCGCTCCTGCTCGGCGGCGGCAACCGGATGCTCGCCCACCATGTGGGCGGGCACCTCCGCCGTCGGCTCCCCGCCTACCGGGTGCTCACCGATCTGGAGGCGATCCCCACCGAACTGCGTGGCCAGCACCCCCGTAACCCGGTGAACCGGCCTCGCAACCAGGGGGTGCAGATCGAGTTGCCGCCGCGGGTACGGGGGTCGAGTCCGCTGTGGTGGGACTGGGAGGGCCCGGGGCCCACCCCGCACACCCAGGCGCTGATCGACGGCCTCGCAGACGCCGCCCGCAGCTGGGACCGCTCCGTCACGGGCTGAGGCGTTCGAGCTCCCAGCCGGCATCTGCCCGGCGGTACCGCAGCCGGTCGTGGAGCCGGCTCGGCCGGCCCTGCCAGAACTCGACCACGTCGGCGTCCACGCGCAAACCGCCCCAGTGCAGTGGACGGGGCACGGCTCCGCCGTCGTACCGAGCCTCCACGGCGACGACGCGGGCCTCGAGTTCGGCCCGATCGCGCAGAGCCTCGGACTGGGCCGACGCCCACGCGCCCACCTGGCTCCCCCGGGGGCGGCTTGCGAAGTAGGCGTCCGATTCAGCGGCGTCGACCCTGCTGACGGTGCCCCGCACCCGGACCTGCCGGTGCAGTTCGAGCCAGGCGAACACGAGGGACGCAACCGGGCGCTCGGCGAGCTGGCGACCCTTGGCCGACTCGTAGTTGGTGAAGAACGTGAACCCCCGCTCGTCCACGCCACGCACGAGCACGATCCGCGCATCCGGGAGGCCGTCGGCGGCGATCGTGGCGACGGTCATGGCGTTCGGCTCGGTGCAGCCCGCCTCGACCGCCTGCTCGTACCACCGCCACCACTGTGCGATCGGGTCCCCGACCACGTCGCCTACGTCGAGGCCCGCGGTCTCGTACTCGATACGACGGTCGGCGAGGCTCATCGGGGCCGGATCTCTGTGAGTCCACGGGTGTACGGACGCAACGCATCGGGGACCGTCACCGAGCCGTCGGGGTTCCGGTAGGTCTCCAACACGGCGGCGAGCACCCGGGGCACGGCCAGGGCCGAACCGTTGAGGGTGTGGAGCAATTCGGTGCCCTTCGCCCCCGTGGGCCGGTACCGCAGGTTGCCGCGGCGGGCCTGGTAATCGCTGAACCAGGAGATCGACGACGCCTCCAGCCAGGTGCCCACCCCTGGGGCGTACACCTCGAGATCGAAGCTCCGGTGGTGGCTCTGGCCCAGGTCACCGGTGCAAATCTCGATGATCCGGTAGGCCAGTCCGAGCGCAGCGATCGTGGATTCGGCCCGGGCGACGAGCTCGTCGAGCATCGTCGGGGCCTGCGCTGCGGTCGTGTAGGCGAGGATCTCGACCTTGTCGAACTCGTGCGCCCGCAGCAACCCGCGGGTGTCGCGGCCCGCCGAGCCCGCCTCACGGCGGTAGCACGGCGTGTAGGCCATGTACCGGTGCGGCAGCGTGGCCTCGTCGAGGATCTCGTCGCGGGCGAGCGATGTCAGCGGGGCCTCGGCCGTCGGCACGCACCACAGCCCGTCGCGCTCGATCGCGTAGGCGTCCTCGGCGAACTTCGGGAGCTGGCCGGTGGCCGTCAGCGTTGCGGTGGTGACGAGCGACGGCGGGCGGATCTCCTCGAACGCATCGGCGTTGCGGTCGAGTGCCAGCTGGCACAGGGCGCGCGCAAGGGTGGCGCCCATGCCCCGGAGCATCGTGAACATCGAGCCCGAGAGCTTGACGGCCCGCTCGCTGTCGAGAATGCCGAGCGCGTGGCCGGTCTCCCAGTGCGGAATTCGCTGGTGGTCGCCGTAGGACGCAGGGTCGAATCCGGCCGATGTCCGCACGACGGGGTTGTCCGCGTCGGACGTCCCGTCGGGCGACCGCTCGCTCGGCACGTTGGGGATCCGCAGCAGCACGTCGCGCAACTCGGCTTCGACCGCAGTGGCCTCGGCGTCGGTGGCCGTCTCTTCCTCACCAAGGTGCCGGCTCTCGGCCTGGGCGGCCTCAGCGTCGGCGACGTCACCCTCACGGCGCAGGCGCCCGACCTCCTTGGACCGCTCGTTCACCCGTCGCCGCAGATCGTCCCGGTGCGCGACGAGCGAACGCAGCTGTTCGTCGAGCGCGGCAGCAGTCGTGAGCTGCTCGAGCAGTTCCGGCTTGCCACGGCGGGCCATCGCCGCCCGGACGAGGTCGAACTCGGAGCGCAGCCGGCGGACGTCGATCACGCCGGGGCAGGGTAGTTCCGGCTCCCACCCCGCACCCGGACAGGGGCTCAGGACCCGCCGGAGAGATGGATGGTCTGGCCCGTCAGCCAGGACGCTGCATCCGACACGAGGAACGTGGCGAGGTCGCCGAAGTCCTGTGGCGTACCGACGCGCCGCATCGGGATCCGGGTGGCCAGCTTGGGGATGTCGCTGTCGTCGAACCCCATGGCGGTCATGGCGATCTCAGTGGGGACCCAACCCGGGGCGATGCAGTTGACCCGAACCCGGGGTGCGAGTTCGAGCGCCATGGTCTTGGTCAGCGACTCGACTCCGGCCTTCGCGGCGGCGTAGTGGCCGCTGCCCGGCACGCCGCGGGAGCCCGCGAGCGAGGAGATGTTGATGATCGTGCCGCCGTCGAGCAAGTGGGCGGCGGCGACGACCGAGCAGTGCCAGACCGCAGTGAGGTTGAGGGCGAGGTTCCGCTGCCATTCGTCGGCGCTGAGCTCGGTGAGCGGCGTGCGCACCGGGGAGCCGCCTGCGTTGTTGACCCAGGCAGTCAACGGCCCGTAGGCATCGACGGCTCGCTGCGCCAGGGAATCGACGGCCGCACGGTCGGTGACGTCGGTGGCAACGGCAAGCGCCCGACCGCCGGCGGCGGTGATCTCGGCGACGACGGCGTCGAGCTTGTCGGTGCGGCGCGCCGCAACGACCACCGCTGCGCCGGCCGACGCCAGGCTGATCGCGATGCCGGAGCCGATGCCAGTACCCCCGCCGGTGACGACTGCGACGTGGCCGGACAGATCGAAGCGCTCGGTGTTCCCCATGGCCGGAGACTACGCGGCCGATACCCTGCGCACCCGTGGCCGCCATCGACGTCGTGGATCTCGTGGTCGCCTACGGCGACCGGCGAGCCGTCGACGGCGTGAGCTTCGCGGTCGCCGAGGGCGAGGTCGTGGTGCTGCTCGGTCCGAATGGCGCCGGGAAGACCACCACCGTCGAGACGCTTGAGGGTTACCGGCGCCCGACCGCCGGCACGGTTCGGGTGCTGGGCGCGGATCCGTGCCACCAGACGGCGCTCGGTCGCCGGGCGGGGATCATGTTGCAGGATGGCGGCGTCTACCCCTCGATGCGGGCGGGCGAAGCCGTTGCGCTCTTCAGCGCCTACTACGGCCGGCGTTCAACGGCCACGGCTCTGCTCGAGCGGGTCGGGCTCACGGACCGGGCCCGAACGACCTGGCGGCAGCTTTCCGGCGGTGAGCGCCAGCGGCTCTCGCTCGCACTCGCGCTCGCCGGCGAGCCCGTGGTGGTGTTCCTCGACGAGCCGACCGCCGGGGTCGACCTCGCCGGCCGCAGAATCGTGCGCAGCGTCGTGCGCGAGCTCGCCGAACGGGGTGTCGCCGTGCTGCTCACGACCCACGAGCTCGGCGAGGCAGAACGCCTCGCCGACCGCCGGGTGATCCTCGACGATGGCCGAGTGGTCGCGGACGGCACGCTGGCCGACCTGCGCGACCGGGTTGGCCGCGGGGATATCCGGTTCGACGCCCGACCCGGCATCGACGTCGACCGACTCGGGGCGCGGCTCGGCGTACCGGTGCGGAGTGCAGCACCGGGTCGATACGTCGTCGAGGGAGCCGGAACCCCGTGTCTGGTCGCTGCGCTGACCTCTTGGCTCGCCGAGGAGGGGATCACCCTCGACGGTCTCGACACGGCCGGCGGTGGTCTCGAGGCCCTGTTCGACCGCCTGACGGGAGGAACGGACGAATGAGCGCTTGGTCGGCCCACACCGCCGCCGAGTTGCGCTTGCAGCTCCGCAATGGTGAACAACTCCTCGTGACGCTCGGGATCCCGCTCGGGTTGCTCGTCTTCTTCGGCACGGTCGAGGTCCTCCCTGTGGACGGCACCGACCGAATCGGCTTCCTCGTCCCCGGTATCGTCGCCTTGGCCGTTATGTCCTCCGCGATGGTCGCCATGGGCATCGCCACCGGCTTCGAACGCTCGTACCTCGTGCTGAAGCGCCTTGCGGTCACGCCGCTTGGCCGGCCGGCGCTGATCGGGGCCAAGATCGCCGTGGTCGCCGCCGTCGAGGTGCTGCAGCTCGCGGCGATCATCGGCGTTGGTCTGCTGCTCGGATGGACGCCGTCGTGGGCGGGCATCCCGGGCGCGCTCGGGGCAGTTGTGCTCGGAACGGCGGCCTTCGGCGGCCTCGGACTCAGCCTCGCCGGCCGGCTCCGAGGCCCGCTGAACCTCGCGGCACAGAACGCGCTCTATCTGGCGCTGCTGCTCACCGGCGGGCTGGTGTTCAGTCTCGACCGATTACCCGCCGCGCTCGCAACGCTGGCGGCGTTGCTTCCGACCGCGGCGCTGGCGACGGTGCTGCGCGCCACGATCGGCGACGGCACCCATGAGACGCAGGCATGGGTGGTGCTCGCAGTCTGGTCTGCCATGACACCCGTCGTGGCGATACGGACGTTCCGCTGGTGGTGATCAGCGAGGTTCGCTGGGCGCCGCGCTCTGCGAGAAGGACTTCGCCACCTCGTCGAAGGTGAGCACTTCTTCGTCGTGACCGGTCACCTCAGCATCGGGGATCCGCACTCGCCGGAAGGCGTTCTGCTGCTCCCAGTTCTTCATGAACCGCCCGAAGAACAGGTAGACGACGATCGCCCACAGGAAGATCGAGCCCCCGATCTTCATGATCGCCCCGGCGAGTTGTTGGTCCGCCGTCACCCCGATGCCCCACACCCGGACCGCATGGTCGTAGTGGCCATAGACGACGCCTTCGGCAAAGGTGAGCCACCCTGCGGGCACCGTCGGCACGAACGACTGGGCGAACAGATAGATCATCGTGCCGGCGGCCGAGATCCGAGCCTCGGGGAGCGGCCCGCAGACCGGGAGCCACATCAGCAGCGAGCTCACCACGATGAGGACGTGGAGCGAGTAGTGCACGATCCCGTTCTGCGCCGAGGCGTTCACGAGCGCAGGAACGTGCGTGATCATGACGACCCCGTTGAACAGCACCCCGGCGACGACCGGACGGGCGAACCACCGCACCGCGCGGTACACCCGTCCTTCGCCGATCAGCACACGCAGCAGCCATTCGGGTGTCGCCAGCAGGGCGAGAGGAGGCACGAAATACGACAGCACCATGTGCTGGACCATGTGTGCGCTGTAGAGGTACTGCTCGGCGAGATCGTGCAGCGGCCAGTCGGCTGCGAACCAGAGCAGGGCGATCGCCGCCACGAACGCGATGAGGTTGCGCCGGCTGACCGCCGGCACGCCCCGCCCAACCGCCTCCGGCCCGATCACTCGGACGAGGTAGACGTAGCCGGCGAGGAGCCCGGCTACGAGAAGCCAAACCTCCGGATGCGGTCGGAACGCCCAGACGTCCGGGCTCGGACCGCCAGTCGCCAGCACGGACCTGCTCAGCTGGCGAACATCTGGAAGCACGCCATCGCAGCGGCGTAGACGGCCACCGCAAGGATCGCACCCGCCCAGAACAGGTACGAGAAGAGCTTGGCGTCGAACTTGAGGTGCATGAAGTAGAGCACCACCACGACGAACTTCACGATCATCAGGATGATCAGCGCCCACGTGCTCGCCGCGCCGAGCTTGGCCTCGGCGAACACGATCTCGATGCCGGTCAGGACGGCGAGCAGCACGGCGATCTTGACCATCGTGCCGTCGCTCGGGCCGTTGTGGGCGTGCGCGCCGTGCGAGTCGTGGGAGGCGTCCTCGTTGGCGTGCTCGGGTGCGGTCGTCGTGCTCATGGCGGCCTCGATGCTCAGGACGGGATCAGGTAGACGAGCGTGAAGATGACAATCCACACGATGTCGACGAAGTGCCAGTAGAGGCCGACGAGCTCGACGACCTCGGCCCGGTTCCCCGGGATGCGACCTCGAAGGGTGATCGCCACCAACGACAGCAGCATGATCACGCCCACGGTGACGTGCACGCCGTGGAAGCCGGTCAATGTGTAGAAGCTCGAGCTGAAGAGGCTCGTGGTGTAACCGAGACCCTTGTAGTACATCTCGGTGAACTCGAACACCTGACCGCCGACGAACGTGGCGCCGAGGAGCGCCGTCGCGATCAACCAAAGGCGGGTGCGCTTCACGTCTCCCCGGTGGGCCGACGTGACGGCGAGCACCATCGTGAGCGAGCTCATGAGCAGCACGAACGAGCTCACCGAGGTGAACGGGATGTTGTAGACGTCCTCGGGGTGGGGCCCCTCGGCGACACGCCCCCGGTACAGCATGTAGGTGGAGATCAGGCCACCGAAGAGCAGGCAGTCCGAGCCGAGGAAGAGCCACATCGCCAGCTTGTTGTTCGACAAGCCCGTGGAGCTGTGGTGCGCGCCGTGGTCGTCGTGTGCATCGTGACCGGCGGCCAC
>JBEIFW010000106.1:0-12593 GCA_040382215.1 Acidimicrobiales bacterium
CGGCCCTGGGCGCCCATCGACGTGACCGCGTAGGCGAGCTCAATGACGTGGATCCGGCAGGGGTCTCCCGGCGATAGACGGTCCCGCTCGCCATGCCGAAACGCCACCAGAGCGTTACCACGGCGTTACCACGGGCCCATTCTCGGCCTCCGATGACGAAGAGTCTCGAAAGGAAATAGGCTTCTAGCTGGACTTTCTTGGCGCCCCCGGCAGGATTCGAACCTGCGACGCACGGTTTAGGAAACCGACGCTCTATCCCCTGAGCTACGGGAGCGGGACCACACGCATGCCAGCCGGTCGGCCGGTACGCCGGATCCGAGTCGGTGTGCGCACTGGACCGCCGGAGCGCACACCGATGGGCCTCAGAGCCGTTCGATGATCACGGCTGGGGCCATGCCGCCCGCCGCACACATCGTGATCAACCCGTAGCGACCGTCGGTGCGCTCGAGTTAGTCGAGCCCCGTACCGAACAGCAACGCCCCCGACGCCGCCATCGGGTGGCCGAGTGCCATGGCACCGCCGTTCACGTTCACCTTGTCGCGGTCGAGGTCGAGGTCGCGGATGAACTTCTCGGCCACGACCGAGAAGGCCTCGTTGATCTCCCAGACGTCGATGTCCTCCTGGCGCAGCCCGGCGCGCGCCAGCACCTTGCGCGCTGCGGGCACCGGCGCATTGAGCATCAGCGTCGGGTCGTCACCGATGTTGGCCATGGCCACGATGCGGGCCCGGGGCTTCCATCCCCGGGCCTTGGCCGCCTCGGGGCTGGCGTAGAGGATCGCCGCCGCGCCGTCGACCACACCCGAGCTGTTCCCGGCGTGGTGCACGTGCTCGATGGCCAGCCCCGGGTACCGGGCGAGCACCATCGAACGCAGCGTGGTGCCCTCCGCGTCGAGGGGCACGTCGGCCATGGCGGCGAACGACGGCCCGAGCTTGGCCAGGCCCTCGAGCGTCGTGCCCGGCCGCGGGAACTCCTCCCGGTCGAGCGCGAGCGAGCCGTCCTCGTGGTACACGGGGATCAGGCTCTTTTCGAAGCGGCCCTCGGCGATGGCGCGCGCGGCGCGCACCTGCGACTCCACGGCGAGCTCGTCGAGCGCCTGACGGGAGATGCCCTCGATCGTTGCGATCGCATCGGCCGCCACGCCCTGGTGGGTCTGGGGATGCCGTGCCCGCAGGCGCAGGTTCCCGGCGTCCATCAACGGGCCCCGCACCCCGGACTGGGCCTCGCCCAGCGACGGGTGCAGCGACATCATCTCGCAGCCACCGGCGATCACGATGTCCTCGAAGCCCGCCGCGATCGACGCGGCCGCCATGTTCGTGGTGGTGATCCCCGAGCCGCAGAAGCGGTCGATGGTGACGCCGCTGGCCTTCACGTCGAACCCGGCGTCGAGGGCGGCCATGCGGGCGAGGTCGCCGCCCTGGGTGCCCACCTGCATGCTGGTGCCGAAGATGATGTCGTCGACATCGCCGGTGTTCAGCCCGTTGCGGTCGCGCAGCGCGGCGAGCACGGTGGCGCCGAGTTGCTGCGGGTGGATGTCGGCACGGGCACCCTTGCCCTTCTTGCCGACGCCGCGCGGCGTGCGGCACGCATCGATGATCCAGGCCTCGGTCATGCGGGGACCCTTCCTCCCAGGGACAGGTGAACGGCGGCGACCCTACACAGCAGCAGGCCGGGCCGGCCGACGGCTCCGGCGGGCCGCAGCAGGCTCCGCCGGTGCGCACCACGCCGCCACCATCGCGGCCGCTTCGAGCAGATCACGACGCGCTTGCGCCAAGTCGCCGTGTGCGTCCAGCTGCAGGAGGATCCCGTCGATGACGGCGGTCAGGAGCCGGCCGAGCTGGTCGGGGTCGCGTGCGAGCACCACCCCGCTCGCCGCCGCGATCCGTCGCACGAGCTCAGGGCCGACGGCGTGGTACTGGTCCGTCAACGCATCGAGGCGATCGTCGCCGGCGGCGATCGGGTCACGCAGCACCAGGGCGAAACGGTCGTCGGCGACGGCGTCCGCAAAGCGCTCGGCCAACACCCGCAGCGCCACTTCGAACCCCGCCGACCACGGCACCTCGGCCTCGACGAACGCCAGCAATTCCTCGAGCACCTCGCGATACGCCGCAACGACGAGCGCCTCGGTGGAACCGAACGTGTAGTGGATGCTGGCCAACGGCGCGCCCGCCGCCTCGGCGATCCGGCGGCTGGTGGCGGCCTGCACCCCGTGGGCCCGCATCACCGATACCGCGGCGGCGACGAGCTGCACCCGGCGGGCCTCGTGGGAAACGTGCGGCACGTCGGCCGAGGCTAACCGAACACCCGACTTGATCGATCGACATGAACATTTGACTTGAACAAATGACCAACTCGGTCCTACGGTGGCGCCATGCCGCTCACCACCGCGCCGGCCTCGATCGCCCGCCACCTCCGCCGAGCCGTCGCCGTCCACGGGAACAACGTGCTGGCCCGCCTCGCCGCCCTCACCGGCGACCCGTACGGCCGCCTCGAACACGACCCGGACCTGCTCTCGCTGGGCGAGGACCTGCGCACCCGCCCGTTCGTGCGCAGTTGGACGGGGATCCACCTGAGCGCGCGTTACGACGTGTGCAGCGCCGTCCTGCGTTCGCCCCACGCCTCGTCCGCACCTCCCGCCCCCGACGGCTGGCTGCAGCGCCTGCTCCTCGCCGGACCGGCACCGGGGCCCGAGCACGCCGATCCGGTGCTCGAGTCGTTCGTCTGCCTCGACGGCGACGACCACGCCCGGCTCCGCCGGCTCGTCCAACCGGCGTTCTCCCGCAGCGCCATCGCGGCCATGGAGGCACGCACCACCCGCGTCGCCCACGACCTCCTGGACGCGTTCGACCCCCGGCGCCCGGTCGATCTGGTCACCGCCTTCGCCGCGCCGCTCCCGATGCAGGTCATCTGCGAGCTGCTCGACGTGCCCGTGCAGGACCGGGACCGCTTCGCCGCCTGGGGCGACGCCCTCGCCACCGGGCTCGACCGCGCCCGCACGGTCGCCTCCGCCCGACGGATCGAGGCCGCCATCGCCGACTCGAGCACTGCGCTCGGCGCCCTGGTGGCCGAACGTCGGCGCCGGCCCGGCCGCCACGTGCCGTGGCGGCGGGCCGCCGGGCCCCACGGCGACCCACGAGCCGACCCCGCCGTCGGCGCCCCCGCCACCTTCCAGCTGGTCGCCGGGTTCGAGACGACGGTGAACCTGATCGGTCGCGGCACCGAGCTGCTGCTCGCCCACCCCGACCAGCTCGCCGCCATCGCCGCCGACCCCGACCGGCTCGTGCCGGAACTGGTCGAGGAAGCACTGCGGTTCACCAGCCCGGTGCAGTACACCTTCCGCACCCTGCGCGCGCCCCTCGCCCTGCCCGACGGCACCGAGCTCCCGGCCGGGGCCGAGTTCGTGCTGCTGCTCGCCGCGGCCAACCGCGACCCGGCCGTGTTCGACACACCGGACCGCTTCGACGTCGGTCGCGGGGACGCCCGGCGCCACCTCGCCTTCGGGCTCGGTGCCCACCACTGCCTGGGCGCCGCGCTCGCCCGGCTCGAGGCCACCGCCGCCTGGCGGGCGCTGTTCGAGCGGTTCGACCCCGCTGCGTGGCGCCTGGCCGGGACCCCCGAACCCTCGGCCGGGCGCATGATCCGCGGCCTACGCTCCCTTCCCGTCCACCTCGGCGCCGACCGGTCCCAGCCGGCACGATCGGCGGCCCGCTGAGCCCCGTGGACAGTGCCGCCATGACGCCGTCCGACTCCACCGAGCCCGCCGAGGGGCGACCGTCGCGTGCACCGGTCGTGCTGCTCGAGGCCGCGAACGTGGCCTCGGGGGTCGGCAACGCGGTGGTGATGATCACGATCCCGTGGCTCGTGCTCGACCGGACCGGCTCGTCGGCCGCAGCCGGACTCGTCGGTGCGGCCGCTGCGTTGCCCGTCCTCGTCGCTGCGCCGGCGACCGGCTGGCTGATCGACCGGGTCGGCCACCGCCGGGTCAGCGTCGGTTCCGACGTCGCCTCCGCCCTGTCGGTGGCGGCGTTCCCGTTGCTCGCCACCGTCATCGACCTCGGGCTCGCCGCCATCGTCGCGCTCACGGTCCTCGGTGCGACGTTCGACCCGGCCGGGCAGTCGGCACGACGCGCCTTTCTGCCCGACGTCTCGCGTGGAGCGGAGGTGTCCCTCGAACGCCTCAACGGGATCCACGAGGGCTGCTTCGCCGCCGGGTGGACCCTCGGACCGGTGCTCGGCGCCGCGCTCATCGCGGTCGTCGGTCCCGTGGCGTCGTTCTGGGTGCCGGCGGCGCTGTTCGTCGTCGCAATGGTCGCCGTCGCCGCCATCCGCACCGCCGGGCGCCCGGACCCCGCCACCACCGGTGACGCCGACGGTGCCGACCTCGACGACCGCGGCTGGCGGTCCGTGCTCGCCGGGCTCACCGAGCTGCGCCGGGACCACTCGCTGCGGCTGGTCACCGTCTCCGTCATCGCCCTGGCCGCGCTGTACCTCCCGATCGAAGCGGTCCTGCTCCCCACCCACTTCGAAGCCCTGGACCGCCCCGGCGCAATGGGCGTCGTGCTGGCCGTGATGGCGGCCGGAGTCGTCGTCGGTTCGTTCTCGTTCGGTTGGCTGCGGGCCCGGTTCTCGCGGCGCGCCATCGTCCGGGTCGCCCTCCTCGGCGTTGCGTCGAGCCTGTGGCCCCTGGCGGTGCTGCCCCCGCTCGCCGTGTTCGTCGTCGCTGCGGTCGTGCTCGGGCTGAGCTGGGGCCCGTTCAGCCCGTTGATGAACTCCCTCGTGCAGGACCGCGTCCCGACGCAGCGACAGGGTCGGGTCTACGGGGTGCAGCTCGCCCTGTTCGGTGCTGCGCCCCCGGCCACGATGCTCGGCGTCGGCGCCGTCGTCGACCGGCTCGGTGTGCGCACCACCGGGCTCGTGCTGGCTGCGGCCACGACCGCCGTCGTGGCGCTGATCCTGCGTTCCGACGGCCTCGACGGCCTCGACCGGCCGGAGCGCCACTCCTCACGATGACAATTCCCGGAGCAGCTCGACGGCCCGCCCGACGAGCGGGTCGTCCTCACGTCGCGTCACTGCGACGAGCTGCACCGTGTGGCCCGAAACCGTGGTGAACGCCACGCCGGGCCGAGGCATGCGTGCAACGATCTCCGACGCCATGCAGATCCCCTGCCCGGCCGCCACAAGCGCCAGCTGCGCTTCGTTGCCCGTCGCTGCGTTGCGGATCCTTGGCCTGAACCCAACCGACTCACACCGGCGCCGAAGGCTGTCGCGAATGGTCACGTCGGAGTAATCCGCAGCGAGCAGCCAGGTTTCCGCCGCAAGCAGGTCAAGCGGGAGGTCGGGCAGGCCGGCCAAGCGGTGATGCGCCGGGAGCGCGACCCACATCGGGGTGGTCCTCAGCGGGTGAACAACGAACTCGTCGCCCTGCGGCCCCTCCCATTGGACCCCGACATCGGTTGAGCGGTTCCGCAGCCCGGCGAGTTGGGCTGCGGAACCGGCGGGGACCAACCGCAGCGGATCGGATCCGACGCTGGTCCACCGGGCAACGAGCGCCGGGATCAGCGTCGCCGCCGCAGCACCGGTGTACGACAGTGCCGGTCCGCCCGGCCGCTCCTGATCCGATCGCCGCAAGACCCGCAGCAGGTCGGTGACCGGCTCCCGAAGATCGACCACCAACTTGCGCCCGTCGTCACTCAGGACGACCGATCGCGTCGAGCGGCGGAACAACTCAACGCCCAGAAACTCCTCGAGCTGGCGGATCTGGCGACTCAACGCGCTGGGACTGACGTGGAGTCGGCGGGCCGCCCGCGTGAAATGAAGTTCCTCCGCGAGCACGAGAAAGGACTGCAGCCAGGAGAGACGCAGATCCACGGGCGGAGGCTACCGAGCACCACCGGATTGCTGCAGGTTCCCGGACAATCGGTCTCGAAACCGGCGTAGACGTTCACGTCGTGGCCACTGCCGGGACCGCCAGCCGCAAGGTCGCTCCCAGATGATGGCGCCTCGAGCCCCGGAGGGGGTTCGCGGCGTGGCACCTGACGAGGAGGCGACATGGCATCGATCCGCTTGGAAGGGCTGGGGAAGAGCTTCGGAGAGGTCGAAGCGGTGCGGTCCGTGTCCCTGACCACCGGACCCGAGGAATTCCTCGTGCTCCTCGGACCGAGCGGTTGCGGCAAGACGACGGTCTTGCGGATGCTCGCCGGGCTCCTGACGCCCACCGCCGGTCGGATCCTGCTCGACGACCGGGACATCACGGTCGTCCCGCCCAAGTCGCGTGACCTCGCAATGGTGTTCCAGAACTACGCGCTCTATCCGCACATGACCGTCGCCAAGAACATCGGGTTCGCGCTCAAGCTCCAGAAGGTGTCCAAGCGCGAAATCGACGGAGCATCGAGCTGGCGGATCCTGTGGCGTGTCGTCGTTCCGAACATTCGTGCACCGCTTGCGGCATTGGCCATCCTGCTCTTCGTCTCCGCATGGAACGAGTACTTCTGGCCGCTGCTCGTACTGAACGATTTGGAGAAATCGGTGGTTCAGATCGGGCTTCAGATGTACCTCGATCAGGAGGCCGGGGACCAATGGGGCCCGCTGATGGCGGCCGCCGGAATCGCCACACTGCCGATCCTCGTGCTCTACGTAGTGCTCCAACGTCACGTCATCGACGCGTTCGTACGCTCCGGCCTGAAGTAGACCGTTCCCGGCTACTCGAACCCGTCCGGCAACCGGTGGGTCGCCGTGCCGGGCCGCACCAGGCGCCGGATCATCGCCTCCTGCGAGGGCCACCGGGCGATCAGCGGCTCGGCTTCGGACGCCTCGAACTCGGCGGCATCGAAGCCCGGGGCCATCGTCGTGCCGAGCAGCGACCACCCGTGGGGGCCACTGGCGCGCACCGCACCCATCCACGTCCCGGCCGGCACGACGCGTTGCACGACGGCCCCGGCGAGCAGGTCGTGACCGAGGGTGATGCAGGTGCTCGAGCCGTCAAGGTCGAGGGTCACGAGCGTGACCGGGTCCCCGAGGTAGAAGTGCCAGCACTCGTCGGTGCCGAGGCGGTGCATGGCCGAGAACGAGTCGGGTTCGTCGGTCAGCAGGAGCACGATCGCCGTCCCGGCCGGACGGCCTGCAGGGTCCTCGATCGGGGATCGCCATACCTGCCGGTACAGCCCGCCCTCGACGGGCAGCGGCGCGAGCCCGAGCTGCGCGACCACGTCGGACGCCGTTGGGTGCTGCACCGCCCTGACGCTATCGAGCGGGCCGCTCTTGAGCGGGAACGGAAGAACGGGTCGCTCCGGTTAGGTTTCCGGCAAGCCGCTCCGGCCCGACTCGACAGGACCGACCAACGATGTGGCGAGGCGATGGGCGATGACGAGCGACGAGGACCTGAACCGACTGCACGGATGTCTTGGTCGTGAGCGCGTCCTGCTCGAAGCGCTTGCCCACCGGCTGTGGAAGTGCGACCGAGCGCTCGACCGGGGCGGCAGGTCCACGCTCGAACAGGCCGTGCTCGACCTCGAGGAGATCAGCCTGGCCGTGCGGGCCGAGGAACTCGTACGTGCGCTGCAGTCCTGCGCCCTCGGACTCGCCTACGGGCTGGGTCCCGAGCCCACCCTCGAGCAGCTCGCCCGGGTGCTGCCCGCCCCGTGGTCCAGCCTGGTCACCACGCACGGCCTCACGTTGCGGGCCGAGATCGCCGATGTCCGGGCACTCCAGGACGTCGTCGTGGCGGACTCCCCGAGCCGGTTCCGTCAATTGGCCGAAGCCGTGCTGCCGCCGTCGCTGCCCCGGTTCGTCGGGTGCGACCGGGCGGCCTGAACGCCGAGGCCGATCAGCCGACCGTCGAGGGCGACGACAGTCGCGAGCGCCAATCCGAGCGCTCCGATACGGCGACGGCATAGCCCGCCTTGCGCCGTGCCCGACGGGCCGACGCCGGCTCCTCGTCCACCGGGACGCTCTCGGCGTACTGCGCCTCGATCGCTTCCTTCAGCATGACCAGCGCTTCCGAGCGCAGCTGCGACACCCGGCTCTCGGTGACCCCGAGGAAGCGGGCGAGCTGGTCGGAGGTACGTCCCTCCAGGAAGTAGCCGACGACCACATGGCGGTGGCGCTCGGGGAGCAGGCTCACGGCGTCCCGCAGGTAGGCCCGCAGCTCCCGCGCTTCGAGTTCCTCGGACGGCTCGAGCACCGTGCGGTCGCACAGGGCGTCGAGCAGGCTGATCTCCTCGTTGTCGGAGGTCATCTTTTGGTCGAGCGCCAGTACGACGCTGCGGAACACGCGGTCGCGGAAGCTCGCAAGGTCGGTGGTCGTCGTGCCGAGAGCTTCGGCCAGCTCGTCGGAGGTGGGGGTCCGCGCGAGGCGGTTGGCCAGTTGTTGCTCGGTGCTCTCGACCCGCCGGGACATGGCCCGCACCGAACGCGGGGCCCAATCGGCGGCGCGCACGGCGTCGAGCACGGCACCGCGGATGCGCTGCGCCGCAAAGCGTTCGAACGGCACGCCGCGGGATCCGTCGAAACGGTTGGCGGCCTCCACCAGCCCCAACACCCCCGCCCGAACGAGCTCACCACGATCGACGTGGCGGGGATAGTTGACCGCCACCTGGACGACCACCTGCTCGACCAAGGTGAGATGCTGCTCGATCGACTGCATCGGACGACCTCCGCCGTTGTCCGTCCCCCCGACGGGGATCCGCCCGACTGTTGTATCTCACCATTAGTGGTTGATGCAATACATGAAGTGATATTTACACTCTTGGCGTTTGCTCCACTACTTTAAGGAACTCTCAAGGCGGGGGCTGAATCTCGATCGGATTGGTCGGGATTCCGGGTAGCCTCGCCCGTATGGCCGTGCGCATCAACGACATCGCTCCCGACTTCGAGGCCGACACCACCCAGGGGCGGATCCGCTTCCACGAGTGGCTCGGCGAGAGCTGGGGCATCCTGTTCTCGCATCCCAAGGACTTCACCCCCGTGTGCACCACGGAACTCGGCTACGTCGCCAAGATCCTGCCGGAGTTCGAAAAGCGGGGCGTGAAGGTGATCGGGCTGTCGGTCGACCCCGTCGACTCGCACCATCGCTGGGAAGGCGACATCGAGGAGACCCAGGGCGCCAAGGTCACCTACCCGATGATCGGCGACCCGGACCATCGCATCGCCGAGCTCTACGACATGTTGCCCGCCACGGTCGGCACCGACCTGGCCAGCGTGCTCACCGTCCGCTCGGTCTACGTGATCGGCCCCGACAAGAAGGTCAAGCTGTCGATCACCTACCCGGCGTCCACCGGACGCAACTTCGACGAGATCCTCCGGGTGATCGACTCGCTGCAGCTGTCGGCCAAACACCCGGTCGCCACGCCCGTGAACTGGAAGCCGGGCGGCGACGTCATCATCGGTGCCGCCGTCACCGACGAGGCCGCAAAGGAGAAGTTCCCCGGCGGGTGGCGCGCCGACAAGCCCTATCTGCGCTGGGTGCCTCAGCCGCAGTGACCGAGCGGTGACCGCCGGGTCCGGCCCCACGCTTCCACCCAGGCACGCACCGGCGGGGCGAGGAAGTCGAGATGGTCGAGGGGGCGTTCCCGGACCATCGTGGCGCTGATCGGGACCGCCACCCGGTCAGGATCGACTGACGCCCCGACCGCCCCGAGCCGGCGGGCGATCTCTGAGCCGTAGCCCTCGGAGGAAAACACCACGTCGGGCCCCCGATCGAGCGGCCATCGCTCGCGAAATAGCTCGATCCATCGCTGCCACAGCGCCTCGTCACCGAAGTCGGTGTCGAGATCGTGCGCCACGTGGACCACGGTGACGTCCGGGTGCAGGTCGGCCAACCATCCGGCCCGCAACGCACCGGGCACCGCCTCCCCGGCCCGGGTGTTCACGTAGACCACGAGCCGGTCAACCTGCGCTGCGGCGCGCTCGATCAGATGGCTGTGGCCGAGGTGGGGCGGGTTGAAGCGACCCACGATCAAGCCGGTCGGTGCGATGGGGCGTGGCTCGGTCACGGCTCGGTCACGGTGCGGTCCGGTGTCACGAACCGCGATGATGCCGTCATGGACGTGTTCGAAGCGATGGGAACGGCTCGGGCGATGCGCTGGTTCACCGAAGAACCGGTGCCCGACGAACTGCTCGACAAGGTGCTCTGGGCCGCCACCCGGGCCTCGAGCCCCAACAACACCCAGTGCTGGGACTTCGTCGTCGTGCGCAACCCCGAGGTCCGGGCCCGCATCGGCGCAGCGATCGAGCCGTTCGCGCAGGTCGTCGCCTCGATGCCGACCCCGGCGTCCGAGGTGGACCGCCGCACGCTCGCCGGCGCCCACAACCTGGCGTCGAACTTCGGGGCGATCCCGGTGCTCATCTTCGTCTGCGGACAGAACGTCTACCCGCCCGGGCGACCGCGCCCCGAGTTCATGTACTCCGCCGTGCACGCCGCATCGCAGAATCTGGTGATCGCCGCACGGGCGCTCGGTCTGGGCGCAGCCTTCACGACGATCCACGCCACGGCCGAGCCCGCCATCCGAGAGATCCTGGGCATCCCGGAGGACCGCACGATCGGGGTGACCATCCCCCTCGGGTGGCCCGGCCGCTCGTTCGGCCCGGTCGCACGGCGCCCCGTCGACGAGGTGGTCCACCACGACCACTGGTAGCCGTCCCGACAGCCCGGTCGGCAGGACCTCCCCCTAGTCTTGTCCGGCGTCCTCGGTGACGCAGGCCCGACCCCCCGGCGCCGACCTTGCCGTTGACGAAAGGACCGCTGCATGTCCACGCTCGCCCCCCTCGGATCGCTCGTGGCTGCAGGGGCCGTCGATGCCTACAAGATCTACGGTTCCGGCGAGAACGAGGTGCGGGCGCTCGACGGGGTGAGCGTCGAGTTCTTGGCCGGTCGGTTCACGGCGGTCATGGGTCCATCGGGTTCGGGCAAGTCGACGCTGATGCACTGCGTCGCCGGACTCGACCGACTCACCCGGGGCCGCGTGTTCATCGGCGACGTCGACTTGTCGACGCTGAACGACAAGAAGCTCACCCAACTGCGCCGCTCGAAGATCGGCTTCATCTTCCAGGCGTTCAACCTGGTGCCTACGCTCACCGCGTTGGAGAACATCACCCTGCCCATGGCCTTGGCGGGCACCAAGGGCGACCAGGAGTGGGTCGACCGGGTGATCGACACCGTCGGCCTGCGCAACCGGCTCACACATCGACCGGCCGAATTGTCCGGTGGCCAGCAACAGCGTGTCGCAGTGGCCCGGGCGCTCGCTTCGCGGCCGGCGATCATCTTCGCCGACGAACCGACCGGCAACCTCGACTCCCGCTCGGGCACCGAGATCCTGAGCTTCATGCGCCGCGCCGTCGACGAGTTCGGCCAGACCATCGTGATGGTCACCCACGACCATCTCGCCGCCTCGTATTCGGACCGGGTGCTCTTCCTGGGCGACGGCCGGATCGTCGACGAGATGCACGAGCCCACCGCCCAGTCGGTGCTCGACCGCATGAGGCGCTTCGGCGAGTAGCACGTGTTCACCCTGGCGTTGCGCAACCTGTGGGCCCGCAAGCTCCGGGTGTTGCTGCTCGTCGCCACCATCGCGTCCGGCGTCGGCTTCATCGTCGGGTCGTTGGTGTTCGGCGAGACGCTCACCAAGAGCTTCGACGACCTGTTCTCGACCGCCTATCGCAACACCGATGTCGTGGTGCGCGGTGCGCCGCTCTACGAGAGCGACTTTGGCACGGTGCGCGATCGGGTGCCGGGCGATGTCGTCGACGAGGTGGCCCGGGTGCCCGGTGTGGCTGGCGCGGCAGGGCTGGTGCAGTTCAGCCTCACGGTGCTCGACCGCACCGGTCAGCCGGTCGGCACCGGCGGTGCACCTTCGTTCGGCCAGACCTGGATCGCGCTCGATCGGGCCAGCCCGTACCGCCTCGTCGCCGGCGCCGCGCCCGCACGCGACGACGAGGTCGTCATCGATCGCAAGCTCGCCTCCGACGGCCCCTTTGCGCTCAACGACGCCATCACCGTGCTGTCGAGCTCGGGACGCTCGACCTACTCGGTGGCCGGGGTGGTCACCTTCGGCGAACAGGATTCCGCCGGCGGGGCCAACTCCGTGCTGTTCACCCCGGCGACGGCGCAACGTCTCACGCGCGCCGGCGACGCCTGGGACGAGATCATCGTCGTGTCCACCGGCGAGGTCTCCGACGAGCAGCTCGCTTCACGGATCGAACAAGCCCTGTCGGGCCGTCCCATCCAGGCCGTGACGGCCGCAGCGGTGGCCAAGGAGAACACCGATGCGCTCGCAGACGCCCTGTCGTTCATCGACATCCTGCTGCTGGTGTTCGGCGCGATCTCGGTGATCGTCGCCACCTTCGTGATCGTCAACACGTTCGCAATCCTCGTCTCCCAGCGGCTCCGGGAGCTGGCGTTGTTGCGCGCGTTGGGCGCAAGCGCCGAGCAGGTCCGCCGCTCGGTACTCCTTGAGGCGACCGCCATCGGCATCCTCGGTTCGCTGGCCGGCGTGGGCCACCCCCCCCCCATGGCCCCCAACGGTTCCACGAAGCATCGGATGGCAATAAGTTGAGGCAGAGTCTTACGCGAGCATCGTGCGTGCCAAATTTGACAAACCAA
>JBEIFW010000107.1:0-12540 GCA_040382215.1 Acidimicrobiales bacterium
CCGCCCGCTCGTCGGCGGCGTCGCCCCCCAGCCCGTAGACGGGCGGGGGGGGGCCGGCCACCCGTCCGCCGGCCCGCCGCCCAACGACCGCGTCGGCGACCGTCGAGCCCGCCGCGGTGGGGCCGGTGGCCCCGGGATCGCTCACCCGGGGGTGGCGCCGAGGAACTCGAGCACGGCGTCGATGGCGGCGAAGGACTCGGTGGTGGCGAAGTGGTCGACGTTGCGCAGGACCTTCAGCGTCGCGTGGGGGAGCGCCTCGACGAGCGGGTCGCCCGGGCCGGCGAAGTCCTTGTCGCCGATGACGACGAGCGTGGGCACCGTCACGCGGGCGAGGTCCTCGCGAGACACCGGCCGGCCCCGCCGCTGCATGATCGCCGCGAGCGCCTTGGGGTCGTTGCCCGGCTGGTTCGCGTACTGGGCGAACACCTGCGCTTGTACGTCGTCGCTGTCGCCGGTGCCGGTGACCGCTGCGACGATCGCCCGGTGGCGCTCGACGTCCTCCCGGAACAGGTTCTCGCCCACGCCCATCACGACGAGCCGGGTGAAGCGTTCGGGATGCTGCGACACGACCCTCAACAGCGTCATGGCGCCGAGCGAGAACCCGACCGCAGCGACGGGCTCGTCGGGAAGCGCCTCGAGCACCCGGGCGCCGAGGTCGCCGTAGGCCTCCGGGTCGTGCGGCTTGGGGGCCTCGCCGTGACCGAGCAGGTCGACGCCGATCGTCGTGCGCCCGGCATCGGCGAGCAGCGCCGACCATCCCGGCTCTTCCCAGGTGCGGCGGAACGAGCCGCCCCAACCATGGACGAACACGACGGGCTCACGGGGCGGATCGGCGGCCATCAGGGCCGACGCTATCCTCGGCGGGCCCCTGCGGGAGGTCTCATGCGTTTCGTCGACGATCGCCGTCCGGAGTACGAACTCACCTACAACGACGTGTTCCTCGTGCCGAGCCTCTCGGCCGTCCGGTCGCGCTTCGACGTCGATCTCACCACCCCGGACGGGATCGGGACCTCGCTCCCGGTCGTCGTCGCCAACATGACTGCCGTCGCCGGCAAGCGCATGGCCGAGACCGTGGCGCGACGCGGCGGCATCGCCGTGCTGCCCCAGGACAGCCCCCTCGACGTGCTGCAAGCGACCCTCTCCTTCGTCAAGGGCCGCCATCCCATCTACGAGACGCCGATCACGCTGTCGCCGATGCACACGATCGCCGATGCGTTGTCGCTCATCCACAAGCGGGCGCACGGTGCGGTGATCGTGGTCGAGGGGGAGACGCCGGTCGGCATCTTCACCGAGCACGACGCCCTCGGTCAGGACCGCTTCACCCAGCTCCGCCACGTGATGGTCGAGGACCTCGTCGTCATCCCGGCCGGCTCGACACCGGAGGCGATGTTCGAGGCGCTGGCGGCGAGCCGGGTGAGCGCTGCGCCGGTCGTTGCCGGCAACCGGCTCGTCGGCTGCATGACGCGCCGGGGTGCGCTGCGATCCGCCATCTACCGGCCGGCGCTCGACGCGGAGGGCCGGTTGCTCGTCGGCGTCGCCGTCGGGATCAACGGTGATCCGGCCAAGCGGGCCTGGGAGGCCCGGTCGGCCGGGGCCGACGTGCTCGTCGTCGACACCGCGCACGGCCACCAGACCAAGATGCTCGACGTGCTCGCCGCCGTGCGCGACGCCGTCGGCGACGCCACGGTCGTGGCCGGCAACGTCGTCACGGCTCGCGGCACGCTGGACCTCATCGAGGCCGGGGCCGACATCGTGAAAGTCGGTGTCGGTCCCGGGGCGATGTGCACCACGCGGATGATGACGGGCGTCGGCCGTCCGCAGTTCTCGGCCGTGGCGGAATGCGCCGACGTTGCCCGCGCTGCCGGTCGGCACGTCTGGGCCGACGGCGGGGTGCGCCATCCGCGTGACGTGGCGCTAGCGCTCGCCGCCGGAGCGTCGAACGTGATGTTCGGCTCCTGGCTCGCCGGCACCTACGAGTCGGCGGGCGACACGCTGCGCGATGCCGAAGGCCGCCTGTACAAGGAGAACTTCGGCATGGCGTCCAACAGGGCCGTCAAGCAGCGCACCCGCCACGAATCGGCCTACGACCGCGCGCGAAAGGAGCTGTTCGAGGAAGGGATCAGCACGTCTCGGATGTACCTCGACGCGCACCGGCCCGGCGTCGAGGACATCCTCGACCACATCGTGGCCGGGGTGCGCTCGTCGTTCACCTATGCCGGAGCGGCGACCGTCCCGGAGTTTCAGGACCGCGCCGTCGTCGGGGTGCAGAGCGCCGCCGGCTTCGACGAAGGTCGGCCGCTCGGGCAGAGTTGGTGACGTGACCGACGTCGCGGCGTTCGACGTCGATGGCACGTTGACGGTCCGCGACACGGTGGTGCCGTTCCTCACGGCGGTGGCGGGCCGGGCGAGGGTCGGTACGGCCCTCGGTTGGTCCGCGCTGCGCTCGCCCGGCGATCGGGATCGCGTGAAGGCCGGGCTCGTGCGCCGGACCCTGGCGGGCGTGGACGCGCAACGGCTGGCGACCATCGGTGCGGAGGTGGCGGCCTCCGTGGTCGAGCACCGACTGCGACCCGTGGTGCTCGGTCGTCTGCGATGGCACCTCGACGCTGGCCACACGGTCGTGCTGGTCTCGGCCTCGCTGCGCGCCTATCTCGACCCTCTCGCCGCTGCCCTCGGCGTCGCCCACGTGTTGTGCACCGAACTGGTCGTGGACGCCGACGGGCGCTGCACCGGCGAGCTGCTCGGCGCCAACTGCCGCGGCATGCACAAGGTGGAACGCCTGCGCGAGTGGGCCTCGCCGGAGGACCGCATCGTCGCAGCGTACGGTGACGCCCGCAGCGACGGGCCGATGCTGTCGATGGCCGACGAGGGGTGGTGGGTGCGCGACGGCCGCTTGGTCCGCGCCGGGTCATGAGCCGCTCCGTGCAGCGCTCGCCGGCTTGGCTGCGTCTCAGCCGGCCCCGCCAGTGGACGAAGAACGTCCTGGTGCTCGCCGCCCCCGGCGCCGCTGGGGTGTTGCTCGAGGGTGCGGTCGCGTGGCGAGTGGGTGTGATGGTGGTCGCCTTCAGCCTGGCGTCGAGCGGCACGTACTGGATCAACGATGCCCTCGACGTCGAGGCCGATCGACGACATCCGCGCAAGCGCATGCGGCCGGTGGCAGCGGGCGAAGTGAGCGTCGCCACCGCCTACGCAGGGGGTGGAGCGCTGCTGGTGGCGGGCATCGTGCTGACGCTCGTCACGGGGCGCCCGTGGGCAGCGGCGGTCGTCTCGGGCTACGTCGTGGTCACCTTGACGTACTCGTTGTGGTGCAAGCACATCGCCGTCGTCGATCTCGTGGCGGTGGCGCTCGGCTTCGTGCTGCGGGCTGTCGCCGGGGCCGTGGCCACCTCGGTGGCCGTGTCGAACTGGTTCCTGCTGGTCACGTCGTTCGCGTCGCTGCTGATCGTCGCAGGGAAGCGCCTCGGTGAGTTCGTCGAGGTAGGCGACGCCTCGCTCGGTACCCGGTCCACCATGAAGGTGTACACCGCGCCCTACCTGCGCACCGTCCTCGGGGTCGCCACCGGGGCCTCATTGGTGAGCTACTGCCTGTGGGCCTTCGAGAAGGCGAGCCTGCCGACCGTCGACCACCACCTGTTCGAGTTCTCCATCGTCCCGATGGCCGCAGCGCTGCTGCGGTACCTCCTCGTCATCGAGTCCGGGGCGGGCAGCGCCCCCGAGGAGGTCTTCCTGTCCGACCGGACACTCCAGGTGCTCGGAGCGCTCTGGTTGGCCCTGTTCGCTTCGGGGGTGGTGCTTGGCTGAGCGGCTGTTGACCGGCTGGGGTCGCACCACGCCGAGCCGGGCTCGGATCCGTCCCTGCGACGACACCGGTGAGGTCGCAGGCGTGCTCCGTCGCGCCGGTCCCCGGGGTGTCCTCGCGCGGGGACTGGGGCGGTCCTACGGGGACGCGGCGCTCAACGGGGGCGGCGACGTGCTCGCGCTCGAGGCCGGGCTCACCGGCGTGCGCCTCGACCCGGACACGGGCGTGGTGACCGCCGGCGGCGGGGCAAGCCTGGACACGGTGCTGCGTCGCATCGTGCCGGCGGGTTTCTTCGTCCCCGTCACCCCCGGCACGAGGTTCGTGACGATCGGTGGGTGGGTCGCGGCCGACGTGCACGGCAAGAACCACCATCGCGACGGCAGCGTCGGCCATCACCTGCTCGGCATCGAACTCGTGACCCCCGACGGGACGGTGCACGATCTCGGACCGGACCGGGACCCGGCGGCGTTCTGGGCCACGGTGGGCGGCATGGGCCTCACCGGGGTGATCACCTCGGTGCGGTTCCGGGCCGTGCCCATCGGGTCCTCGCGCCTCGCCGTCGACACCCGGCGCGCCGACGATCTCGACGGGATCATGGCCCTCATGGCGGCGACCGACGACGAGGCCCGGTACTCGGTGGCCTGGATCGACCTCGTCGCCAACGGCCGCCGGCTCGGCCGCAGCGTGCTCACCACGGGCGACTTCGCGCCGGCCGAGGCGCTGGCGGCGGCCCAGCGGCGCGACCCGTGGTCCTACGACCCCACGACCGCGCTGACGGCGCCGCCGTGGGCGCCGTCCCGGTTGCTGAACCGCCTGACGATCCGGTCCTTCAACGAGTTGTGGTTCCGCAAGGCACCGCGGGACCGGCGAGGGCAACTGCAGACCATCTCGACGTTCTTCCACCCGCTCGACGGCGTGGCCGGTTGGAACCGGCTCTACGGCGTCCGAGGGTTCGTCCAGTACCAGTTCGTCGTCCCGTTCGGCGCCGAGGCGGCGTTGCGCACGATCGTCGAGCGGCTCGCCGGCTCGGCGGCGGCGCCGTCGTTCCTCGCCGTGCTGAAGAGGTTCGGCGCGGCGAACCCGGCACCGCTGTCGTTCCCGATGCCGGGGTGGACCTTGGCGCTCGACATCCCGGCGGTCGGTGGTGCCGACCTCGCCGACCTGCTCGACGGTCTCGACGACGTCGTCGTCGAGACCGGGGGCCGACTGTACCTGGCCAAGGACAGCCGGATGCCCCCGGCGCTGCTGGCCCGCACCTACCCGCGGCTGGAGCAGTGGCAGGCCGTGCGCGACCGGCTCGACCCGGGCCGGGTGCTGTGTTCGGATCTCGACCGTCGGGTCGATCTCATCGGGAGGAGAACCCCGTGAACGATGCCCTCGGTGACGTCCAGAGCGTGCTGGTGCTCGGCGGCTCGAGCGAGATCGGCCAGGCGATCGTGCGCGAGTTGGCCGGCCGCCGGCTGCGCACGGTGGTGCTCGCGGTCCGGCGCCCGGACTCCGTGCAGGACGTCGCCGCCGAACTGCGGTCCCGTGCCGTCGAGACCGACGTCGTGGCCTTCGACGCCGACCGGACCGAGACCCATGCCGCGGTGATCGGCGACGTGTTCGACCGCCACGGCGACGTCGACGTGGTCGTGCTCGCCTTCGCCGTGCTCGGCGACCAGGCCACCTTCGACGCCGACCCGCAGGCGGCCGCCGCCGCCGTGCACACCAACGTGACCGGCGCGATCTCGGCCGGGCTGGTGGTTGCCGATCGCCTCCGGCGTCAGGGGCGGGGCACGCTCGTCGTGTTGTCCTCGGTGGCGGGGGAGCGGGTGCGGGCGGCGAACTTCGTCTACGGCGCCACGAAGGCTGCGATCGACGGCTTCGCCCAAGGCCTCGGCGACGCCCTGCGCCCGAGCGGCGCGCGCGTGCTGGTGGTCCGGCCCGGGTTCGTACGGACGAAGATGACCGCAGGGATGCCATCCGCACCGTTTGCGACGACGCCCGAGGCGGTTGCGCGCGACACCGTGGCTGCTCTGCGGGCCGGCAAGGAACTCGTGTGGTCGCCCCGCGTGCTGCGCGGCGTGTTCATGGTGCTGCGCCACCTGCCACGGGCGGTTTTCCGCCGTCTCCCGGGCTGAAACCTGTAGTCGGTTTCTAGGCTTGTCGGTGTCCCGGGCGGTCGGAACGCCCGGCCCCGGTCGAAGGAGCTACCCGTGCAGGTCACCACCCGTCACACCCCGAGCTTCGGCGTCGCCCGTCTGACGCTCGGCGGCAGCGAGCAGGTCCGCGTCGAAGCCGGCGCCATGATGGCCATGTCCGCCGGTGTCACGCTGCAGGCCAAGGCCGAAGGCGGCATCCTCAAGTCGCTGAAGCGGGCAGCGCTCGGCGGCGAGTCCTTCTTCGTCACGACGTACACCGCGCCGGCCGGCGGCGGGTTCGTCGACGTCGCTGCCCGGCTTCCGGGCGACCTGATCTCGCTCGAGGTGGTGCCGGGCCGGGCCTGGTTCGTGCAGAAGGGCGGCTGGCTGGCCTCGCCGGCGACGGTCGCGCTCGACGCCCGGTGGGGTGGGTTCAAGAACCTGTTCGGCTCCGAGGGCGGGTTCATCCTGCGCGCAGAGGGGCAGGGACCGCTCGTCATCGGCTGTTACGGGGCGATGGAAACCTGGGAACTGCAGGCGGGCCAGACCATCACGGTCGACACCGGCCACATGGTGGCCTACGAGGACACCGTGACGATGCAGTTGCGGACCGTCACCGGTGGGATCGTGCAGACCTTCAAGAGCGGCGAGGGCATGGTGTTCGACTTCACCGGCCCGGGGCGAGTGCTCACCCAGACCCGGAACCCGAACGAACTGCTCGGGTGGCTGTCCGCGGCGCTCGGGACGGCGGGCGGTGGCCCGGGGATGGGCGGCTTGTTCGGCCGGGATTGACCGCCGGTAGGTCCCGACGGCGCCGACCGTAGGCTGGCGCCGTGGGGATCGCCGAGGAGGACATCGAGCGTGTGCGCGCCGCAGTGCCCCTCGTCGACGTGGTGCGGGAACGGGTCGCGCTGCGCCGGGTCGGGCGCCGGTGGGTCGGGCTGTGCCCGTTCCACGCCGAAAAGAGCGGCTCGTTCAACGTCAACGAGGAGCTCGGCTTCTACAAGTGCTTCGGCTGCGGCGCCAAGGGTGACGTCATCACCTTCGTGCGCGAGACCGAGCACCTCGAGTTCGCCGCTGCCGTCGAGCGACTCGCGGGCACGGCCGGGATCGCTCTGCGTTACACGACGGGAGGCGAGGGGCTCGAACGATCCCGGCGCGCGCGACTCGTTGCGCTCGTCGAGCAGGCTGTCGAGTGGTATCACCAGCGGCTGCTGCAGGCCCCCGATGCCCGCCCGGCGCGCGACTACCTGCGTAGTCGGGGGATCGACGGCACCACCGCCCGGACGTTCCGGCTCGGTTGGGCCCCCGACGAGTGGGATGCACTGTCCCGATCGCTCCAGGCCGACGAACGCAACCTGCGGGAGGCCGGGCTCGCCTTCGTGAACCGCCGTGACCGGTTGCAGGACGTGTTCCGGGCCCGGCTGTTGTTCCCGATCTTCACCGAGACCGGTGACGCGGTCGGATTCGGAGGCCGGGTCCTGCCGGGCTCGTCGGATCCGGCCAAGTACAAGAACTCGGCCGAGTCGTCCGTCTATGCGAAGTCCCGCATCCTGTACGGGCTCAATTGGGCGAAGGCGCCGGTCGTGGCCGCCGATCGGGTGGTGGTGTGCGAGGGATACACCGACGTGATCGGCTTCCACCAGGCCGGGGTTCCCGAGGCCGTCGCGACCTGCGGCACAGCGCTCACCGAGGACCACGTCCGGCTGCTGCGGCGCTTCGCGCGCCGGGTGGTGCTGGCCTTCGACGCCGACGCCGCCGGCCAGGGGGCGGCCGAACGGTTCTACCAATGGGAGCGCACCCACGACGTGGAGGTGGGGGTGGTTCGGCTTCCCGACGGCCTCGATCCGGCCGACCTGGCGCGGCGTGACCCGGCCGCGCTGGCGCGTGCGGTCGACCAGGCCGAACCGTTCCTCGGCTTCCGGCTGCATCGCGTGCTGCGCGCCGGCCGTGGCAATGCCCCCGAGCAGCGGGCGCGTACGGCGGCCGAAGCCCTGGGGGTGGTGGCCGAGCACCCCGACGTCAACGTGCGCACCCTCTATGCCGGGGAGATCGCGGCGGCCACCGGCCTGCCGGTGGCCGACATCGTGGCCGCAGCGAAGCGCGGGGCCGCGTCGGTGCGGGCATCGGCCGTCACGGTGGCCGCGGCGCCGGCCGCCACCCGGGAATCCGGCGAAGTGGCGTGTCTGTGGCTGCTCCTGCACCGCTGGGACGACATCGCCCCGTGGCTGTCGGAGGACCTCTTCGCCGACGAGACCTGCCGGCGCGCTTTTCGAGCCTTGGCGAGCGGCGAGGGTGATTTCGCCCGTTCGGTGGCCCTTGCGGATCCCGACGTGGCCGAGCTGCTCGAGCGGCTCGCCGTGGTCCACTTCGACCTCGACCCGGATCTCGAGGCATGCAACCTGATCGCGGCGGCCGTCCGCCGTTCGCTGGGGCGCATCGCAGCGCAGCGCGACCCGAGCCTCGCCGGCGACGTGGCCGAGGCGAAGCTGCTCCTCGACGACCTCGAGCGGCCGGACCGACGGTCCACGAGCGCAGAGCGGCTGCTACGTTGGCTCGAGCGCGACGAGCAGCGATGACGGAGCCCCCTGACGAGCCCCAGCCGCCGCACGACGGCATTGCGGTAGCCGCATGGGCCGCGCTCGTCCGCACGGGGCAACGCAACGGGGCGGTGCACGCGGATGACGTTTCGATCGCGCTCGGCGAGCTCGAACCAACGGCCGACGTGATCGCGTCGGTGCAATCGGCGCTCGCTGCGCTCGGCATCGGACTCGACGAGTCGGTCGAGCCGCTCGCCGACGACGCCACACCGCCTCAGGGCACCCCGATCCGACCCGATCTGCTCGGCGACGATGCCGCTGGTCGGATCGACCGGGCCCGCCGTCGCCGGGTCACCCCGGTGCGGCTGTCCTCGGACCGGGGTGACGCGTCCACGTCGGACACCGTCCGCATGTACCTCAAGGAGATCGGAAGGGTCAGCCTCCTCAACGGTGACGAGGAACGCGACCTGGCGATGCGCATCGAGCGGGGCCTGCAGGCCGCCGAGCGGCTCGGGGCCGGCGGTTTGGAGCCCGTCGAGGTGCGGCGGCTCTCACGGCTGGTCACGGAGGGGGAAGACGCCAAGGACGAGCTCATGGAAGCCAACCTCCGGCTCGTCGTGTCGATCGCGAAGCGCTATGTCGGACGCGGGCTGCAGCTTCTCGACCTCATCCAGGAGGGCAACCTCGGCCTGATGCGGGCCGTCGACAAGTTCGACTACACAAAGGGCTTCAAGTTCTCGACCTACGCCACGTGGTGGATTCGCCAGGCCATCACCCGGGCGATAGCAGATCAGGCGCGCACGATCCGCATCCCGGTGCACATGGTCGAGTCGATGAACCGAGTGCTGCGGATCCAACGGCAGCTGGCGCAGGATCTCGAGCGCGAGCCCACCGTCGAGGAGCTTGCGGAGCGAGTGGCCCTCACCCCGGAACGGGTCCGGGAGATCCTGCGGATCGCCCAGGATCCGCTGTCGCTCGACTCGCCGGTGGGCGAGGAAGACGATTCGAACCTCGGTGACTTCATCGAGGATGCAGGAGCCGACGCCCCCGCCGAGGTGGCGACCCGCAAGATGCTCGTCGAGGCGCTCGACGCAGCGCTCGACGAACTGACCGAACGCGAGCAGGAGGTGGTGCGCCTGCGATTCGGCCTCGTCGACGGCAAGGCCCGCACGCTCGAAGAGGTCGGCCGGGAGTTCGGGGTCACCCGGGAGCGGATCCGCCAGATCGAGGCCAAGACCCTGGCCAAACTCCGGCACCCGCAGCGCAGCCAGCGCTTGAAGGAGTTCCTGGACGCCGAATGACGGTGGGCGGTGCGCTAGGGTTCGACCCGCCTTCCGGGATAGCTCAGCAGGCAGAGCAGCTGACTGTTAATCAGCGGGTCGCAGGTTCGAGCCCTGCTCCCGGAGCCAGCCTCACCAGTGACGGGGTGTGGGTCCATAGGCCGGTCTCGGCGTCACCTGGCCGGGAGGAAGGCGTTGACCGCCTGGCGTGCCTCGTCCGATCGGAACAGTGCGTTATGCCCCTGTCCGGGTATCTCGAGGAACGTGCGGTTCCGGCAGTTCGTGCAGGTCTCCAGCTCCTCCCGGAACCGGGGCCAGGAGCGCATCTGGATCTTGGAATCCTCCAGACCCTGCACGAACAGGATGTCGGCGCGGTGGCCGGACGTGAACGACAGCAGCGACCGGGTGCGATACGCGTCGGGGTCGGTGGTCGTCGGTCCGTACCGCTGCGCCAGGCCTGCGCAGGTGGGGCTGGGCTCCAGGCGGCCCATCTCCTCGAGCCTGCACCGCAAGACGAGGTCGAGGGGCCCCGGTGCGTTGGCGATGACCCCGTCGACGGGGTGCAGCGTGTTGAGTCGTGTCGCCAGATATCCGCCCTGGGAGTGACCGGCGACGAACACCTTGCCGATGGTGATGCTCAGCGCTGCGGCGGCGTGGCGTTGCACCCATCGCAGCGCCGCTTGTGCGTGCGCCAAGTTGTCACCCATGAGCAGGCCTTCCTCGGTGTAGGCGACGCTGACCAGGAGCAGGTCGTTGCGATCTAGGACGGCGCTGAAGGCGTCGAGCGTGTCGTGGGCCGCCTTCTGCACGGCACGGTCGTAGGACACCGTGCCGTGGAGGAGCACCACGGCATCCACCTGAGCGGCCGCCGGGCGCGCGATGACGACGTCGACGCGCACCCCGTCGAGCTCGACGGTGCGCGTGAGTCGAACGGGGTCGGTCGGCGCAGACGTACCGGCCGCCGATGGCGTGGTCTGCTCGGCGCGTGGGCCCTCGGGCGTGGTGGCCGGTGTACCGACCTCGGGCCTGCCCGAGGTCGAACAGCCGACGGCGGCCAGAGCGATCAGCACCGACGCCACCCGGCGCCAGCTCGCCGGTCGCACGGTGCCGGTCGAGGGTCGAGCGGGAGGACCAGAGCCGATGCGCGCACGATATGCCCGCCCGGCCGATGGTCGTGCTCGAGTACCCCGGCCGCGTCCCGGGCCTACGATGCAGCGGCGAGGGGCGGTAGCTCAGTGGTCAGAGCACCCGGCTCATAACCGGAGGCGCGTGGGTTCGATCCCCACCCGCCCTACGACAACCCGACATCGGGCACGGAGAGGACGCGGGCCTGGCCCTGGGGAAGAACCTCGAGCGGTCAGGCCAGCGCAGCCTGCAGCGCCGTGACGGTGCTGACGACGTGCGCCGAGGCGCGGCCGTCGAGCACGGACCAGATGCCGGTCATCAGCTCGTCGGTCATCCGGTCGGCGTCGGCGAGCTTGGCCCGATCGGCGTCGGTGACGGCCACCTCGCCGTCCCAGCCGAACCCCTTCACCATGTCGGGCCGACGGATCTGGTGTGCCACGCGCGGTGAGATGCCCGAGGCGACGACCGCGACGAGATGGACGCTCCCGCGCAGCTCCCGGAGGGTGGCGACGAGTTGCATCGCGCGCGCCGGCAGATCGTCGGGTCGGGGTTCGGCGTTCAGCCCGGCGAACAGCGACAGCGCGGCCGGATGGGCGGCAGCGAGCACGGCTTCGGCGGCGTCGCAGAACTCGCCGAGACCGTCGACGCCGGCGAACTTCGCCCGGCCGAGATCGTGCGCGCACGCCAGGTACGCCCGCCCTGCGTCGCGAGGGGCGATCTTCTCGCGCGCCGAGGTCCACAGCTTCTCGACGAGTTCGGGGTTGAAATAGCCGAACGCACTGGCGACGACGGCCGCCTCGGCGTCTCCGAGCACGCCACCACGGCCGATGAAGTACCAGCGGAAGCCGTCGAGGCCCAGGGCCTTGCCCCGCTCGAGCGTGGGCGGGATGAAGTAGAAGGCCGACCCGAGCGCCCCGAGCGCAGGGTCGGCGGTGGTCACGAGTGCGTCAGTGGTTACGCGGCCGACCCTATCCTGCGGACTTCTTTGCGGCCTCAGCTCCCCGATCCCCAGTGTCCTCCCAGCTCGGGCGCCTATCGTCGGGTCGTGCGAGTTCGGCGGGCGGGTGCGGCGCTGGTGATGGCGGTCGTCGTCGCGATCGGCGCAGACGTCCCGGTGGCGCTGGCCGCGCCGGGCGGGCCCCACCTCGAACCGGTCGCCCCGTTCCGTGCGCTCGACACCCGCGTGAGCGGGCCCCGGGTCGGGGTGCTCGTGCCGCGCCGGATCCCGTTGACCCCGCCCGACGGTGCGGTGGCGGTAGCGCTCAACCTGACGGTGGTACACCCCGACGGCGCTGCGTTCGTCGCTGTCCACCCGTGCGATCAGGCGCCGGGCGGCACCTCCACGGCGAACGTTCGGGCCGGTGACATCGTGGCCAATGCCGTACCCATGGCGCCGCTCGGCCCGGCCGGCGTGTGCGTCACCTCGATCAGCCCCACCGACGTCGTCGTCGACGTCACCGGATGGTGGCGGACCGGTGACGGTCCGACCCTGGCTGCCAACACCCCGTCGCGGGCGCTCGACACCCGGGTCGGGGGTGCGCAGCGCCGAGCGGCCGGCGTGCCGATCCCGGTCGCCGTGCCGGCCGGACCGGCGGTTGCGGTCACGGTGATCCTCACGGAACCTGCTGCGGCCGGCTGGGCGGCGGTACACCCGTGCGCTCAGGGGCCGGGCG
>JBEIFW010000108.1:0-12360 GCA_040382215.1 Acidimicrobiales bacterium
ACACGCCGAACTCACCACTCAGCAGGCTGCGGATGTGTTGAACGTCTCGCGGCCGTACCTGGTGAAGCTCCTCGAGGAACGCAAACTGCCGTTCCGGCGCGTTGGCAACCGCCGCCGCGTCTTGCTCGCCGATCTCCTGGCGTACAAACGCGTCGACGACGCCGAGCGTCGCGCCATCGCCGACGAACTCACCGGCGAAGCCCAGCGCATCGGCCTGGACTACTAGCGAGCCAGGAAGGCTGGTGTGGCCTTCGACGCGACCTACGACGCGTGCGTGTTGCACCCGGCGGGGCTACGAGATGAGCGTTGACGAGTTGCTCGACCATCTCACCCGCTCCGGGCTTTCCCGCTCGATCGCCGCGTTGCGGGGCCGCTAGTCGTCGAACACCACCGACGAACCCCCACGGCTGTCGCTCGTTACTGCCGGCGTCACTGCCAAGGCCAGCTCATCAAGCCGGTGGCCAGGGGAAACGTCGACATCCGCCGAATCCCTCCCGTTCCGCTCGTGGAGTCTTTCGTCCAGGTCGGACAAGGCCGGACTCGGCCACGTCCACCCGCACATGCTGCGCGGTGCATTTATCATGGCCGCGCTCGATGCCGGAGTACCGCTTCGAGACGTCCAGCTCGCCGCGCGGCATGCCGACCCACGTACCACCACGGTCTGCGACCGCCGACGCGAGAACTTCGACCGCCACGCCGCCTACGTCGTCGTCGCCTTCGTCGCCGGCGCATGAGCAGATGGTCGGCTGGACGGTGCTCAGACGAGCAGGAACGCGCAGCGGCTTCCGGGCGCATTGGCCAACTTGGTGTCTGCCGTGAGGAGGGCGACGTCGAGCGTCTCTGCCAGAGCGACGTAGCAGGCGTCGTAGGCAGTGACGTTGGATCGGAGCTCCCAGCAACGGCGCAGCAGAGGCGTCGTCGGATACAGCGTGATCGGGAGGGCGAGCAGGTCGTCCACGGCGTCGTTCGCCTGCTGTGCGTTCAGAGCGCCGGAAGCGACGTGACGGCGGATGACTGACATCACCTCGACGCGGAGCAGATCCGGCGCCGCCAACGTCTGCCCTCTCGCTGCTGCTCGGAACAGCTCACCGTCAGGGCCGCCATCCGCGATCAGCGGCGCAACGACCGAGGCATCAACGACGAGCACGCTCGTCCCGAAGCGATGCGATCGTGCTGGCTCTTGAGACGCTGCCCTTCTTGCGTCGCTCGATCAGATCGATCACCTCGTCGACGGTCGGGGTCGACGCGATGACGACGAGCTGTGCCGACAGGTACTGCTGAAGCGACTGGCCTGCCAACTCTGCCTTGCGGACGAGCGCCTCGTGCACGTCCTCGGGCACCCCGCGAATCTGAACGTTCGGCATGCATGCATTTTACATGCAGACTTCGGAGTCGCCCAACCACCGAGACGACGGCCTGCCCCCTACCGCCGGTTATCTACGTCAGCGAGGCTCAGCTGGGTCGAGCCTTGGCCTGCTGGAATCGGACGACGCTGAAGTCCCGCGGACCTTGCACTGCGAGGTCACGAAGCGGCCAAAGATTGGGCACCGCTCGGAGCTCGATGCCGGCCGTGATGTGGTGGCCGATCAGATCATCGAAACGCTCGACCTCGATCGGCTCGACAGCGACGTCAGTGATCCACTGGCCCGAGGCTTCCGCCCATGGGCGAAACGCTGCGCTGTCGAATCGGTATCGGAACAGCACGGTCGACTCCAGCGCCCGCAGCCACGACAGTTCGATGGCATGAACTCTCGCAGCAGTCGTGCAGAACGCCTGTTGGAACACCGCCTGCTGGTCGTGGCTCGTCGGCCAGGCCGTCACTCGGGGGCAGTCACGGGGGAACCAGTAGAGGGGCGCGTGCTCGGCGTCGATCGCCCAGACCGACGGCGGCTGACCCGGGTTCGTTGCCGGTACGTGCGGCACGAATCTCTTCCGTGAGCCCGACCCGCAGCCGGTGCGGGTCACGCTCACGGATCAGCCGAGCGCGGGGACGGGCTGTGGTGGCGTGGGCCCCATGTAGCGGGCGCTCGGGCGGATGATCTTGTTGTCGGCCGCCTGCTCGAGGATGTTGGCGCACCACCCGATCACGCGGCTCGAGGCGAACGTCGGGGTGAACATCTCGCGTGGAACGCCGCAGCGCTCCATCACCACGCCGGCGTAGAACTCGACGTTGGTGCGCAGACCCCGTCCGGGCTTGAGCTCCTCGAGCAACTCGATCACGCGGGCTTCTGTCGCCTCGGCGAACGCGACGAGCGGACCACCGAGGCCGCGGGCGACCTCGCGCAGCATGAGCGAGCGGGGATCGTCGGTGCGGTACACCGCATGGCCGAAGCCCATGATCTTGTCGCCGCGCTCGATGAGTGGCCGCACGACGGCGTCGATGCGGTCGGGGGTGCCGATCTCGTCGAGCAACGCGAGAGCACGGCTGGGTGCGCCACCGTGCAGCGGACCACTCAGCGCCCCGACCCCGGCGACGACGGCCGCACCGACATCGGCACCGGTCGAGGTGACCACACGGGCCGTGAAGGTCGAGGCGTTGAAGCCGTGGTCGACGGTGGAGACGAGGTAGGTGCCCACCGCGCGGGCGTGTTCAGCCGCCGGTTCGCGGCCGGTGAGCATCCAGAGGTAGTTGGCCTCGTCGTCGAGGTCGTCGCGGGGCTCGACCATCTGGAGGCCCTGCGCGGTGCGGTGGAGCGCGCACAGGATGGTGGGGGTGACGGCGCTGGCGAACAGGCAGTCGGCCCGACGTTCGGCTGCGTCGATGTCGAGCACCGGCCGGCATCCGCGTGCTGCGGCGGCGAGCGAGAGCGCGGTGCGGAGCCCGTCGAGCGGCTGACCGGCGGCGGCGAGAGCAGGCAGCACGGCGCGGACGGCGTCGGGCAGTCGACGCAGCGGTCGCACCTCGGCCTGGAACGCATCGCGTTCGGTCGCGGTGACGGGCAGGGCACCATCGATCATCAGCTGCATCACGTCGCCGAGGGGACGCTGGGTGGCGAGCTCGACGGCCGAGTACTGGCGGTAGTGGTAGAAGCCCTCCGCGCCGCGGACGTCGCCGACCTCGGTGTCGGCGACCACCACGCCCTTGAGGCCGCGGGGCACCTCGGCCGGGCCGAGATCGGTCACGCGCATCAGGTCGCGCAGCGACACGACGCCCACCAACTCGTCGTCGTGCACGACCGGCATGTGCCGGTACCCGCGTTCGCGCATGATCCGCAACGCTGCCGTGGCGTCGAGCGCGGTGTCGATCACGTCGGCCGGCGTGGTCATCGTGTGCGCCACGTCGCCGAGCTCAGCGCGCCGTGCGGCCGCCTGGCGGAGCACGTCGCGCTCGGTGATCACGCCGCGCACGGCGCCTGCGTCGTCGATCACCACCACCGAGCCGACGCGGCGGTCGTGCATGCGCTCGATCACGCCGGCGAGCGCCTCGTCCTCGGTGGCGGTCACCACGGGTGTGCCCATGATCTGTTCGATCGTCGTCATGGGTCAATGGTGCGAGCGCGCCGAGGGTAGATCAACGTTGATTATCGTCAAGGCCGAGCGCTGCGATTGATCGCTCGGGCCCGCTGGACGTGCCTCAGCGATCACACGCGAACATCGAAGGAGGTTCGGGCGATGGAGCAGATGACAGTGGCGCAGGCGGCGCGGCGGTTGGGGGTGAAGCCGCCCACGCTGTACGCGTACGTGAGCCGTGGGGTGCTGCGTAGCCACCGCGCGGCCGATGGTCGATCGAGCCTGTTCGACCCGGGCGACATCGAGGCGCTGGCCCGCCGGGGTCGGCCTCGTCGGTCGAGTCGCAGGGCTGCGCTCGACATCGTGATCGAGACGTCGCTGACGACGATCGAGCGCGAGCAGGTGCGCTACCGCGGGCACGAGAGCGGTCGTCTGGCGCGCACTCGTCCGTTCGAGGAGGTGGCCGGGCTGTTGTGGTCGGGCGAGCTCGTGCCGTTCGACGCGCCGTGGCCGGAGGTGCCGCTCAGCGATGCGCTGGCGATGACCCCAGGTGGCCGCATGTCCGATCGGTTGGCGTGGGCCGTGCACGCCGCGGCGGTCACCGATCCTCACCGTCGGAGCGACGACGCGGCGGTGGTCGGCCGGCGCATGGTGAGCGCGATGGTGGGGGCGCTGCCGATCGCGGGCGACGGACGCGTGCCCCGGCTGCACCTGCCCGACCGTGCTCCTCTGCGCAGCACCGTTGCCGGTCGACTGTGGGTGCGTCTCGCCCCCGGCCGTCCACCGGCGGGAGGGATACGCACGATGAACGCAGCGCTGGTGCTGCTGGCCGACCACGAGCTCGCGGCGAGCACCCTCGCCGTGCGAGTGGCGGCGAGCACGCGTGCCGATCCTTATGCGGCGGTGACCGCCGGGCTCGCCACCATCAGCGGGCCCTACCACGGGGCGGCGAGTCGACTGGTGCGACGGGTGCTCGATCGCGCCAAGGCGACCAGCAGCGACGTGGCGCTGGCCGAGGCGTTCGAGCGCAACGGGCTGTACCCGGGGTTCGGTCACCAGCTGTACGAGCGTGGTGATCCGAGGGCCAGGGTGCTGCTCGACCTGCTCCACGAGGCGTGGCCGGGCAACCGTCGTCTGGCCCAGGTGGATGCGCTCATCGCCGCGGCTCGTCGACGTGGCGAGCTGCCCAACGTCGACCTCGCGCTGGCGGCGCTCGGCCACGTGGCGGGCATGGCACCCGACGCGGGCGAGGCCGTGTTCACCATCGCCCGCACCGCTGGGTGGCTGGCACACGCGTTCGAGGAGTACGAGGAACCGGTGCTGCGCTTCCGTCCACGCGCCCAGTACCGCGAACCCTGAGCGCAACGAGGGGGCGCCGGGTCATGTCCCCGGCAACCCCTCGTCTTCCTGGTCGTACGGAACGATCAGCCGGCGAGGGCTGAGCCGACCGGTCCGAGACCGAGGAACAGCGTCTGGCCGATCGCAGCTGAGCTGAGACCCTCGTAGTGGTCCAGGTGTTGTGCGACTTCGTTGCCCGTGAGGGCAGGAGGAATTGCAGCACCATGGCTTCAAGCAGGCGCCGGCGGCACACGCCGGATCAGATTTTTCGCAAGCTCGCCGAGGGCCACAAGCAGTTGGCCGCCGGGAAGGTGCTCCCCACTGTGGGAGGCCGTGGGGGTGACGGGCGGGCGGGTGCCGGGGCGGTCGCGGCCGGGGGTCATTGACGCCTTGCGCCAGCGGCGGATGGTGCAGGAGCGTGAACGGGTGGCGGCGGGTGCGTGGTGGCCGGAGCATCGGGACCGGGGGTCGCTGGTGGAGCCGGTGTTCACGACCCCGGCCGGGGAGTTGGTGTTGCGTCAGTCGGTCACCAAGGTCCTGCAGAAGGTGGCGAAGGCGGCCGGGATCGATCCGGCCGGTGAGCCCACCGGTGAACACCCGCCACCGGCCCGAGCGAGCCTGCTCGCCAGCACGCCAGCGTATGGGCCGAGGGTTGCGGATGCGTTGACACGCAACGGCTTGCCTTCGGAATGACAGTCGTGTTGTTTAGGGAGCACCGCCGCAGACGGCGGTGCTCGTGGCCCTCGGGGCCGCCACGTCGACCAGGAGTCGATGCATGGCCAAGCGACGCAACGACGGGCCCCCTCGTGTCCGTCACCGAAGCCGCCCGATACCTCGGGATCTCCCGCTCCATCGCCTACGACGCGGTCCGACGCTTCCAAGCCGGCCTCGACGGCGGCCTCCCCTGCCTGCGCCTCGGCGGCCGCATCGTGATCGCCCGACGCCGGCTGGGGCACGACGGCAACCTCGTGACCGAACAGGCCCGACGACCGGTACACTTCTCTCGCGTAGTCGCGAGAGGAGTGTTCGGATGTTGTCGGTTGGCGAGGCGGCGAGCCGTTTGGGGGTGCATCCCGGGCGGGTGCGTCAGCTCGTCGCCGCCGGGGAGCTGTCGGCGGTGAAGGTCGGCGGCCGGTGGCTGCTGGCGGACGACGCCGTGGAGGCCCGGGTGGTGTCGGTCGAGCCGATCCACCGGGCCTTGTCACCTCGGGCTGCGTGGGGCTTGCTGGCGGCGGTGGCGATGCAGCCGATCCCCTGGTTGGCGCCGTCGGAACGGCGCCGTGCGGAGGCGCGTGCGGCGGTGTGGTCGTTGCCGGAGCGGGTGGTGGGTTGTCGGCGTCGGGCGGTCCGTTTCGAGCGGTACGTCCATCCGTCGTTGGGGGCTCGGTTGGCCGACGACGCCCGGTTCGTCCGGAGCGGGGTGAGCGCCCGTGCGGTGATGCCGGATGTGCTCGCGGTGGACGAGGTCGAGGGGTACGTGGCGGCCGAGGATTGGGCTGGGCTCGTCGACGACTACGGCTTGGTCGAGGGTGGGCGTGCGAACGTGCGGGTGCGGGTGCCTCCGGCCGGGCTGTTCGTGTTGGGGGCCGAGGGCGAGGCGTGGTGGCCGGTTGTCGCGGTCGATCTGTTCGAGGCCGGCGACGATCGTTCGAGGCGAGCCGCGCTGCAGCTGGTGGACCGGTTTCGATGACGGTGCTCCCGATGGTCGACCGAGAGCCGGTGATGTTGCCGGTGCTCGCCCCCGTGCACGAGGCAATGTGGGCCGTGCTGTGCGATCTCGCCGACCGGCACCCTGCCGATTGGGTCCTCGTCGGCGGTCAGATGGTGCTGCTCCACGGACTCGAGGCCGGCCGGTCCCCGCACCGGGTGAGCCGCGACCTCGACGCCGTCATCGACGCCCGTGTCCGCCCACCGGTACTCGGCCGCTTCCTCGCCATGATCGCCGAGCTCGGGTTCACCCACACCGCCGCCGGCGTCGGCGAGATCGCTCACCGGTTCGTATCCGGTGACGTCGTCCTCGACCTGCTTGCCCCCGAGGGGCTTGGACAGCGAGCCGAGTTGCGCACGGCCCGGACCGCGAGCACGGTGGAGATCGCCGGCGGTACCCAGGCGCTGGCGAGGGCCGAGCGTGTGCCCGTGCGGGTCGGTGAGCGCACGGCCTACGTGCCACGCCCGAACCTTGCGGGTGCTCTGGTCATCAAGGCCGCAGCGGCCGGGCCGGTTCATGCGAAAGCCCGGACGATGGCCTCGTGCGCGGCGCGCCGGCCGGACTCGTAGGCGCCGTCCACATAGCCGTACCGGTGGGCGGACGTCGCCTCGCCGGCGAAGAGCACGCGGCCGTGCGGCGCGGCGAGCGCAGCGATGTCGGACGGCCGGCTCGAGGGCGTATGGCGGCTGTAGCCGCCGCGGACGTTCGGGTCGTTCGACCAGTCGGTGGCGGTAGCTGCGCTCGCATCGGGCACCCGGCCGAAGTTGCGGCGCAACGCCGCGAGCGCACCGTCGATCCGTTCCGAGGCCAGCGCCGGCAGCCGGGCCGCGCACGGCCCGGCGACGTGGGCGGCCAGCGTCGGCGTGCCGACCGTCGGGGTCACGTCGAGCCAGTAGCGGAAGGTGGGTTCGCCGCCGAGGTGCAGGCTCGACGCAGGGTGCGCGGCCGTCCGCCACCACGCCTCGTCGAACTGCAGGACGACCTTCTCGAACGCGCCGAACCCGAGCCGCTCGATGGCGCTGCGCTTGCTGCTCGACAGCGGCGGGTCGAAGCGGATGGAACCGTGTTCGAGTACGCCGAGGGAGACCGTCACGATCGCCACATCGGCGTGGTGCTCGACGGCGCCGCAGCCGACACGCACCCCGTTGTGGCCGTGGGCGATCGAGTCGACGAGCGCCCCTCGCTGCACCGCAAGGCCCTCGGCCAGTCGTTCGACGAGGCGTACGTACCCGCCGGCGACCACGTCGTCGCCCCCGCCGTACGGTCGCTTGTCGGCCGTGACGTTCTCCGCCGAGATCGACTCGCAGGGCGCGCACAGGTCGGTCTCCATCGCCGTGCGAGCGAGGTCGCGCGCCCATCGAGCCGCCGACGACGCCGACGGGTCGATCCCGTCGATGAGCGGCACGAAGTACTCCTCGAGCAGCGAGGACAGCGGCCGCTCCGGCGCCATCGCAGCGGTGCGGGCGAGCCACGACCACCAGCCGGCCTCGACCGACGCGATCTGCGACCGCATCGGGCCGGCCACGTCGCCGTCGGCGTCCACCAGGCGCATCGATCCGAGCACGTCGTCGAGCGCGAACGGCCGCGTGGCGATGCCGAGCTGCCGGCACAGGGCGGTGAGCGGGTTGCCGACCGGGGCATGGATCCAGCTCGCACCCACGTCGACGTGCCCGCCCCCGAGCGCGACGGTCTTCGTGCGGCCGCCGATGCGCTCGGACGCCTCCAGCACGACCACCTCGATCCCGTTGTTGGACAACGCCCGCGCCGCCGCAATGCCGGCGACTCCGGCACCGATCACCACCGCCCTCATCACCGCGCCTCCGCCGGCTCCGTGCACTGCCGGATCAGCGCCGCCATGCCGGCACCGTACGTCCGTGGAGCCCCGGACGGGCTCATTCCTCGACGACGCCGGCGAGCGCCTCCTGGAGGCAGCGGCGCATGGCGGCGGGGTCGACGAGGCGGGCCTCGGCGGTGGCGAGGGCGAGATCGTCGGGGAGGCACTCGGCGAACTTGAGGTCCTCGGCGTAGCGACGGGCCTGGGGATGGCCGCCCTCGGGCAGCGTCCCCAACGCCCGGCGGAGCGCGTCGGCGGTGACGTCGCTGCGGATCGGGATCGAGACGTCGTCCACCCGGCCCGGTCCGGCCGTGGTGTCGAGCCGGGCGGCCAGCGCAGCGTTGGCCCGCAGGCCGGCGAAGGTCCACCAGCGCTGGCCGCCGGCGCCGTCGCGCACCAGCGTGGTCGTGCCCGGGCGGGCCCACGGGTGATCGGCGCGCAGTTCGGCGAGCACGGTCGTGGCCCGTGCCGACATCGTGACCCTCGGGACGTCCTCGCCGGCGAGCACCCGACGCATCCCGTCGCCGAGCTCGGCCGACAGCGGCCGGGAAGAACCCTGCCACCGTGACCGACCGGGCGCATCGGCCGGGGTGACGGTGACGGTGCGTTGACGCCAGTCGACGCCGACGACGGTCCAGCTCCGCCCGCCGAGCAGCAGTGCCGGCGCGTCACCGCCCGGCTTCGTCTGCAGGCTGAGCGGGTCGACGAGCCCGATCTCCCGTGTGCCCCAACGGGCGGTGAGCAACGGGCTGCTCGCGAAGCTCGACGTCAGCTCGACGAAGTGCCGGTACCCGAAGCTCGACTCGGCCTCGACGCCGATCGACAGGATCCCGTGCTCGTCGTGGAGGTACCCGTGCTCGACGAGGTGCTCGAGGACGCGGTCGAACACGCCGGCGTCGCGCCCGAACTCGGGGAGCCGGGTGACGCACCCGGCGAGCACGGAGCGGCCGATGGCCTGTTCCTGCAGCACGACGGCGAGGATCTGTTGGGCGAGCAGGTGGTGCGGCAGCGGGGGTGGCGCGACCGGCTCGACGAACCCGTCCCGCCAGCGCAGCAGCATCCCGAGGCATTGCAGCAGATGGGCTTCGGGCCGCAAGGTGAGGAACAGCGCGTTGCGGGTCGTGCCCGGACGCCGGCCGGTGCGGCCGAGTCGCTGCAGGAACGACGCGACCGTCGTCGGCGCGTCGAGCTGGATCATGCGGTCGAGGTCGCCGACGTCGATGCCGAGCTCGAGGGTGGAGGTGGCCACGATGACGCAGTCGCGGGCCTCAGCGAAGGCGGCCTCGGCCCGCCGCCGCTCGTCGACCGGCAGGCTCGAGTGCGACACGAACGTCGCGACATCGCGGGATCGCAGTTCGGCCGCGAGCTCCTCGACCCGGCTGCGGCTCTCGGTGAACACGAGCCGCTTCTCGCCCCGGTGCAGGGCGGCGATCACCGTGGCGGCGTTGGCGAGCGAACCGACGTGGTCGACGGTGACGTCGGGATCGACGACGTCGCCGGCGGCGACGGGTGGCTGGACGACGGTGCGCGGTCCGGTCGAGGAGCCGACGAACCAGTCGAGCAGCCGCTCGGGGGCGCCGACGGTGGCGGACAGCCCGATGCGTTGGATGTCGCGCCCGGCGAGCTGTGACAACCGTTCGAGCACGGCGACGAGGTGCCACCCCCGGTCGTCGCCGGCGAAGGCGTGGATCTCGTCGACGACGACGGCGTGCACCTGCCCGAGCAGCGCGCCGTGGTCGACGGTGCGCGAGATCAGCATCGCCTCGAGGGATTCGGGGGTGGTGAGCAGCAGATCGGGCGGGTCGTCGCGGATGGCCCGTCGCACCGGCTGGCCGATGTCGCCGTGCCACAGCGCGGCGCGCCGTCCGACGAAGCCGGTAAGGCTCGACAGGCGCGGCTCGAGGCTGTTGAGCAGCGCCCGCAACGGGCACAGGTAGAGCACCGACAGCCCGCGCCATTCCTCGGTCGCCATGCGGTGCAGGAGCGGGAGCACCGCAGCCTCGGTCTTGCCGCTGGCCGTGGGCGCGAGGGCGAGCACGTGGGCGCCGTCGACGATCGGGTCGATCGCGGCCTGCTGCAACGGTCGCAGCCGGCTCCAGCCGAGCGAGTTGACGACGTGGTGCTGGAGGGCGGGGTGGAGGCGGTCGAAGCCGGTGGCCATCGGCTCGGTCAGTCGTCGAGGTCGAGCACGATGTCGTCGAACGAGGTCGCCGGGCGCACGGCGGCGTGGGCTTCGCGCTCGATGGCGGTCAGCTCGCCGGCCTGCACCGTGAGCCGGTAGTCGCGGCGGGGATCGAAGTCGGCGAACTGATCGACGCGGTCGAGCACGTCGCCGACGAGCTTCTTGAGGAACAGGCGGGGGGCGATGCCGGCCTTGCCGCCGAGATCGCCGGTGACGCGTCCGGCGAGCAGCGCGAGGTAGGCGTCGTCGCAGCGGGCGCGCACCCGCTCGGGTGCGTCGCCGCCCGCGGCGTACAGGTCGCGCACGCGCGCCCCCACGTCGCGCAGGGCGTCGAGATCGAAGCCCCGCAGGCGGATCTGGGCCGCACGGGGGTTGTCGAAGCGGGCGTCGGTGCCGAAGTCGGTGGCGAGGCGTTGGGCCAGCGGGGGCAGGCGGCTCACCCCCTGGGGGCCGTCGAAGAACGCCGGCGTGCCGGTGAGGACGAGATACAGGCCGGGGAAGCGGCCGCCGTCGATCTCGTCGAGCAACTGCCGCAACGCGTTGAGGGCCCGGTCGCGTGCGTCGGAGCGGACGCGCTGCAGCGTTTCGACCTCGTCGAGAACGAGCAGCAGGCCGGGGTGCCCGGCGTCGCGCAGCACGACGAGCAGCCCGGCGAGGAAGCCGAGCGCGCCGTCGTGGTCGAGGTCGCCCTTGATGCCGGCGGCCCGCTTCACCGAGGCGGCAACGTGGGGCTGGCCGCCGAGCCAGGCGAGCAGGCCCTCGGCGGACGCACGGTCGCCGTCGGCGACGGCCCGGCGGTAGGCGCGCAGCACCGCGGTGAAGGCCGGGGCCCGGCGCGAGATGTCGGCGAGGCGGCGCTCGGCGAGGCGATCGGTGGCGGCGAGCAGCGCGGCGTCGTCGAGATCGCCGGCGGCCAACGCCTCCTCCTCGAGCGCGAAGAACCACGCGTCGACGACGGCCCGCAGCGCACCCCCGGCGACGTCGGCGGTGGTGAGCGATTCGACGAGGCGGCGGTAGACGGTTTCGAGGTGGTGCAGCGGCGTCTCGCCTTCGGAGATCTGCACCTCGGTGGTGACGAAGCCCTTGCTGCGGGCCCGTTCCGCGAGCCAGCGCACGGCGAACGTCTTGCCCGAGCCGTACTCGCCCCGGATCGCCTTGAAACCGGCGGCCCCCTCGGCGACGGCCGCCAACTCGGCGTCGAACGTGGGGGCGAAGCGGTCGAGGCCGACGGCGAGGAGATCGAGGCCGCGCTGGGGGACGGTGCCCCGGCGGAGGGCGTCGAGGATCTCCCGGCGCCGCACCGGCGAGACGGTCCCACTCATCGCCGTGCACGGTAGCGAGCGGGCGGCCCCGATCACGGGCCGAGCAGGGCGAGCGGCACGACGGCGATGCCGTCCGGGCGGCGGTAGGCGTGGCGGCCGGTCGTGATCACGACGGCGTCGAGCGCCTGGTCGCCGAGCTGGTCCTGCAGCCACCGCAGGTGGCGCACGTCGGCGTCGGTCGGCAGTTCGGCGAGCTTGACCTCGACGGCGACGACGCCGCCGTCGTCGCGTTCGACGATCAGATCGACCTCGCGGTCGCCGCCGCGAGTGCGGAAGTGGAAGGCGCGGGCCGTGGCGGCCTGGGCGAACACCCGGACGCTGAGCACCGCAAGGGACTCGAAGAGCGAGCCGAGGAACACGCCGTCGCGCGGGATCGCCTCGGGGCCGTTGCCGCGCAACAGCGCCGCCGCGCTCACGCCGACCACGCGGGCGGCCAGGGCCGGATCGGCGAGGTGGTGCTTGGGTGCGGAGACGAGGCGGCGCAGGTGGTTGTGACTGGGTGCCCAGGCCTCGACGGGGTCGAGGA
>JBEIFW010000109.1:0-12274 GCA_040382215.1 Acidimicrobiales bacterium
CGACGATACGGCGCTCGGCCCGCAGGCGCCTGTGTGCGCTGGGATGGGGGGTGGCGGGAGAAAAGCGGCCGGCGCCGGGACGCCGGGCACGGCACGACCGGGCCGAGCCCCTCGACCCGGCGGCATCGGCCGCGACGGCGCTTCGATGCGCCGATCGGCGCTCGCCGCGGGACCGGCCGGTGCCGATGGGCTCGATGCCGACGGGCTCGATGGCGGCGGCACGAGCGGCGAGATCCGCTTGCCGGCGAGCGCTTTGATCCGTGGGAGCAGTTCGGCTTTCACCTGCTCGATCGCGGCGGCGGCCGAACCGAGGTTGATCGGCTTGAGGACGTAGTCCTTGGCGCCGAGGGCCAGGGCGTCGAGCGTTGCCGCCGCACCCCGGTAGGTCATGGTCGAGAACATGATCACCGGCATGGCCGGTCGAATCTTGGTGAGCTCGGCCAGGCAGGCGATGCCATCCATCTCCGGCATCTCCACGTCGAGCGTGACGATGTCGGGGTTGAGCTCCAGCACGCGCTGGATGCAGGCCCGCCCGTTGACCGCGGTGCCCACGACTTCGAAGTCGGGGTCGCTGTTCAACACGTCCGACAGCACCCGGCGGATCACCACCGAGTCGTCGACGACGAGCACTCGGATCGCGCTCACATCGCCTCCGACAGCAGCCCGAGGAGGGACAGCTTCTCGACGAGGGCTTCGCGGTGCAGCGGCTTGATGCAGTACTCGTCGGCACCGACCATCAGCGCTCGGGCCACGTTCGCCTGGGCGGACTCGGCCGACACCATCATGATCGGCACCTCGGAGAGCCGGCGCACGGCCCGGATCGCCTTGACGAGTTCGAGCCCGTCCATCTCGGGCATGTTCCAGTCGACGAGGCACAGGTCGGGCAGCTCGTCGAGGCTCTGGAGGTGCTCGAGCGCCTCTCTGCCGTTCGAGGCCTCGTGGCACGTGAACTGGTGCTCGCCGAGGAGCTTCTTGAGCGCGGCGCGAGCGGAACGGGAATCGTCGACGATCAGCGCGTGCATGGGCGTCCTTTCCGGGGTTCGGGGCAGGGTCAGCCGACGGGGGTCGGCCGGACGGTCTTGTCGAGGTCGATGACCAGCATCAGCTGCCGGTCGAGCTTGTGGACGCCGACGACCAGGTCGCGCTGCACGCGGTCGACGGTCTCCGGGAGGGGTTCCATGTCGTCGCCGTTGAGCACCAGGACGTCGCCGATCTCATCGACGAGCAGGCTCACCGGCCCGTCGTCGGTGTAGACGACGACGTTGGTCGGCGGCTTGGACGCGTCACGTTCGGGCAGGTGCAGCCGGCGACGCATGTCGAGCGCAGTCACGATCTGACCGCGCAGGTTGATCAGGCCGGTGACCTCGGGCGGGGCGAGCGGCACCGGCGTCATCGGCTGGGAGCGCAGCACCTCCTGGACCATCAGCGCGTTGACGCCGAAGAAGATGTCCTCGACGTAGAAGGTGGCGTACATCTGCTCGGTCGACACGGGGTCCTCCTCAGAACGAGCTCATGGCCATCTGGCCGTCGATGGTGGAACGGATCAGCGTGTCGACGTCGACGAGGTAGGTCACCCGCCGGCCGATCACGGCGGAGAACGGCACACCGGGGCGATCGGAGTGCTCGACGGCGGAGAAGTCGGCGTCCATGACGTCGACGATCTCGTCGACGACGAGGCCGAAGGCGCGATCGTTCTCGTTGTAGACGAGCACCTGCAGCGCCCGCTCGTGCCCGTCGCTGTAGCCGTGGTCGGCGTACAGGCCGAGGAACGACGCCAGCGATACGAGCTGCAGCAACCGTCCCCGGTACTGCACGACCTCCTTACCGGCGGCCTTCTCGATCATGTTGCGCGGGAACTCCTCGAGGCGGGACACCAGCGCGAGCGGGATAGCCACCCGCTGACCGGCGGCCATGCAGACGAGCACGGTCTGGGACTCGCGGTCGCGACGCTCGTGCACGGCTTCGTCCTCGCTTCCCCGGCGGTGCCGTTCCTCGGACACCAGTGCGCCCTGGCGAGCGATGCCGAGCACGTCGAGGATCAGTGCGACGGTGCCGTCGCCCATGATCGTCGTGCCGGCGAAGGCCTCGATTCCCTTGAAGTGCGGCCCGAGCGGCTTGACCACGATCTCCTCGGTGTCGGAGATGCGGTCGACCACGAGGCCGAACTGGCGGTCGTCGGCCTGGATCACCACGACGTTCTGCGCTGCGGTCTCCCGCTCGGCGGGCAGGCCGAGGATCTCGGCGAGCCACACGATCGGCAGCAGCCGGCCCCGGAGGCGGAAAACCGGTGCGTCGCCCACGAACTCGATCCCGCGACTGGTCTCGGTGCGCTCGACCCGGATGAGCTCCACCAGGTTCACCTGCGGGATCGCATACCGGTGGCCGTGCACGGACACGATCAGCGCCGGGATGATCGCCAGCGTGAGCGGGATCTTCACCGTGAGGGTCATGCCCCGGCCCTGCACGCTCTGGACGTCGACCGAGCCGCCGATCTTCTCGACGTTGGTCTTCACGACGTCCATGCCGACCCCGCGCCCGGAGATGTTCGACACCTTCTCGGCCGTGGAGAACCCCGGCTCGAAGATCAGGTGCGCCACCTCGCGCTCGGTCATCTTGGCGGCCTGCTGCTGGGTGATGATCCCCCGGTCGATCGCCTTGCGGCGGACCTTGTCGCAGTTGACGCCGCCGCCGTCGTCGCTGATCTCGATGACCACCTGGCCACCGTCGTGGTAGGCCCGCAGTCGCAGGGTGCCCTCGGCCGGCTTGCCCGCTTCGAGGCGCCGTTGCGGCTCCTCGATGCCGTGGTCGACCGAATTGCGCACCACGTGGGTCAGCGGATCCTTGATCGCTTCGAGGATGGTCCGGTCGAGCTCGGTCTCCTCGCCCTCCATCTCGATGCGGACCTTCTTGCCGCAGGACACGGCGAGGTCGCGCACCACTCGGGGGAACTTCGACCAGACGCTGCCGATCGGCTGCATACGGGTCTTCATGACCCCTTCCTGCAGCTCGGTCGTGATCAGGTTGAGCTGCTGGGAGGTAGCAGCGAGCGCCGGGTCTTCCTGCTGGCCGGCGAACTGCAGGATCTGGTTGCGGGCGAGCACGAGCTCCCCCACCAGGTTCATCAGCTGGTCGAGCAGCTTCACGTCGACGCGGATCGAGGTGTCGCCACCGCCCGAGCGGACGTGTTCGCCGGCGTGCTCGTTCGCCTTCGGATGGTCGGCGTCGGCCCGAGGCGCCACCGAGGCGGGCTCGGTGACCGGCACGACCGGGGTGGCCTCGGCGACGGGCGCCTCCGGCGCAACGGGCGCCGGATCGGGTTCGGCGACGACCGGGTCTGCGCTCAGCGGCACGACCGCGGGTTCGTGGTCCGCGAGCGCCTCGACGACCGGCACGACCGGTGCGGCCGCCTCGGCGTAGGCCGATCCGCGCTTGCCCGCACCCTGGCAGTGCGCAGTCAGCTCCTCGATGAGTTCGAGGTACGGCTCGTCGCCGTCGGTGCCGTGGTCAGAGATCAGGTCGAGCATCGCCCGGATGGCGTCGACCATGCGCAGCAACGTGCTCGTGCGCTCGCTCGTGACCCCGAGCGAGCCGTCGCGCAGCAGGCTCAGCAGGTTCTCTCCGACGTGCGTGACCGACTGCAGCTTGTCGAACCCGAGGAATCCTGCGGTGCCCTTGATCGTGTGGATCGTGCGGAAGATGCTCGCCAGCAACGGCCGTGACGTCGGGTCGTTCTCCAGTTCGACGAACTCTCGATCGAGGCGGTCAAGGTTCTCTCGGCTCTCGACGAGGAACTCCTGAACCACTTCATCCATGTCTTCCATGTGCTCGTGCCTCTCGAAGGTCACCCGGGTCCCGGCCCGGACCGCCCGACAGATGGGCTATCGGTTGAGGCCCGCCGCAGTTGAGCAAGGCCCGACCATTCGGCAGCGAAATCGATCGCCGTTCATCGGCCGGGCTCCTCGGAACGGCCAGGGTGCGACGCGACACGCCCGCCCGTGGGACGCTTCGGCCCGATGCACCGGGCCGGCAGCCGACGACGAACACTCCTCGCAGTCCTTGCGCTCGTCTCGTGCAGCGCAGTCCCGATCGGGTGCGCGGACGGCAGCGGGGACCCGCCGGCGAGCACGTCTGCGGCCGTCGGCACCACTTCGACGACCACTGCGGCCAGCACCGCAGCCTCGACCGCGACGACGGCGGCGGCCACCACCTCGCCCCCGGTGGTGCCCCGCTTCGACGGTCCGGGGCCGACCCCCGTCGGGGTTCGGGACCTCACGGTCGCCGGCCGGCCGGTCACGGTCTGGTACCCGGCGGCGACCCCCACCGAGACCCTGGCCTCCTACGACCTGCGCGATGCGCTACCCGCCGCCGAGCGACCCAAGCTCGAGGCCGTCACCGGCACGACGGTCACGATGACTGCCGGGCGGGATGCGCCCGTGGCGACGGGCGGCGAGCGGGCCGGGCTGGTCGTGTTCAGCCACGGGTTGGCGGGCTACGCCACCCAGTCGAGCTTCCTCACCGTCGGCCTGGCGTCGTGGGGCTACGTGGTCGTGTCCCCCGAGCACCGCTCACGGAACCTGTCCGCCGTGTTGGCCGGAAGCTTCGGATCGATCGGCCAGCCCTCCGACGTCGATGATCTCCTGGCGATGATCGACGCTTGGACGCGACCGGGTAGCGATCTGCCGGGCGCGGCGCTCGCCGACCCCGCCCGCATCGCCGTGGTCGGCCATTCGGCCGGCGGTTCGGCCGCGATCCGGGCGGCCGCCGATCCCCGGGTGCGCACCTACGTGGCCATGGCCGCCCCGGTGGCCCAGAGCCCGCCGCCCTCGGTCCCGTCGCTGCTGATCGCCGGTACCGACGACGCCATCGCCCCCGTCGACCGGGTGCGCGCCGCTGCGAAGGCGTTGCCCGCCCCCCGCCGGTACGCCGACATGACCGGGGTGACCCACCTCGGGTTCATGGACGTCTGCACCGTCGCCCGCGACCAGGGCGGGGTGCTCACCGCCGCCGAACGGGCCGGCGTGGCCGTCAACCCGCTCGTCGGGCGGCTGTTCGCCGACGGCTGTGACGACAAGTACCCGCCGGCCTCCCGGGCCTGGCCGGCGATCCAGCACCTCGTGGTCGCCCATCTCCGCTCGGTGTTCACCGGTGTGCCAGCCGTGCTCGGCGCCCGCGGCGGGCTCGACCGGGACGACGTGCGGGTGGACGAGGTGCTGCGCTGACCCGCCCGGAGTGACGTCGGCCACTGTGCCAAGCTCAGGTCATGCCGCAGCCCTGGCCGCTCCGTTTCGGGATCTTCCTGCCGCCCATGCACAAGGTCGGCCTGAACCCGCACCTCGCCCTGCACCGTGATCTCGAGCTGATCGAGCACCTCGACCGCCTCGGGTACCACGAGGCCTGGATCGGCGAGCACCATTCCGCCGGCAGCGAGCTGATCGCATCGCCGGAGGTGTTCATCGCCGCGGCCAGCCAGCGGACCCGTTCGATCAAGCTGGGCACCGGGGTGAACTCGCTCCCCTACCACCATCCGCTGATCCTGGCGGACCGCATCGTCATGCTCGACCATCTCACCCGGGGCCGGATGATGTTCGGCGCCGGCCCGGGTCAGCTCACGAGCGACGCGATGATGCTCGGCATCGACCCGGCCGACCAGCGGCCGCGCATGGAACAGGCGCTCGAGGTGATCATGCGGTTGTTCCGCGGCGAGACCGTCACCGAGAAGACCGACTGGTTCACCTGCGACCACGCCGTGCTGCAGATGCGGCCCTACAGCGACTTCGACATCGCGGTCGCCGCGTCGGTGTCGCCGACGGGCTCGAAGCTCGCCGGCCGCCACGGCATCGGGATGCTGTCGATCGCCGCCACCGATCCGGTGGCGTTCCCGCTGCTCGCCGGCCACTGGCAGGTGTGGCAGGACGAGGCCGCCGCCCATGGCCAGACCGCGGATCGCCAGGCGTGGCGGATGATGGGCCCCATGCACCTCGCCGACACCGTCGAGGAAGCGAAGGCCAACTGCCGCTACGGCCTCGAGTGGATCCTCGACTACCTGCGCCACATCATCCCCTCGGAGCCGCCGACCGCCACCGACTTCGACGGCCTCGTCGACGAGCTGAACGCGTCGGGCCGGTTCATCATCGGCACCCCCGAGATGGCCATCGCGCAGATCGAACGGCTCATCGACATGTCGGGCGGGTTCGGCGCGTTCTTGATGATGGGGGCCGATTTCGCCCCCTGGCAGGCAACGCTGCGCCACTACGAGCTGTTCGCCGAAGAGGTCATGCCCCACTTCACCGGCCAGCTCACTCCGGTGCAGGCCAGCTACGACCAGGTGATGGGCGCAGGCGACCGGTACGTGGCGGCCACGCTCAATGCCCAGATGGCCTCGATCGAGCAGTACGCGGCCGAACGATCCGCCGGCACCGCCTGACCCGGCGCTAGCCTGCGCCCGCCGGTGACCCGGCGCGGGAGAGCCGGCATCACCTTCGGGCGGTGACGGCGCCGAAGGAGCAACCACCCCGGAAACTCTCAGGCCCCAGGACCGCGTCGGTGAGGCGAACGCTGGAGAGCAGAGGTTTCGGCCTCTCACCGACGGGGAAAGACGGGTTCGCCCGTCGAAGCTCTCAGGTAACCACGACAGCGGGGGAACCAGCCACCGGCCCTTCGGAGGTACCCCATGTCTGCAACCGCCCCCTTGCCGTCGCTCTGCCTACCGGTCGACGCCGGCTTCTGCCCGAACGACGGCGACTTCGAGCTCCGTCACATCGGGGTGGACGGTGACGACCGCTCGGCGATGCTGCGCACCGTCGGCGCGGCCTCGATCGAGGCGTTGATCGCCCGGGCGGTGCCGGCGTCGATCCGTTCGGGCGCGCCGCTACCGGTCGCACCGGCGGTGCCGGAGCATCGGGCGCTCGACGAACTTGCGGCCATCGCCCGGCGCAACCGCCGGTGCACCTCGCTGATCGGCATGGGCTACCACGGCACGAACATGCCGGCCGTGCTGCGGCGCACGGTGCTCGAGAGCCCGGCCTGGTACACCGCCTACACCCCGTACCAGCCCGAGATAAGCCAGGGCCGGCTCGAGGCGCTGCTCACGTTCCAGACGATGGTCGCCGACCTGTGCGGGCTCGACCTCGCTGGCGCCTCGTTGCTCGACGAAGCGACTGCGGCCGCCGAGGCGATGACGATGGCCCGCCGGTTGTCGCGGGTGCGGGGAGACCGCTTCGCCGTCCACGCCGACGTCCATCCCCAGGTGCTCGCCGTGCTCGCCACCCGCGCCGAGCCGCTCGGGATCGACCTCGTCGTCGCAGACCCCCGGGACACGCCCGTGCCGGAGGGGTGTTTCGGCGTGCTGCTCCCCTGCCCCACCTCGACCGGCGCGATCCCCGACTGGCGGCCCGTGGCGGAGGCGGCAAAGGCCGCCGGGGCGCTCGTGGTCGCCCAGGTCGACGTGCTGTCGCTGCTGCTCGTCGCCCCGCCCGGGTCGTGGGGCGCAGACCTCGCGGTGGGTTCCACGCAGCGGTTCGGGGTGCCGATGGGTTTCGGCGGTCCGCACGCGGCGTTCCTGGCCTGCAACGACGTCCACGCCCGCGCCCTGCCCGGCCGCCTGGTCGGCGCATCGATCGACGCCGAGGGCCGACCGGCGCTGCGCCTCGCGCTGCAGACCCGGGAGCAACACATCCGACGGGAGAAGGCCACGTCCAACATCTGCACCGCGCAGGTGCTGCTCGCCGTGCTCGCGGCGCTGTACGCCGTGCACCACGGCCCCGACGGGCTGCGACGCATCGCGCAGCGGGTTCACGGATCGGCGTCGTGGCTGGCAGCGGCGTTGCGGGCGGGCGGGGTCGAGCTCGTGCACGACACCTGGTTCGACACGGTCACGGCCCACGTTCCGGGCCGGGCCGCCGACGTCGTGGCCGCTGCGCTCGCCCGGGACGTCAACCTCCGCCTCGTCGACGCCGACCGGGTTGGGATCACCGTCGACGAGACGACCAACCCCGCCGTGCTCACCGCGGTGGTCGACGCGTTCGGGGTGACGGCAACCCCGGCCGACACCGCCGTCGCAACCGTCGTCGATCCCATCCCGTTGCGGCGCAATGGGGAGGTGCTCACGCACCCGGTGTTCAACCGGTACCAGGCCGAGGCGGAGCTGGTGCGCTACGTCCGCCGGCTCGCCGACCGGGACCTGGCGTTGGACCGCACGATGATCCCGCTCGGGTCGTGCACGATGAAGCTCAACGCCGCGGCCGAGATGCTGCCGATCACCTGGCCGGAGTTCGCCGACCTGCACCCCTTCGCCCCGCTCGAGCAGGCCGCCGGCACCCTCGAGCTGATCGCCCAGCTCGAATCCATGCTGCTCGCCTGCACCGGGTACGACGCGATCTCATTGCAGCCCAACGCCGGCAGCCAGGGTGAGCTCGCCGGGCTGCTCGCCATCCGCGCCTATCACCGCAGCCGGGGCGACCTCGGGCGCACGGTGTGCCTGATCCCGTCCTCGGCCCACGGCACCAACGCGGCGAGCGCCGTGATGGCGGGCATGTCGGTCGTCGTGGTCGGGTGCCGGGAGGACGGCGACGTCGACCTCGAGGACCTGCGGGTCAAGGCCGAGGCCGCCGGCGACCGGCTGGCGGCGGTCATGGTCACCTATCCGTCCACCCACGGCGTGTACGAGGCGGGGATCACCGAGTTGTGCGAGATCGTCCACCGTCACGGCGGGCAGGTGTACGTCGACGGCGCCAATCTCAACGCGCTCGTCGGGGTGGCTCCGCCCGGTTGGTTCGGGGCCGATGTCAGCCACCTGAACCTGCACAAGACGTTCTGCATCCCCCATGGCGGTGGCGGCCCGGGCGTCGGGCCGACGGCGGTGAAGGCCCACCTCGCGCCGTTCCTGCCCTCGCATCCGGTCCACCCGTCGTGCAACCCGGCCGGTGGGGTCGTGGGCCCGGTGTCGGCGGCCCCGTGGGGGTCGGCGGGCATCCTGGCGATCTCGTGGATGTACGTGCGGATGATGGGGCCCGACGGCCTGCGGCGGGCGACCGAGCAGGCGGTGCTCAGCGCCAACTACGTCGCCCGGCGGCTCGAGGGGGCGTTTCCGGTGCTGTACCGGGGCGAGCACGGTGACGTCGCCCACGAATGCATCCTCGATCTGCGGCCCCTGACCAAGTCCACCGGGGTGACGGCCGAGGACGTCGCCAAACGGCTGATGGACCACGGGTTCCACGCACCGACGTTGAGCTTCCCGGTCGCAGGCACCCTCATGGTCGAGCCGACCGAGTCGGAGTCGCTGCGGGAACTCGACCGGTTCTGCGACGCGATGCTTGCGATCCGGGCCGAGATCGAGCGGGTGGCGAACGGCGAGTGGACCGTCGAGGACAGCCCGTTGCGGCTCGCCCCGCACACCGCCGAAGCGGTCACGGCCGACGTGTGGGACCGGACCTACCGGCGCGAGGAAGCAGCATATCCGACGCCAGCCACCCGACTCGCCAAGTACTGGCCCCCGGTCGCACGGATCGATGCCGCCGCCGGCGACCGCAACCTGGTGTGCTCGTGCCTGCCCGTCGAGGCCTACGCGCTGCGCTGAGGCCGCACGAAGGGCAGGGCCACGACCCGACCGGGCAATCCCGTCCCCCGCACGTCGATCTCAACGGCGTCGCCGATGGCGACGGCGGGCTCGACGAGCGCGAGCGCGATGCCGTGCCCGAGCACCGGAGAGAAGTTGCCGCTCGTGACCGTGCCGGCGCGCCGGCCATCGACGAGCACGGGGCAGTCGGCGCGCGGCGGCCGGCGGCCCTCGGTGGCGATCCCCCGCAGCACCCGGTGCGGGCCCCGCACCCGCTCGGCTTCGAGCGCCGCTTTACCCCGGAATGCCGGCTTGCCCCAGGCGACCACCCATCCGAGCCGGGCCTGCAGCGGGGTGATCCCCGGGCCGAGCTCGTGTCCGTGGAGCGGTAGCGCGGCCTCGAGGCGCAACGTGTCGCGCGCGCCGAGCCCGGCCGGGGTGATCCCGGCTGCGAGCACCCGGTCCCACACGGCACCGGCGACGGCGACCGGGGCCGCTACCTCGATGCCGTCCTCCCCGGTGTACCCGGTTCCTGCGACCCGGCACTCGACCCCGTCCCATTCGCAGCGGGCCACCTCGAACCGGCCGACGGCGGCCGCCTGCGGCCACCACGGTGCGACGCGTTCCCGAGCCCGAGGGCCCTGCACGGCGAGCACGACCCGCTCAGCGGTCACGTCCGCCCCGCCGATCGCCGCGCGCACGCCGTCGGTGTTGGAGGCGTTGGGCATCACGTCGAAGGTGTCGGGCCCGACCCACCAGACGATCAGGTCGTCGAGTACGCCGCCGTCGTCATCGAGCAGGTGCGTGTATTGGGCCCGCCCGGGGCCGATCCGGTCGAGGTCGTTGGTGAGCACGGCCTGCAGCCGGTCGTACGCGTCCGGGCCGCTGACGCGCACCGTGCCGAGGTGGCTGACGTCGAACACGGCGGCGTCCCGGCGGCACGCGAGGTGTTCCTGCACGGTGCCGGCCGGGTACTGCAGCGGCATCTCCCACCCGCCGAAGGGCACCACCTTGGCCCCGGCGGCGAGGTGCCGGTCGTGGAGGGGGGACCGGCGGTCGCTCACCCGGCCACGGCCGACGGCGTACCCGCTGGGTGCGACTCGCCGCCCCCGGGCAGATCGAGGATCGCTGCGTCGACGTCACGCTTCACGTCGCCCATCGGCAGCACGTTGAGCACGCCTTGGCCTCGCTTGACGACATCGATCAGGGTGTCGTCGTCGCACAGCAGCACCCGGTTGCCGGAGATCACGAGGTTCGCCGACGCGATGTCCAGGCCCGTGGAGCCGCGCAGGTAGTCGAACACCTGTCGGACCGATTCGAGCTTGATGCCGGCGTCGAGCAGCTTCTTGATCATGCGCAGTTCGAGCAGGTCGCGGTAGGAGTAGAGCCGTCGGGTTCCGCTCCCCCGCGCCTCGGACAGCGACGGGCGCACCAGGTCGGTGCGTGCCCAGTAATCGAGCTGGCGGTACGAGATCCCGACGATGTCTGCCGCTTGCGTGCCGGAGAACCCGGCCGGGTCCGGCGACGAACCATGGGTTGCACCTGACATCAGGGACACGAGAACCTCCGAGGGCCGCCCGCCGGACCACAGCAGCGTAGTTACGCCGTTGTGGTCGTCAAGCAACTCAGGTGGTTCAGGGGGCGAAATCCTCGGGGTTCACATCCTCGAGAAACGCCCGGAACTCGCCGAGGATCTCCTCGGACTGCTCACCTTCCGCCTCCGGCTCGGGAGCCTGACCGGCGAGGTCGAGCACGCCGGGCGAGGCGAAGATCGGGGCGCCCGTTCGAACGGCCAATGCGATGCCATCGGAGGGGCGGCACGAAACGGTGTGGGTCACCCCGCCGACGAGGAGGTGCAGTTCGGCGAAGAACGTCTGATCGCGCAGGTCGTTGACGACGACCTTCTCGAGTGAACCGCCGAATTCCTCGATGACGGTGCGCAGCAGATCGTGGGTGAGCGGACGGGGCGGCACCACGCCGTCGAGCGCGTGGGCGATCGCCATGGCTTCCGGGTGACCGATGTAGATCGGCAAGAGGCGGTGTGCTTCGCCCTGCTCTCGCAGCAGCACGATCGGCTGGTTCGCCGGCATCTCGAGCCGGACACCGACCAGCTCCATGGAGATCACGAGAAAACCCTAACGCTGCACCGGTCCACCGTGTCGTGCCAGGCGACCGATTCTTCCCCGGCTCTGCGGCGCGGTGGCCGGATCCGGCCGTCCTGGTCGCGGGACGGCTCAGCGCGGCTCGGCGAGCGGAGCGAGCGCACTGCGCACCAACGCATCGCGCAAGCGCGCCCCGAGCGACACGAGCTCATCGAGCTTGCCCTGGGCCTCGGCGCGCACTTTCGGGTTGCGCTGCTTGGCGAGCGGGAGCACGACCTGCTCGATGATCCCGACCTCGCGCTCGGCGGCGCTGCGGTACATCCGAAGGTGCCGTGGCTCGACACCGTGACGCAAGAACGCGGCGGCGAGCCGGGCGACGTCGAGCGCATCGGCGCCGTAGCGGGTCACCCCCGAGCGGGTGCGGCCGTGCAGCAGACCGAACGACTCGATCTCGCGGACCTGTTCGACGAGAAGCCCGCTGGCCCCGGCGAGCTCCTCGAGGGACAGCTCGACGGCCGGCGCACCGCCGGCATCCCCGGCGGACGGGGCGACCGCACCGGCGAGCGTGGCGCCGGGGCCGGCGGCGCGGGCGGGCACCGGCGGGGGCGGTGGGGCGGCG
>JBEIFW010000110.1:0-12210 GCA_040382215.1 Acidimicrobiales bacterium
CCCGCACCCCCCGCACCACCCCGACCACCACCCCCAACTACCCCCCCCCCCCCCCACGTGCTGTGCGCAGCCCGGCGGCACCACCCGCCCGTCCTGCGCACAGAACCGCGTCCCGGGCCGCCCGGCACCGCCCGGACCAAACCCGGGGCCGGGCGGAGTTCTTACCGAGTTCTTGCTCACGCGAGTGCACGGATCGCGCCCGCGGGTGCATGCTGCCCACATGGCTTCGCTCTCTCGCCGTGTTCGCACCGGCATCGCCGCCGTCGCCGTCACCGGATCGGTCGGCGTCGGCATCTGGTTCGCCTCGTCGGCCGGCGCCGCCGCCGTCCCGAGCGACCAGGCGAGCACCTCGAGTGCACCGGCCGGACGGAGCGGACCGCTCGCTGCTGCGCTCACCAAACTCGTTGCGGCAGGGACGATCACCCAGGCCCAGGCCGACGCCGTCACCGCCGAACTCTCCGCCCCCGGCCGCAGCGCCAAGGGTCCCGGCGCCGCCCCTGGCAAACCGGGCATGCCCCCGATGGGCGGCGGGCGCGCCTCCATTGGGCCGGGTGCGGGTCTCGACGCTGCGGCCAAGGCCCTCGGCATGACCACCGAGGCGCTCATCACCGAACTCAAGGCGGGCAAGACCATCGCCGCCGTAGCCGCCGGGAAGTCCATCGCGGTCGAGGGCGTGGTCGCAGCCATCATCGCCGCCCACAACGACGCGGCCGCCCAAGCGGTCAAGGACGGCAAGCTCACCCAGGCCCAGGCCGATGCTGCGGCCGCCAAGCTCACGGAGCGGACCACCGCCATGGTGAACGGCGGACCCAAGGCCGGCGGCCCCCTGGTGCCCGGGGTAGACGGCCCGAAGCCGGGCGGCCCGAAGGCCGGCGGACCTCGTGGGCACATGGGGGACAAGGGCCCCGGGCGCCCGGCAATGAACGGTCCGCGTCACGCACCGGGTGCGCCGACGACATCGACCCCGCCGACCACCGCCGCCTGACCAAACTCCGGCGCTCCTGCGCCTACCGTCGGCGGCCGTGACGCCTCGACTGCATCCCGACCTCGCCACCGCCCTCGCCGCCGCCCCTTCGGCGATGACGCTCGACGGTGATTCATTGCCGGCGCAACGAATCGCCCGATCATCGACCCTGACGCAGAGCTGCGACGTGACCGGCATCGAACGGCTCGACGTCACGGTCGGAGCGATCCCAGTCGTCGTCCACCGGCCGCAGGGTTCGAGCGGAGCGCCGGGCATCGTCTGGGTACATGGCGGTGGGTACGTCGTGGGCGCCTCAGCGCCCGACGACCGGCGGGCCGAGCGCTGGGCACAACGCTTCGGTGCCGTCGTGGTCCAACCCCGCTACCGGCTCGCCCCCGAGCACCCCTTCCCCGCAGCGCTGCACGACTGCCTCGGCGCCGTCGCCTGGGCCCGGGCGCAAGCCGGCACGATCGGGCTCGACGCCGACCGGATCGGTATCGGTGGTTCGAGCGCAGGCGGGGGACTCGCAGCCGCCGTCGTCCTCGCCACGCGGGACCGTGGCCTGCCGGCGTTCCGTTTCCAGGCGCTCGTGGCCCCGATGCTCGACGACCGCCGCACCACACCGTCGAGCCGCTGGACCGTGCCCGTCTGGCCGCCTTCGTCAAACGCCTACGGCTGGGCGGCGTATCTCGGCGGCCTCGGCGGCGACGACGTCCCGTCCCATGCGGCGCCCGCGCGCGCCTCGGATCTGTCCGGCCTGCCCCCGACGCTGATCACCGTTGGTGCCGTGGACGGCTTCCTCGACGAAGACGTCGCCTATGCCCAACGCCTGTGGCATGCCGGCGTCGATGTCGACCTGCGCGTCCATGCCGGGATTCCGCACGGCATCGGGCTCGTGGCACCACACTCCCCGGCCGTGCGGGCCGTCCTGGACGAACTCGACGAGTGGATCGGCCATCGGCTGGGGTGAGCCGGCCGGGCGACCGGCCTGCCGGGAGCGCTCAGTTGCGGCGCACGTCGCGAAAGGCGATGTCTTTGTCGACCGACGGTTCCTTCGGCAGGCCCAGCATGCGCTCGCCGAGGATGTCGTGCTGGATCTCGTCGGTGCCCCCGGCGATCGACACCGCCGGGCTCGACACGATGATCTCGGCGATGATCCCCGCCTCGGGCGAGTCGGGCCCGGTGAGCATCGCATCGGCCCCGGTCATGGCGGCGTGCGCGGCGGCCGAACGCTTGGAGATCATCGAGGCGCTGAGCTTGCCGAGCGATCCTTCGGGTCCGGGAGGCCGGCCGGCGGCCCGCGCCGCCCTACCCCGCTCGACGTTCCACCTCGCCGCTTTCTCCAGGGCCAGAATCGAGGTGATCGCCTGCCGGGCCAACGGGTCCGAGGCGGCCCCGGTGGCCCGGGCTCGGGGGATCAGCAGGTCGGAGCGGCCCGCCCGTTGCGGATACCAGACATAGGTCTTCGCGTACTCGACCGCTTCCTCGGCAGCCTCGCGGGCGCACCGGCCGAGCCCCTCGGGCACCCGGGACAACCGGATCGCCTGCAGGCCTCGCTCGTGCGCCAGGGTCGTCATCGCGGCCGCCCAGCCCTGCCCGACGTCGCCGATGCGATGTTCGTCGGCCACGCGGGCCTCGGTGAGGAAGACCTCGTTGAAGCTCTGGTACCGATTCATCTGCACCAACGGCCGAACCTCGACACCCGGTTGACGCATCGGGACGGCGAAGTACGTGATGCCCCGGTGCTTCGGTACGTCCCAGTCGGTGCGGGCGAGCAGCATTCCCCAGGCAGCCTTGTGCGCGCCGGTGTTCCACACCTTCTGCCCCGACACCACCCATTCGTCGCCGTCGCGGTCGGCCCGCGTGCTCAGCCCGGCCAGGTCCGAGCCGTTACCTGGCTCGCTGAACAGTTGGCACCAGGTGTCCTCGCCGGTTGCGATACGCCGCAGCAGCGTGCGCTTCAGCAGGTCGCTGCCGTGGGCGAGGATCGTCGGCGCTGCGAGCGTCATGCCCGAACCACCGGCCGCCCCGACGGCGCCCACCCGGTCGAACTCCTCGGTGACGACACCGGCGAGCACGGGCGGCAACCCCTTGCCGTACCACTGCACTGGCCAGGTGGGGCAGGCCCATCCCGAGTCGACCACGATCTGGCGCCAGTCGGCGAGCGGGCGCTCGGGATCCCAGTGCTCCGCGAGCCAGGTGCGGACCTCGTCACGGACGTCGTCGGCTGCCCCCATGGCCGGCGAGCCTACGCCTCAGCGCACCGGGCCCTCGGAGGCGATCTCGTACCTGGTGACGTCGATGCCCTTGACGACGCCGGCGATCGCCTTCTGGAACGCCGCCATGTGCGCCAGGCCGAAGTGCGTCTTGAGACCCTCGTCGCTCGACCACTTCTCGGCGATGTGGAACACGTCATCGTGCTCGAGATCCGCCGTGAAGACGTAGTGCAGGCAGGGCTCCTCGGCGCGTGACGCCTGCTGCATGGCAACGCAGGCCGCGACGAAGTCCGCACGGCGGGCGGGATCGATGGTGAGACGGCCGTTGATCACGATCATGCGCGGGATCGTACGCATCCAACGGCGTTCGGCGGGGCGGGCTCGGGCGGCGGTGGTGCACCCACTCGACCGGGGCCGCTCAGCGGAAGCGGCGCAACCGCAGGCTGTTGGACACGACGAACACGCTCGAGCCGGCCATCGCCGCGCCTGCGATCACCGGGCTCAGCAACCCGGCGGCGGCCAGCGGCAGCGCGGCGACGTTGTAGGCGAACGCCCAGAACAGGTTGCCCTTGATCGTCGCAAGCGTCCGGCGGGCGAGTCGGATGGCATCGGCGACGGCAGGCAGCTCGCTGCGCACGAGCGTGAGGTCCGACGCTTCGATCGCCGCGTCGGTGCCCGATCCCATTGCGATGCCGAGATCGGCCTGCGCGAGAGCAGCAGCGTCGTTCACCCCGTCGCCCACCATCGCCACCACCCGGCCCTCGCCCTGCAGCCGGGCGATGACGGCCACCTTGTCGGCCGGGAGGACCTCGGCGATCACCTCGTCGATGCCGACCTCGGCCGCCACCGTTCGCGCCGTGGCTTCGTTGTCACCGGTGAGCAGCACCGGGGACAACCCGAGCCGGCGAAGCGCGTCCACCCCGGCTCGGCTGGTCGGCTTCACGGTGTCGGCCACAACGACGAGCCCGCGCGTCGCCCCGTCCCAACCCACTGCGACCACCGTGCGCCCGCCGCCCTCGGCTGCCGCCACCGTCTCGGCGGCCATGGGTGCGAGACCCCGGTCGATCAGCAGGGCGGGCCGGCCGGCGACGACGCGACGCCCCTCCACAACCCCTTCCACCCCGAGACCGGGGCGATTCGTGAACGAATCGACCGTCGGGAGGGCGCCGAGTTCGTCGTGCGCCGTCGACGCGATCGCCCGGCCGACCGGGTGCTCGGAGGCGGCCTCCAACGCGCCGGCCATCCCGAGTAGCTCGCCCCGCGTCACGCCGGGTGCCGGGCAGACGGCGACCACCGCCATCGCTCCGGTCGTGACGGTGCCGGTCTTGTCGAGCACGACCGTATCGACCGCCCGGGTCGACTCGAGCACCTCGGGACCCTTGATCAGGATGCCCAGTTGGGCGCCCCGACCGGTGCCCACCAGCAGTGCGGTCGGGGTCGCCAACCCGAGTGCGCAGGGGCAGGCGATGATCAGCACGGCGACGGCGGCGGTGAACGACGCCGTCGCGTCGCCCGTGGCGACGAGCCACGCCGCCAGGGTGACGAGCGCGAGCCCGATCACCACCGGCACGAACACCGACGACACCCGGTCTGCGAGGCGCTGCACGGGCGCTTTGCCCGACTGCGCCGCAGCGACGAGCGCTGCCATGCGGGCCAACTGCGTGTCGGCGCCGACCCGCGTCGCACGCACCACGATCCGACCGCCGGCGTTCACCGTGGCCCCGATGACCACGTCGCCCGGGCCGACCTCGACCGGCACGCTCTCTCCGGTGACGAGCGACGCATCGACCGCCGAGGTGCCCACGTCGACGACACCATCGGTGGCGATGCGCTCACCAGGTCGGACCACGAAGCGGTCCCCGACCACCAGCTCGCCGATCGGTACGCGCCGCTCGGTACCGTCCGGGGCCACCATCCCGACCTCCTTGACCCCCAGGGACAACAGCGCCTCGATCGCGGCGCCGGCACGCCGTTTGGCCCGGGCCTCGAAGAACCGGCCGGCGAGCAGGAACGCCACCACCGTCGACGCGACCTCGAGGTAGAGGTGGGGAGCCGCAGCGCCGTGGGCGTGACCACTCGATGTCCACGGCAGCTCGAAGCCCATCGTGTACCCGGGCTCGCCGGCACCGCCGACCACCAAGGCCCACAACGACCATGCCGACGCGGCGAGGACCCCGACCGAGATCAAGGTGTCCATCGTGGCGGTGCCGTGCCGGGCGTTCATCACCGCCGCCCGGTGGAACGGCCATGCGCCCCAGGTGGCCACCGGACCGGCCAGGGCGAGCGCCAACCATTGCCAGTGCCGGAACTGCAGCGCAGGCACCATCGACACCACGAGCACCGGCAACGACAGCACGGCGGTGCCGATCAGCCGCTCCCGCAACCGGCGCAGGTGATCGTCGGCCGGACGGGTCCCGTCGGGCCCGGCCGACGGTTGCGCAGCACCCGCCCGATCCGGTGCGGTCGCACGGCTCGGCTCGGGACCCGGGAGGATGGCGCCGTAGCCCGCCGCCTCGACGGCCGAGACGAGCGCTGCGGCGTCGAGCAGTTCCGGGTCGTAGTCGACGGTGGCGCGCTCGGTCGCGTAGTTGACCGTGGCGGTCACCCCGCTGAGCCGGTTGAGCTTCTTCTCGATCCGCATCGCACACGTCGCACACGTCATGCCGGTGACGACCACCTCGACGTGCGCGAGTGCGCTCACGACGGCAGGCCGGCCGCTTCGAAGCCGGCCTCGTCGACCGCTGCGGCGAGCGCCGACGGCTCGAAGCCGTCGCCGGTGACGACGACGGCCTTGGAGTCGAGATCCACCTGGACATCGACGACGCCGGCCACCTTGGCCAGCTCGCCCGACACCGCGGCAACGCAGTGACCGCAGGTCATGCCGGGCACCGAGAACGTGATCGTGGGCATGGATGGCTCCCTCCTAGGCCCGCAGCAGTCGTTCGACGGCGCGGGTGGCTTCGGCGATCTTCGGTTCGAGCGCCTCGTCGCCGCCGACGGCGGCGCCGACGACGCAGTGGCGAAGATGATCCCCGAGTAGCAACACGGCGACGCCTTGGAGCGCCCGGGACACGGCGGCGACCTGGGTGAGCACGTCGATGCAGTACACGTCGTCATCGACCATGCGCTGCAGACCCCGGACCTGGCCTTCGATGCGGCGCAGGCGGGCCTGCACGGCCGCTCGGTCCTCGGCGTACCCCGGGTGTTCCACGCCCGCGAGTGTACCCCGTACCCCTAGGGGGTATCAGGGTCGATGGTCACAGCGCCCGCAGCGAACGTAGGAAGGGCTCGACCCGCTTGCTCGACGAGGGGAACCCACTCTCGCCGTCGGCGAAGGTGGCCACGACGGCGTTCGTGCCCCGCACCGACGCGACAGCGAGGAACCGGAGCCGCCGGCCCGACGGTGAGTTCGGCGGCACGCCGACGTATTCGACGACGGCCACCCGGTTGCCCGCTGCGCCGGCCACGACCCCCGTGCTCAGCACCTCGAAGCCGAGCTGCGGCAGCTCACGGACGTTGAGCGCGACGTACTCCTCGAGTCCGAGGCCGTCGCTCGGCTGGCTCACGATTGCGAGGCGGGGGTGAAGCCGTCGCGCAACGGACCGACCACCCACAGCTCGACGTCGGGCTCCACCGAACCGGTCCGGCTCGACCACCCGGGATCGATGGTCATCTCGTAGGAGCCCTGCGGGTCCCGGAACGTCGTACCCGACGGCGCAGCCAGGGTTTCCGCGACCGTCGATCGGGCTACGGACCCAGCGCTGCTCGACACCGGCCCGCTGGGTGCGGTCGTGCTGGGGGAAACGCTCGAGGAGGGGAGCGTGGTCGTCGTCGTCATGCTCATCGCCGGGAGCCGGTCGTCGGCCCGTGCTGCGACCGGCCGGGCATCACCGATCACCACCGGCGAGCCACCGGCCGCGCACCCGCCGAGCACGACGATGGCCATTCCGGCGATCCCGACACGCGCCCACGACACCATCACTTCATCGTCGCCGCACCCGGCGCGATCCACCGAACCAGGCAAGGTCACGACGGGGAGCGAGGGCTCCGCTTCGCCGGTGTCTTCTTCGCGCCCGTTCTGGCCGGCGCCTTCTTGGCCGGCGCCTTCTTGGCCGGCGCCTTCTTGGCCGGCGCCTTCTTGGCCGGCGCCTTCTTGGCCGCCTTCTTGGCCGGCGCCTTCTTGGCCGGCGCCTTGGCGACCGCCTTGGTCGCCGTGCCTGCCCGACCGCTGGACCCCACCGTCGCGTCCCCGGCGGCATCACGCCGCAGCGAGAGCAACTCGTAGGCCCGCTCCGGTGTCATCGATTCGATGCGATCCCCCCGCCCGATCGAGGCGTTCGTCTGGCCGTCGGTGACGTAGACGCCGAACCGGCCCTCCTTGGCCACGACCACGCGGCCGGACACGGGATCGGTGCCGAACTCGGCGAGGGGCGGCTTCGGGGCGGCTGCACCTCGGCCGCGGAACGTCCTCGGTTGGGCCAGCAGGGCGAGCGCCTCGTCGAGGCCGACCGTCAGCAGCTGTCCCTCGGTCTGCAGCGAGCGCGACTCATTGCCCTTGGCCACGTACGGGCCGTAGCGGCCGTTCTGGGCGGTGATCGGCTGACCGTCGACCGGGTCGACACCGACCAACCGCGGCAACGACAACAGCTGGACCGCCTGTTCAAGCGTTACGGTTTCCACCGACATCGCCTTGAACAACGACGCCATCTTGGGCTTGGTCTCCCCCGGCGGCAGCTGGTCCGCGTCGCCCCACTGCACATAGGGGCCGTAGCGCCCGTTCTTCGCGTAGACCGGGATGCCGTCGAGCGCGCCGATCGGGGCATCCCCCTTGGGCGCTGCGAGCAGTGCCACGGCGCGTTCGACGGTCAGCTCGTCGGGCGGCAGATTGTCGGGGACCGACGCCGTCTCGTCCCCTCGCTTCACGTAGGGGCCGTACCGGCCCGGCTTCACGACGATCTCGCGGCCCTCGTCGTCCGCGCCCACGGGGAAGCTGTTGATCTCCGCCGCGTCGATCTCGTCGAGGTTCTCCTCCACGAGACGCTTCAGACCGGGCAGGTCGTCACCGCCGAAGTAGAAGCCGTGCAACCAGTCGCCCTTCGGTACTTCGTTGCGGGCGATCGCGTCGAGATCGTCCTCGAGGCGGGCGGTGAAGCGGTAATCCACCAGTTCGTCGAAGTGCCGCTCGAGCAGGTTGACCACGGCGAACGCCGTCCACGTCGGTACGAGCGCCTGGCCCCTCTTCCACACGTACCCCCGGTCGAGGACCGTCTGGATGATCGAGGCCCACGTCGAGGGCCGCCCGATGCCGAGCTCCTCGAGGCGCTTCACCAGCGAGGCCTCGGTGTACCGGGCCGGCGGGGCGGTGGTGTGCCCGTCGGGCACGATCGCCGACGCCTCCACCCGCTGATCGACGGCGAGCTCGGGCAGCAGCGCCTCCCGCTCGTCGGCCTCGGCCCCTTCGTCGACGGACTCGACGTAGGCCTGGCGGTAGCCCGGGAACGTGATCGTGGTGCCCGATGCGGCCACCTCGGCCGTGGTTCCCGCAGCGGTGCTGGCCAGCAGGCGCACCGAGGTGGTCGAACCCGTCGCCTCGGCCATCTGGGACGCGAGCGTGCGGGACCACACCATCCGGTAGAGCGCCAGCTCCTGGCCGACGAGCTCGCCGGCGAGCGCATCGGGGGCCCGCAGCGGCGCGGTGGGCCGGATCGCCTCGTGGGCCTCCTGCGCGTTCTTCGCCTTGGACGCGAACTGCCGGGGCCGCTCCGACAGGTAGCGCTCCCCGAACCCTCGACGGATCTCGCCGCGCACCGCGTCGATCGCCTCCTGCGACAGCACCGTGGTGTCGGTCCGCATGTAGGTGATGTACCCACGCTCGTAGAGCCCCTGGGCGAGACGCATCACCGCCGAGGCCGACAGGCGCAGCTTGCGACCGCCTTCCTGCTGCAGGGTGGAGGTCATGAACGGCGGCTTGGGCGACGAGCGATAGGGCTTGCGCTCCACCGACTGCACGGTCCACGGGCGACCCTCCAACCCGACCGTCAGCGATCGCGCCAGGGCCTCGTCGACCACCACCACCCGACCCGTCGGCCGTCCGTCCGGTCCGAAATCGCGCCCGGTCGCGACCTTTGCGCCGTCGAGCTGGACCAGCGACGCGGTGAAGACCGGGGCAGTCGCAAAGGTGACCTCGAGACCCCAGTACCCGGCGGGTACGAACGCGATCCGCTCACGCTCGCGTTCGACCACCAGGCGCACGGCCGGGCTCTGCACCCGCCCGGCCGACAGCCCGCGGTTGACACGGCGCCACAGCACCGGCGAGACCTCGTAGCCGTACAGCCGGTCGAGGATCCGGCGGGTCTCTGCAGCGTCGACGAGCCCTTGGTCGAGCTGTCGGGGGTTGCGCACGGCCTCGGCGATGGCGGCGCGGGTGATCTCGTGGAAGACCATCCGCTTCACCGGCACACGGGGCTTGAGCTGCTCGAGCAGGTGCCAGCTGATCGCCTCCCCCTCCCGATCCTCGTCGGTCGCAAGGTAGAGCTCGCTGGCCTGCTTCAGAGCGTTGCGCAGCTCCTTGACGACCTCTTTGCCCCGCGGGGTGAGCTCGTAGTTGGGTCGGAACCCGTCGGTCACGTCGACGTGGAGACCCTTGGACGGCAGGTCGGCCACATGGCCGACCGAGGCACGCACGTCGAACTCGTCGCCGAGGAACCGGGCGATGGTCTTGGCCTTGGCGGGTGATTCGACGATGACGAGCGGACGCGGCACTGGGGCCAGGCAATCCGAGGAATTCGTCGGGCGTCAAGTCGCGCAGCGTGGGTACCGTGACGCGACGTGGTCGAGGAGCCGGAATCCGACGGGGCACTCGGTCGACGCGGGCTCGGTTGGAGCGACCATTTCGAGCAGGCCTGGGCGACGCTCGGACGACCCGAACCGGTGGGGCGGGTCGTCCGCTTGGATCGCGGATGGTCGAGCGTGCTCACCAGCCCCGACCGCGAGGCGCTCCGGGTCCGCAACCTCGGCGAGACCGTCGGGGTCGGTGACTGGGTCGTGGTGTCGGGCGAGCGGGTGGCCCACGTGCTCGACCGTTGGAGCGTGCTCGCCCGCCGAGCCTCGTTCCAGGGTGCTCGGGGCCAGGCGCAGGTGGTGGCCGCCAACGTCGACACCGTGCTGCTGCTCCACGCGCTGTCGCACCCGCCCAACGTGCGGCGGCTCGAACGGGAACTGGTGCAGGTGTACGAGAGCGGCGCCGAGCCCGTCGTGGTGCTCTCCAAAGCCGACCTCGTCGACGATCCCGAGCACGCCGTCGCCGCGGTCGCCGGCATCGCCCTCGGTGTGCCGGTGCTCGCGGCGTCCGCTCGCACGGGGCGCGGGGTGGAAGCGCTGCGGTCCTTCGCCATCGGCGGTCGCACCGTCGCGCTGCTCGGCGCCTCGGGCGTGGGCAAGTCGACGCTCATCAACTCGCTCGTCGGCGCCGAGGTGCAACGGACCGGGGCCGTGCGGTCGGGGGACCAGCGCGGCCGGCACACCACCACGGCCGCGGAGCTCGTGCCCTTGCCCGGGGGTGGCCATCTGCTCGACACACCGGGCCTACGGGCCGTCGCACTGTGGAGCGAGGGACACGGCCTCGAACGCGCCTTCGCCGACGTGGTCGCACTGGCCCAGCGGTGCCGGTTCCGCGACTGCGGACACGGTGACGAACCGGGATGCGCCGTCGACGCCGCCGTGTCGGCCGGGCTCCTCGCCCCCGAGCGGCGCCGGTCCTGGCAACACCTGTCGGCCGAACTCACGGCCCTCGAGACCGAACTCGTCGAGGTGGAACGGGCCGAGCGCCGCACCGGCCGGCGCCGCCCTCGTCCCGAGCCGATGGAAGGCGAGGACGACGAGCCCGACGACGAGCCCGACGATCAGGCCGACGGCAGCGTGAAGTAGTTGTCCCGAGTCGACGGCCCGACACGGGCGTACAGGCGCAGGGCCGTGGTGTCGGCCTGCTCCACCACGAAACACAGGGTCCCCGACACGGCCTGCCCCTTGGCGACCGGACTGGCGAGATCGAGGGCGTCGGTGACCAGCGATGGGCACGGCGCTGACCGGTACGGCACGGCGGTCGATCCGACCACCCCGACGCGCAGCGCCGTGAGGTACCCCTGGGCGAACACGCCGTTGTAGGCCACGCTCACGCCGATGCGGACGACAACCGGAGGCGGCGGAGCGACGGTGCCGAACGGGTCGGTGGTCGTCGGCCCAGGCCTGATGGTGGTCGTCGGCAACCGCTGACCGTCGTCGCGTGTCGAGCGCACCGTGAACGACCACTCGGAGCTCAACTCGAACGGGGTCTGGGGCGGGATCGGACGTTGCGGCGCGCCGAGCCGAGGCGACGTGCTCGACGTGGCCGCCGTCGTGGTCGTCGTACCGGCCGTCCCCGGCGCCGACGCGGGCGACGGGTTCGCCACGGCCGCCGTCTCGACGGACACCGATGTCGAACGGGTGGCCGGCCGCGGGTCGTCCCCCCAGCACCCGGCCAGCAGCAGCCCGGCGGCGAGCACAGCGACGACCGGCCGGACCACGTTTGCGAACGCTAGCCCGACGGGATCAGCACGCTCCGGCGGGCCAGTGCTCGGCGACGGTCACCTCGAGTCCGCTCGCGCGCACCAACCCGGCCACGGACACGGGCGTGCCCGGTGGCTCCACGAGCACCACCCGGCCACCCCCGGCCCCGGCCATGAGACGGCCTGCCTCGCGCAGCACCAGGAACGGGACCGCCACAGCGCGCTCCACGGCGCGGCGACCCGATTCGGCGCCGAGGGGGTCGACCGGTCGGGCCTCGGCGACGATCACCACGAGATCGATGCGGCCGAACGCGTTGCGCATCGCATCGACGACCCGCTCCGCCATGCCCGCGGACGCGAGGTCCCCGGGCAGCAACGTCGCACGAGCACCGGCGTCGTGGGCGGCGAGCACCAGCGGCGCGAGATCGTCGGCGTCTGCCCCGGCCAGCCCGAGGCAGGCGCCCGGCCGGGCGAGATCGGTCAGCGC
>JBEIFW010000111.1:0-11848 GCA_040382215.1 Acidimicrobiales bacterium
CAGCCCGGCGGCGCCCAGGGTCGCCCCGCCCGCCACGTAGCCGGACCGCCGGGCGCGGACGTCGGCGCGCAGGCGCACCAGTCGCTCGTCGGCGAGGTCGACCTGCTCCGCGCGGACCTCGGCGAGCTGGCCGAGACCGGCCTCCCCGACGAGCGACCCCACGCCGCGGCGCACCGCGGCCACCGGGTCCCGTCGCCGCTCCCACACCCCACGGTTCGACTGGATCGAGCGCCGCCGCAGCGCGTGGGCCTTCTGGAGCCACACGTCGAGCTCGCCGAGGGGGTCGCCGGGGATCGACAGCGTCCGCTCGACGTCCACCTCGGCCGGTCCGGCGACGATCTCGACCAACGACCGTCGCCGGGCCCGGCGCAGAGCTGGCGCGAGGAGCCCGGCGCGCTCTTCGGCGAGAGCACGTTCCAACGCTCCTGACGGGATGCCGAGGTCGTCGGCCACCCGCCGCAGCACCTCGACCTGATCCACCCGGGGCAGGTCGTCGAGGGCCGGCTCGGCCAATTCGAGGGCACGGCGCAGGACGCGGGCCCGGGCCTCGTCGTCGAGGGGGACAGGGGCGGCCACGCCGGATCCTTCAGCGGGCGAGCGGCTTGTACTTGATGCGGTGGGGGGTCTCGGCGTCGACCCCGAGCTGCTTGCGACGGAACGCCTCGTACTCACCGAAGTTGCCCTCGAACCAGCGAACCTGGCTGTCGCCTTCGAAGGCGAGCACGTGGGTGCAGATCCGGTCGAGGAACCAGCGGTCGTGGCTGATCACGATGGCGCAGCCCGGGAACGACTCGAGGCCTTCCTCGAGCGCGCGCAGCGTGTCGACGTCGAGGTCGTTGGTGGGCTCGTCGAGCAGCAGCACGTTCCCGCCGGCCTTGAGCACCTTGGCGAGCTGCACCCGGTTGCGCTCACCGCCCGACAGCACGCCGACCCGCTTCTGCTGGTCCGCCCCCTTGAACCCGAACGTGGCGACGTAGGCCCGGCCGTGGATCTCCCGGCCGCCGACCTTGAGGTGGTCGACCCCGCCGGTGATCACCTCGTAGACGGTCTTGTCCGGGTCGAGCGCCTCACGGCTCTGGTCGACGTAGGCGAGTTGCACCGTGTCGCCGATCCGCACCGTGCCGGCGTCGGGCTGCTCGTCGCCGACGATCATGCGGAACAGCGTGGTCTTGCCGGCGCCGTTCGGGCCGATGACCCCGACGATCCCGGCGCGGGGCAACGAGAACGACAGGTCGTCGACCAGGAGCCGGTCGCCGAAGCCCTTCGAGACGCCGCCGAACTCGATGACGGTATCGCCAAGGCGGGGGCCGGGCGGGATCGCGATCTCGAGCTTCATCGACGGATCGCGCTCGGCCTCGGCCTCGGCCTGCAGCTTCTCGTAGGCACCGAGACGGGCCTTGCCCTTGGACTGGCGGGCCTTCGGGGCCATGCGCACCCAGTCGAGCTCGCGCTCGAGGGCCTTCTGGCGGGCCGAGGACTGTTTTTCCTCCTGCGCGAGGCGCGCCCGCTTCTGCTCGAGCCACGACGAGTAGTTGCCCTCGAACGGGAACCCGCGGCCCCGATCGAGCTCGAGGATCCACTTGGCCACGTTGTCGAGGAAGTAACGGTCGTGGGTGATGGCCACGACCGTGCCGTGGTAGTCCTGCAGAAACCGCTCCAACCAGTCGACCGACTCGGCGTCGAGATGGTTGGTGGGCTCGTCGAGCAGCAACAGGTCGGGCCTCGACAGCAGCAGCCGGCACAGCGCGACCCGGCGCCGCTCGCCGCCCGACAGCACGCGCACGTCGGCGTCGTCGGGCGGGCAGCGCAGGGCGTCCATCGCGATCTCGACGTTGCGTTCGAGGTTCCACGCGTCGGTGGCCGCGATGCGGTCCTCGAGTTCGGCCTGCAGCGCACCGACCTTGTCGTAATCGGCGTCGGGGTCGCCCCACATCGCCATCACCTCGTCGTAGCGATCGCGAAGGGCCTTCACCTCGCCCACGCCGACCATCACGTTGCCCAGCACGTCCTTGGTCGGGTCGAGTTCGGGCTCCTGGGCCAGGTAGCCGACGGTGAACCCGGGGGTGAGGCGGGCTTCGCCGGTGTAGCCGTCGTCGACGCCCGCCATGATCTTCAACAGGCTCGACTTGCCCGAACCGTTGGCGCCGATCACGCCGATCTTCGCCCCCGGATAGAACGACAGCGAGATGTTCTCGAGCACGGTCCGGTCGGGCGGGTAGTGCCGGGCGAGCTTGTAACACGTGTAGATGAACTGCGCAGCCATGGGGCCACCGAGGCTACCGGCCGGTTGTGCGGGGGTCGGGGTCGGTGGTGCTACGTTCCGCCGACAGGCATAGGCAGAGCACGTCCGGGGGAGCCAACCGATGATCCTTGCTGCAGAATCCTTCTTCAGCCGCGTAGGCATTTGGAACTTCGGGTTCCGGTGGTTGCACATCCTCGTCGGCATCGTCTGGATCGGGCTGCTCTACTACTTCAACTTCGTCCAGGTGCCGGCCTTCGCCGAGTACGGCGACGAGGGTCGGGCCCGCAACTTCGCGATCGACAAGGTCGCCCGTCGGGCGCTGTGGTGGTTCCGGTGGGCGGCGATCTCCACCTTCGTCACCGGGATCATCATCGTGGGCATCGCCGAGGGGTACTTCACGGGCGGGCTGAAGATCGCCGGGAACTCCGGGATCCTCGCCGGCATGCTGCTCGGCACGATCATGATGCTGAACGTCTGGGGTGTGATCTGGCGCAACCAGAAAGTCGTGCTCGCCAACGCCGCCAACCTGATCGCCGGCGGCTCCGCCGACCCGGGCGCAGCCGCCGCCGGGCGCCGGGCGCTGATGGCCTCCCGCCAGAACGTCGTGTTCTCGGTGTCGATGCTGTGGTTCATGGTGTTCCGCAGCCATTCGCCCTACAACACCTCGGAGCTCAGCGGCGGCAAGCTGGCCCTGTTCTGGATCGTCTTCCTCGTGATCGTGGCGGTGATGGAGCTCAATGCGCTCGGCCTGCTGCCCTGGAAGACGGAGGCCAAGAAGGGCCTCAACCTGATGTACGAGTCGGTCCGCAACGTGCTCGTGGCCGGCTTTGTGTTCTTGGCGGTCAACCTGATCCTCTGGGAGATCATCAAGTAGTCCCGGCGCCATGGAGGGGAATGCATCGGGCCACCGGGGGGCGCTCGGCCACCTGCGCATCTGCGACCTGTCCGGACAGCTCGCCGGTGCCGGCGCCACCCGGTTCCTGGCCGCCTTCGGCGCCCAGGTCGTCCGGATCGAGGATCCGGTCACACTCGGGTTGTGGGACATCGTGCGTCAGATGCCACCGCTCATCGACGGCGACCGCACCCACGACGGTGGTTCGGGGTTCCTCAACCACAACGTCGAGAAGCTCGGCATCACGCTCAACCTGCGCACCGAGCGGGGCAAGGAGCTGCTGCGGGACCTCGTCCGGGTGAGCGACGCGGTCACGGAGAACTTCGCCGCCGGGGTGATGGAGCGGCTCGGGTTCGGCTACGAGGATCTCAAGGCGCTGAAACCCGACATCGTCTACGTGTCGAACTGCGGGTTCGGCCACACCGGTCCGTACTCGCGGTTCAAGTCGTGGGGGCCGATTGCGCAGGCGGTGTCGGGCATGACGTTCCAGTCGGGTCTGCCCGATCGGGAACCGGCGGGTTGGGGCTACTCGTACATGGATCACACCGGCGCCTACATGATGGGCATCGCCCTGCTGTCGGCCCTCTACCACCGGGCCCGCACCGGCGAGGGGCAGTGGGTCGATCTGTCGTGCACCGAGGCCGGCGCCTCGCTCAACGGCCCGGCGATCCTCGACGCCACCGTCAACGGGCGGCCCTTGCGCCGGCCCGGGATGCCGAACTCCAACCGCAGCGCCTCGCCGGCGATGGCGCCACACGGCGTGTACCCGGCCGCCGAGGACGACGCCTGGTTGGTGCTCGCCTGCCGGGACGACGACGACTGGGCCCGCCTGGCCCCGGTGCTCGGCCTCGACGAGCCGGGCTGGTCGTCGTCGGCGGGTCGCCTCGCCGACCAAGACCGCCTCGACGCATCCCTCGCAGCATGGACCCGGTCCCGGCCGAGGGATGCCGCCGTCGCCGCAGTGCGCGGCGCGGGCGTGCCGGTGGCCCCGGTCCTGCGCCCCTCGGAGCGGTCCGAGGAGCCGTCGAACCTGGCCTGGGGTCTGTGGCCGACCGCCGTCCATGCCCGGCACGGCGCCCGCCGGGTCGACGGGGTGCCGGTGCACCTGTCGGCGACCGACTGGCGTATCGAGCGAGCCGGTCCGATGCTCGGCCAGGACAACGAGCGGGTGTTGTGCGGGCTGCTCGGCGTGTCCGCCGACGAGCTCGAGGAACTCCGGGCCACGGGGGTGATCTGATGGGCCCGCTCGCCGGGACGCGCGTCGTCGAGATCGCGCACGAGCGCGTGGCATGGGCCGGCAAACTGCTCGCGGAGCTCGGCGCCGACGTCGTCGTCGTGGAACCGCCGGGCGGCAGCGTCCAGCGCTCCTACGGACCGTTCGTCGACGACGTGCCCGACCCCGAGCGGTCGCTGTGGTGGTGGCACTACCACACCTCCAAGCAGGGGGTCGTGCTCGATCTGACCACACCGGAGGGTCGTGCCGGGCTCCACCGGCTCGTCGCGACCGCCGACGTGGTGCTCGAGGGCGAGGTGCCCGGTACGTTCGCCGTCACCGGCCACGATCGGCTCGTGCACTGTTCGGTCACCCCGTTCGGCTCGGACGATCCCCGCTCGGTGGAACCGTCGGTGGACCTGACGATCCTTGCGGCGGGCCCGGTGTGGATGTGCGGCTACGACGACCACTCCCTGCCGCCGGTGCGCGGCGGGGGCAACCAGGGGTTCCACACGGCGTCCCATTTCGCGGTGATGGGCGTGCTCACCGCGCTGCTGGCGCGGGAGGTCACCGGCGCCGGCCAGCACGTCGACGTGAGCGCCTTCGCCGCCGCCAACGTCACGACCGAGGTGGGCACCTACGGCTGGCTGATCGCCGGTATGGAGGTATTCCGCCAGACCGGGCGCCACGCCGGGGCCACGCTGTCGATGCCCACGCAGCTGCGTTGTGCCGACGGCCGGTACGTGAACTCGGGCCTGGTGCCCCGCAGCGGCAAGGACTTCTCGCTGATGCTGCAATGGCTCGACTCGACCGGGTTCGGCCAGGAGTTCCCGTTACGGTTCCTCATGGAACTCGGCACCGAGAAGGGGATCATCAAGGGCGCCGACTTCCTCGAGGATCCGATGCTCCAGGAGATCGTGGCGTCGGCGCGCGAGCTGCAGGCGTTCCTGGCTGAACGGTTGAGCGCCTACGAGTTCTTCCGCACCGCCCAGCAGCACGGGGTGACCGCCGGGGTGATCTACTCGCCCGAGGAGGTCCTCGAGGATCCGCACTTCGTCGCCCGGGGCTGGCCGGTGCGCGTCGAGCACGAGGAGCTCGGACGGACCGTCACCTATCCGGGCCAGCCGTACCGGTTCACGGCGACGCCGTGGGAGCTGCGGTCGCGTGCGCCCCGGATCGGCGAGCACCAGCACCTGGTAGGCGAGGCATGATCCGCCGACTCGGCGGCAACCTCGGCCTGTACCGGGGCGAGGCGCCCGAGGCGACCGCACAGCTCGAAGCCGACGGCTACACCGTGCTGCGCGGGGCGTTGAGCGCCGAGGAGGTCGCAGCGCTCACCATCGAGATCCTCGACTGCTTCGCGGCCAGCGAACCCGAACGGGGCCGGGTGGACCGGACCGAGTTCCGCTACGAGATGTTGAACCGCTCCGCCGCCTGCCAGGCCGCAGTGGCGCACCCGAGGATCCTCGAGGTGATCGAGCCGCTGCTCGGCGACGACTGCCACGTGATCGCAAACACGGCGTGGAACAACCCGCCCACCTTCGCCGGCGGGCCGTGGCACTGCGACGCCGGTCCCCACGTCCCGCGGCCCGACGGGGTGCCGTGGGACGACCGGATCCCCTACCCGGTGTTCGCGATCGGCGCCCACCTGCTGCTGCGCGACTGTCCCGAGGCCTGCGGACCGACCGCCGTGGTCCCCGGCAGCCACCGATCCGGACGCCTCGCACCCCGGGACCGGATTCACGATCCGAGCCTCGACTACGACGGCCGACCTCCCGTCTTGCTCACTGGCGCCGCCGGCGACGTTGCGCTGTTCGTGTCCGACGCCTGGCACCGCGGGACCCCGGCCGGCCCGGGGGCCACCGGTCGGTTGTTCCTCCAGGTCCACTACGGTCGTCGCGACCTCGCCCAGCGGATCCGCACCACCGCCGATTCGCACCAGTTGTCCGCAGACGCCCTCGGTCGGGCCGTCAGGCATCGGGAGCGCACCGTCGTCGGACTCCACGACGCGTTCTTCTACGACGGCTGAGGCCGCCGGACCCGCTCAGGTGACGGTGAGCTTTGCGTTCATCGACGCTTCGTGGCCGGGCACGTCGCAGTAGACGTAGTAGACGCCGGCCTTGAGCTCGTAGGTGCCCATCGAGGAGTCACCCGGGCCGTCGGTGAGCTTTGGGCCGACCCGCGGGCCCTGCTTGGAGCCTTCCTTGAGCAGCAGGGTGTGGGTCTGGTTGTCCTTGTTGACCTGCGCGATGACCACCCCGGCGGCCTTGGCCGCAACGGTGTACTCGGTCTTGTCGAACTTGAGGCCGCCGGGGGAGGTGATCACGAGGTCCGCCGTGGCGACGTCGGCGCCGGACGAGGAGTCGCCGCCACCGCAGCCGGCGAGGGCGCCGACGGCGATTGCTGCGAGTCCGATGCCGATGAGGGGGGTCCGCATCATGTCCGGAACCCTACTGCCGGACCCCGAAAAGCCGCCGCCCGCGACCCGGTCCGGCCGTTGGTCGTCCGGCACCCCAACCTAGGATCACGTCGTGCCCGAGCAACGCCCCGCTCCCTTCGGACCGAACGCCTGGCTGGTCGAGGAGATGTACGAGCAGTTCCGCGCGGATCCGACCTCGGTCGGGGAGTCGTGGCGCGAGTTCTTCGGCGACTACCGGGCCGGTGGCCTGCTGGCGCCGGCGCCGGGCCAGCCGCCCGTCACGCCCCTCACCCCGGTCGCGGCGCCGGTCGCGGTGGCGCTCCCGGTGCCCGCTGTGCCGGCGGCCGCGACCCCGGGCGCCGACGAGCGTGGTGACGCGATCCGCGGCGCCGGCGCAGCGATCGTGGCGAACATGGCCCGTAGCCTCACCGTGCCGACGGCCACGAGTTTTCGCGACGTGCCCGCCAAGCTGCTCGAGGTCAATCGGAAAGTCATCAACAACTACCTGGGCCGCAAGGGATCTGGCACAAAGGCGTCGTTCACCCACCTGATCGGTTACGCGATCGTGCGGGCGATCGCCGACGCCATGCCCGTGATGAACAACACCTTCGTCGAGGGCGCCGACGGCACCCCGAGGGTGGTGCGCAACCCGCACGTGAACCTGGGTCTCGCCGTCGACCTCGCCAAGGCCGACGGGTCGCGCACCCTGGTCGTGCCGGTGCTTCGCGAGGCCGACACGATGAGCTTTGCGGCGTTCCTCAACGCCTACGAGGAGATCATCCGCAAGGTCCGCACGAACAAGCTGACCGTCGCCGACTTCCAGGGCGCCACGATCACCCTCACGAACCCCGGGACGATCGGCACCGTGCCGTCGGTGCCGCGCCTCATGCCTGGCCAGGGGGTGATCGTCGGAGTTGGCACGATCGACTACCCGGCCCAGTGGCAGGGGGCCGACGAGCGGACCCTGGCCGAGCTCGGCGTGTCGAAGGTGGTGACGGTGACGTCCACCTACGACCACCGCATCATCCAGGGGGCCGAATCGGGGCTGTTCCTCAAGCGGGTCCACGAACTGCTCACCGGCGGTCATGACTTCTACCGTGACGCGTTCCGCAGCCTGGGTGTGCCGTACGAGGATGTGAAGTGGAACCGGGATTCCACGCCGATCAACCGTGACCTGGCGCTGCTGCAGAAGCAGATGCAGGTCGCCACGCTGGTCCGGGCGCACCGGGTGCGCGGGCACCTCATCGCCGACCTCGACCCGTTGGCCTGGCACGAGCCCCAGATGCACGACGAACTCGATCCGGTCACCTACGGGCTCACGATCTGGGATCTCGATCGTGAGTTCCTCACCGGTGGCGTGGCCGGATCCGAGACGATGACGCTCGGCGACCTGCTCGGCGTGCTGCGCGACGCGTACTGCCGCACGATCGGCATCGAGTACATGCACATCCAGGACACCGACGAGCAGCGCTGGATCCAGTCCAAGCTCGAAGGCGTTCCGTTCCAGCTCTCCAACGCCGAGCTGCGCCACTTGCTCGGCCGGCTCAACGCCGCAGAGGCCTTCGAGAAGTTCCTCGCCACCAAGTACGTCGGTACCAAGCGCTTCGGCCTCGAAGGCGCCGAGTCGGCGATCCCCGTGCTCGACACGATCTTGTCCGCCGCCGCCGACGACGGCCTCGACGGTGCCGTCCTCGGCATGGCCCACCGCGGGCGGCTCAACGTGCTCGCCAACATCGTCGGCAAGAGCTACGACCAGATCTTCCGCGAGTTCGAGGGCTACGTGGCCCCGGACTCGGTGCAGGGCTCCGGCGACGTGAAGTACCACCTGGGCGCCCAGGGCAAGTACCAGAGCCCCACCGGCAACCTGGTGGGCGTCGAGCTCGCCGCCAACCCGAGCCACCTCGAGACCGTCGATCCGGTCGTGATCGGCATGGTGCGCGCCCGGCAGGACCAGATCGACCCGCCCGGAGCGTTCTCGGTGCTCCCGCTGCTCATCCACGGCGACGCTGCGTTCGCCGGCCAGGGCCTCGTGGCCGAGTGCCTCGCGATGAGCGACATCACCGGGTACCGGGTCGGCGGGACGATCCACCTGATCATCAACAACCAGATCGGCTTCACCACGGCCCCGGAGCACGCCCGGTCCTCGCAATACTGCTCCGACGTGGCGAAGATGGTCCAGGCGCCGATCTTCCACGTGAACGGAGACGATCCCGAGGCGTGCGTGCGGGTGGCCCGGCTCGCGTACGAGTACCGCCAGGCGTTCCACAAGGACGTCGTCATCGACATGGTCTGCTACCGGCGGCACGGGCACAACGAGGGCGACGACCCGAGCTACACCCAGCCGTTGATGTATAAGGCGATCGAGCAGCGCCGCACCGTGCGCAAGCTGTTCGTCGAGCGGCTCGTCAAGCGGGGCGACATCACCATCGACGAGGCCGAGGCCGCGCTCGACGACTTCCAGTCCCGCCTCCAGTCGGCGCTCGACGAGACCCGCGCCCACGCCCCGATCGCCGGCATCAAGGCGGCCAAGCCCCCAAAGCCGATCGGGGTGCTGCCCCACGTGCCGACCGGCGTGGCCCGGGACGTGCTCGACTCGGTGTTCGAGCAGCTCACGGCCTACCCCGACGGGTTCACCCCCCCTCCCAAGCTCGCTCGGCAGTTCGAGGCGCGCGCCAAGCTGTATCGCGAGCAGGGCGAGGTCGAGTGGGCCACCGCCGAGGCGTTGGCGTTCGGGTCGCTGCTGCTCGAGGGCACGCCGATCCGGCTCGCCGGTGAGGACAGCCGCCGGGGCACGTTCTCCCAGCGTCATGCGTCGCTGATCGACTTCGAGACCGGTGCGGCGTGGACCCCGCTGCAGCACCTGCCCGGTGCGGCCCGGTTCTTCCTCTACGACTCGCTGCTGTCGGAGTACGCGGCGCTCGGTTTCGAGTACGGCTATTCGGTGGCCAACAAGGACATGCTCGTGCTCTGGGAGGCGCAGTTCGGCGACTTCGTCAACGGTGCCCAGATCATCATCGACCAGTACCTCGTCGCCGCCGAGGACAAGTGGGGCCAGACGGCCGGCGTGGTGATGCTGCTCCCGCACGGTTACGAGGGGCAGGGCCCCGAGCACTCCTCGGCTCGGATCGAGCGGTTCCTCACCTTGGCCGCAGAGGACAACATCCAGGTGTGCAACGCCACGACCGCAGCGCAGTACTTCCACCTGTTGCGCCGCCAGATGCACCGGGAGACTCGTAAGCCGCTCGTGGTCTTCACGCCCAAGAGCTTCCTGCGCCGGCCCGAGAGCCGTTCGGCGATCGACGAGCTCACCCGGGGTTCGTTCGAGGAGGTGCTCGACGATCCGGTGCTCGCCGATCGTGGCCGGGTCCGCCGGGTCGTGTACTGCTCGGGCAAGGTCGGCCTCGAAGCGCTCGCCGAGCGGACCAAGCGCCGCGTCGACGACGTCGCCATCGTGCGTGTCGAGCAGCTCTATCCCTTCCCGGCCGACCGGATGCGCCAGATCGCCGAGAGCTACCCGAACGCCCAGCAGCTGGTGTGGCTCCAGGAGGAGCCGGAGAACATGGGCCCGTGGACGTTCGTCGAGCATCAGACCTGGCGGATGAAGGCTCGTGGCTACGACCTGTCCCACGTCGCTCGGGTGCCCTCGGGCAGCCCGGCGACGGGCTCGGGCAAGATCCACGAGCAGGAGCACGCCGAGCTGTTCGACGCGATCTTCGCCCCCTGAACGGGCGTTGCTCAGGCGAACGGCAAACCGAGGGTCTGCGACAGCTCTGCGAGCGCCGTGTCGGGGTGCACCACCTTGATGGTCGTCATGCCCATGGCCTTGGCGGGTTTCAGGTTGATGCCGAGGTCGTCGAGGAAGACGCAATCGGACGGGGTGACGCCGAGCTGTTCGCAAGCGATCTCGTAGAACCGCGGCTCGGGCTTGCGGCAGCCGACCTTCGACGACTCCACCACCACGTCGAACCGCCCCATGACGGCGGCGACTGCGGCGCGGCGTTCCGACGGGCCTTCCTCGCCGTTGGCGACGTTGTTGGTGAGGCAGGCCGTGCGGTACCCGGCGCCCTTCACGGCATCGAGCGCGGCGACCATCGCCGGGCGGATCTCGCCGGCGAGCAGCTCGAGGACCCGGCGGCCCGACAGCTCACCGCCGAGGGCCCGTGCCTCGATCTCGAAGAGCGCAGCAAACCCGTCGTGGTCGACCTCGCTGCGCTCCAGGCGGGCCCATGCGTTGTCGTCGGGGTTCGTGGCGTTCACCGTCCGGATGAAGCCTTCGGCGAGGCCGAGCTCGCGCTCGTACCGGGCGAACGCATCGAAGGGGCTGCTCAGGATGACACCGCCGAAATCCCACAGGACGGCGGCGAAGGACCGGGTGGTGGACACGGCGCCGAACGGTAGGGGATTGCGGCGACGGTCCGCCCGTTCGCGCCCCCGGCGTGCTTGACTGCACCGCTGATGCCCAGACACGTCGTGGTCGACGGGTCGAACCTGGCCACCGAAGGCCGGACGATGCCGTCGCTCAAGCAACTCAACGACGCCGTGCTGGCCTTCCTCGCCGATCATCCCGACACCGTCCTGACCGTCGTGGTGGACGCCACGTTCGGCCACCGGATCGCCTCGTCGGAGGTGGCCGAGTTCGATGCGGCGATCGAGAACAACGAACTCGTGTGCCCGCCGGCCGGTGCCATCGGTCGCGGCGATGCGTTCGTGATCACGATCGCGAAGAAGGTCAACGCGACGATCCTCTCCAACGACTCCTACCAGGAGTTCCACGGCGACGAGCCGTGGCTGTTCGAAGACGGCCGTCTGATCGGCGGCAAGCCGGTCCCCAACGTCGGGTGGGTGTTCGTGCCGCGCACCCCGGTGCGCGGGCCGATCAGCCGCAAGGCCGTGAAGGCCACCAAGGGCGGGCACAAACTCCGGGAGACCCGGCACGGCCACCGGCCCACGTCGCTCGCGAACCAGCCGATGCCCCAGCCCTCGGCACCGCCGCCACGGCTACGCCAGGCGACGGCCCCGTCGTCGGCCGCCGGCCGCCCCGAACACGCCCCCCCGGCACCCGCCCCGGCGTCAGCCGGGGCG